>JAFLDX010000004.1:6610-48288 GCA_017302215.1 Lysobacterales bacterium
GACGCTTCAGCCGGGCAAGCTCGGCTCTACCGTAGAGCGGAGCTCGCTCCGCTGCTTTCTCCGTCGCGACGCTTCAGCCGGGCAAGCTCGGCTCTACCGTAGAGCGGAGCTCGCTCCGCTGCTTTCTTCGTCGCGACGTTTCAGCCGAGCAAGCTCGGCTCTACCGTAGGGCGGAGCTTGCTCCGCTGCTTTCTCCGTCGCGACGCTTCAGCCGGGCAAGCTCGGCTCTACCGTAGAGCGGAGCTCGCTCCGCTGCTTTCTTCGTCGCGACGTTTCAGCCGAGCAAGCTCGGCTCTACCGTAGGGCGGAGCTTGCTCCGCTGCTTCGGCTACCGCTCGAAGCCATCCGCGAAGATCACGTCGCTGCGGTTCTCGACCGCGCCGATGTCGGCCGGACCGGCTCCGGGGTAGAGCGCCACGCTGCCGAACGGCGCGCCGTAGAAGTCGTCGGCGACCGACTTCGTGCACCAGTCGACGAGGCCGTCGCCGGGGGCGAACGTGCCGGGTTCGAGCGAGTACGAGGCGGGGGAGAGGACCTGGAACGTGCCGCTGGTCGGGTCGTTGACGACCGTGTGCGTGGCGAAGTCGTCGGTGCGCTGGAAGAAGCCGCACCACTCGCGCCGGAAATTGACGTTCGGTGCGAGGCCGCCGAAGTTGGCCGGCGCGGGTGACGCGCTCGAGGCGAAGATGTTCGCGCGCACGGAGGCCTGCGATGTCGCGTAGGCGAGGTTGACGAAGCGGTCGAGCGGGGTCGAGAACACGACGGTGTTGTGGCGCGCGGTCAGCGTGCCCATCAGCAGGTTGCCGCCGACCTCGAAGGCCGAGCGCGTCGGATCCGAGGCGCTCGACTCGACGCGGTTGCCGACGATCAGGCTGCTGGTCACGAAGTTCGAGCCCGAATAGTTGCGGATCAGCGCATTGCGCGTGACGTTGTCGCGGATCGACGCGCGTACCAGTTCGAGCGTGCCGAGGTTGTCGACGAGCGGCGTCACCGATCCGGTTCCCGCACTGCCGGATGCTTCGTTGGCGGTGAACGACACGCACGGCGTCGGTTCGAAGAACGTGCAAGCGACGTTGCGCCCCGACGGCTGGATGCGCAGGCGCATCTCTTCGCGGGTCACCGAGATGCCGAGCGTGCCGCTGCCGTTCTGGCCGGTGACGACCAGGTTCTGCAGCTTGAACGCGCTCGGACCGTTGGGATAGTTGTCGGTGCCGATCGAGCGGCTCGAGGACAGGCACATGCCCGGACGCGAACCGGTGTTGTTGGCGATCGCGAGCAGGCCGTTCTCGCCGTCGGCCGCGCCGAGCGGGCGAAAGCCGTCGCTGCCCTGCGGGATCGTCGTGTCGAGCGTGCCGGCGCCTGCCGCGCAGCCGCCACCGCCGGTCGTCGAGTTGCCGAGGATCAGCACGGCCGCGTTTGCGCGCGGGCGCGGCTGGAACCCGC
Organism: Lysobacterales bacterium; assembly: GCA_017302215.1. Lineage (GTDB taxonomy): Bacteria > Pseudomonadota > Gammaproteobacteria > Xanthomonadales > Rhodanobacteraceae > Dokdonella. Next base: position 8,054 of record JAFLDX010000004.1, read on the forward strand.
CGCCGCCCTCGACCGTCCCCGAGCAGGCGAATGCGCCGCCGAGTCCGCCGGCACTGTTGAAGGCGATCGTCGTATCGATCGCGATGATGCTGCCGTGGCGCGCGCCGAAGGTCGGTCCGCTCGAAACGGAATTGCCACCGCAGTAGATGCCGCCGCCCTCCGCGCTGGCCGCGTTGCTGCTGACGCTCGCGCCTTCGTCGAGGTAGAGATCGACCTTGTCGGGCACGGTGCCGGAGATCAGGCCACCGATCAGGGCAATGCCGCCGCCGCGCACGGCCTGGTTGTTGCTGACCACCGCGCGCGCGCCGAGCAGGACCGACGCCGGTCCACGGATCGCGATGCCGCCACCGGCGCCGTTCCACGCCGTGGTCGTGCTCAAGGCGTCCCCGCCGCGGATCGTCGTGCGGCGGATCTGCACGGTGCCGACGCGACCATCGATGAGCAGGCGCAGTGCGGGCGCCTGCGCACCGCCGGCCGCATCGATCGTGCTCGTGTCGTTGATGCCGGTTCCCGGCGCGGCGTCGCCGCATTCGACATAGCCGCCCTCGATGAACACGCCGGGCTGCGCGACAGTCGGTGCGTAGCTCGCACCGGCCGGGATTGCGAAGGTTTCGCGACGCAGGCGGATGACGTGGCTGCCGGCCTGGTCGTCGAGCGCGTCGAACGCGGCCTGCAGGGTCGGGTAGGTGCAGCCGGCGCCCGTGCCGACCGAGACGGTCACGGCGGTTGCGAGCGACGGCAGGCCCGAGATCGCGACGAGGGCGAGGACGAGGGATCGATGGACGGTCATTTTCGACTCCGGTCGGATGGCGCCGCGCGAGCAGGCCTATGGGTGGACAAGCGCAAGGCGGCGTCGAAGCAGGACATGAATGCCGTTCAGCGCCGTCGCGCACACGCGCGAGTGGCCGCGCGAGCGATGCGCTGCATTTGCCGTGCGATGCACTCTCTCGCACACGCGCGCGTGGCCGCGCGACATCCGCGACGGGCCTCCTTCCGGGGCGCGCGCACACGGCAGCGCGATCGGCTACGCTCACCGCCACCGCCCTGGTGCCGCGCGAACCGATGTCGGTCACGTCCACGTTCGCCTTCATCCTTGCCGTGCTCGCGATCGGTCGCCTGCTGAGCTGGCGCGGCTGGGTGCCCGAGAACGCGCCCGACACGCTGAACCTCGTCGTCCTGTACGTTTGCCTGCCGGCGGCGATCCTGTCGTACGCACCGAAGCTCGTGTTCGAGCGGGCGCTCGCCGGCCTCGTCGCGATCCCCTGGCTCGTGCTCGCCGCGACGATCGTGTTCGTCCTTCCCCTGGCGAAGGCCTTGCGTCTGGACCGTGGCAGCACGACCTGCCTGCTCCTGCAGGTACCCCTCGGCAACACTTCGTTCATCGGCTACGCCCTCGTGCCGGTGCTGGCCGGCGCGGGTGCGTTGCGTTACGCGGTCGTCTATGACCAGCTCGGCACGTTCATGATCCTCGCCACGTGGGGTCTCGGTGTGGTCGCGTTCTTCGGCGGCGGCGAGCGGCCGAGCGTGACCGGCATCGCGCGCCGCATCGTCTCGTTCCCGCCGTTCCTCGCCCTGGTGGTCGCGTTGACGCTGTTTCCGGCCGAGCCGCCGCCGGCCGTGGCCGAGGCTCTGCGCCTGCTGACCGCACCGCTGCTTGTGCTGGTCGTGCTCGCGCTCGGCATGCAGTTGCGCTTGCGCCTGCCGCGCGAACACCTGCTGCCGCTGGCGATCGGCCTGGCTGCCAAGCTCGTGCTGATGCCGTTGCTCGCGCTGGGTCTGTGCGCACTGTTCGGCATCGAAGGCGACATGCGCCTCGCCGCCGTCTACGAGACCGCCATGCCGTCGATGGTCACGGCCGGTGCGCTGTTGTCGATGGCGGGCTTGGCGCCGCAGCTGGCTGCGGCGATGATCGGCTACGGGATCGTGCTGTCGATGGCCACGCTGCCGCTCTGGCATCTTCTGCTCGCGGGCGGCTGAGCGCGAACGCGGGCCCACTCTGGGGAGCTCCACGATGGAAACCGGATCGCAGCGCATGGCCGACGGGTTCCGCAAGCGCGGCGGCGAGATCACGCGCATCGAGGCTTTCGTCGACGCGGCCTTTGCCTTCGCGGTGACCCTGCTGGTCATCTCGGTCGACGCGATTCCGGAATCGCGCGCGGAACTTGTCGAGGCGCTGAAAGGCGTACCGGCCTTCGCGGTCAGCTTCGCGATGATCGCGTGGTTCTGGTACGGCCATGCCAGTCACACGCGGCGCTACGGTCTCGACGACGTGCCATCCGTGCTGCTCAGCCTCGTCCTCGTCTTTCTCGTGCTGGTCTTCGTCTACCCGCTCAAGGTCATGTACGCGAGCTTCATGCAATGGGCGAGCGGCGGGTTTCTCGTCGCGCGCTACAAGCTCGCCTCGACCGACGACCTGCGCTTCGTGATCGTCGTGTTCGGCCTCGCACTCGGCTCGATGGGCACCGTGCTCGCGCTGATGACCGAGCACGCCTGGCGCTGTCGGGTCGCGCTCGGCCTCGACGCAGGCGAGCGCATCGCCACACGCCTGTACGCGCTGTCGTGGTGGTTCGTGCCGGGCGTGGCGTTCCTGTCGATCCTCGTCGCGCTGTTCGTGCCGGCCGTCGAAGGACATCCGTGGACGCACGCCCTCGGCGGCATGGTCTACAGCCTGCTCGGCCTGCAGGGACCGCTCATCGCGTGGTACCACCGCCGCCTGCGGGCGCGCGAACGCGATGCGGACGATCCGCATGCACCCGATCCTGCGTCCATGCGCGGTTAAGGCGACGCGCCGAGAATGCGGCGCACCTCACCCGGACAACCCGCCATGCGCGCCTGGCCTTCCCTGCTGCTGTTCATCGCCCTCGTCGCGATCGCCGCCGTCGCCGGCGCATTCTTCCCGCCCGACGCGTGGTACGCGAACCTGGTCAAACCCTCGTTCAACCCGCCCAACGCGGTGTTCGCGCCGGCCTGGACGATCCTCTACCTCGCCATGGCCGTGGCCGCCTGGCGCATCCACCGCATCGAGGGCTGGCGCCTGCCGCTGTCGGTCTGGCTCGCGCAGCTCGTGCTCAACGCGATCTGGACGCCGCTGTTCTTCGGCCTGCACGACGCGAAACTCGCCCTGGTCGATCTGGTCGTGCTCGACGCGCTGGTGATCTGGACGACGGTATTGTTTTTCCGCCGCGACCGTCTTGCCGGTTTCCTGATGCTGCTCTACCTCGGCTGGCTCGCGTTCGCGACCACGCTCAACGCGGCGATCGTCTCGCTCAACCCGGGGGCGTGAGTGTGCCGCCGGGCGTCGCAGCGGGCGTGGCCGGGCTGCGCTCGCGCACGCTGATCTCCTGCGGCGCGCTGAGCACGATGCCGGCGGCACGCAGGCGCTCGAGCAGGTCGATCAGCAGCGCGCTGCGGATGCCGCCGGTGTTGCGCGGGCTGTCGACGTAGGCGGTCAGGAAGAACACGAGGTTGCCGCCGTCGAGGCCGTCGAGCAGGACACTCGGCTCCGGCGCGCGAAGGACCTCGGGTCGCGCATGGATGGCTTCGAGCGCGACCTCGCGCACGCGGCGCGCGTCGTTGTCGACCGGCACGGCCAGGCGCACGCGCACGCGCCCCTCGGCATTGGCCAGGGTGATGTTGCGCACCGTTTTCGTGATCAGTTCGGAGTTCGGCACGATCACGGTCGAACGATCGCCCATCTGGATTTCCGTGGCGCGCACGTTGATGCGGCGGATGTCGCCCTCGAGCTCGCCGAGCGCGACCCAGTCGCCGACCTTGACCGGGCGCTCGATCAGCAGGATCAGGCCGGAGATGAAGTTCTGCACGATCGCCTGCAGGCCGAACCCGATGCCGACCGACAACGCGCTCGCGACCCAGGCGATGCGTTCGAGCGAAAGCCCGAGCGCCGACAGCGCGAATGCGAACACGAGGATGCCGCCGGCATAGCCGAGCAGGGTCGAGATCGAGGTGCGCAGGCCCGGATCGAAACGCGTGGTCGGCAGGTAGCGCTGGTCGAACCAGGCTTTCGCCGCGCGCAGCAGCATGAGGCCGATCGCGAACACGGCCAGCGCGCCGAACACGGCGCTCGGGGTGACGTGCAGCTGGCCGATCGCGAACCCGCTGCCGAGGCGCGAGCCGCGCGCGAGCAACTCCTCCGGACCGGTGCCGAGCGGGGCCAGCACGAGGGCCACCGCACAGGCCAGCACGAACAGGCGGAACACGCCGGACATCAGCACTTCCAGCTGCTGCAGCTTCTGCGCGGTCATGCCGGTCGTGCGGCGTACCCAGCGCGAGCGCTCCGAGAGCAGGGTGCCGACGCCGTCCTCGACGACGCAGACCAGCAGGTACGACACGCCGGCGACGAGCGGAATCCAGATCAGCTGGCCCGAGACGAACCGAGCGAACGCGATGTAGCCGAGTGCGGCACCGCCGAGCGTGGCGATGACGCCGACCGCGGCGAGTCCGAGCAAGGCCATGATCCAGGCGGGTCGCGCGCGGTCGTCATCCTGCCGCTCGGCGTAGGCGCGCTGGATCGCGGCGAGGCCGAACGCAATCGTCAGCGCGTACAGCACGGACACGACGAAGCTCGCGGCGATCGTTGCGGCGAGGCTCGTGCCGATCACGCTGTTGACGCGGTTCAGCATGAAGCCGACCACGACGACGGCGGCGAGCACGAACGGGAAGTGGCGCAGGCGCGTGGCTACCGCATCGGGGATCGGCGCCAGCCGCCACGAGGGCCGGCTGGCCGAGAGCAGGGCACGGCCGAGTCCGGCGACGAGGCCGCCGACGTACACCGTGTTGACGAGCACGCGCGCGAGCGAGGCGAACGGCTCGACGAACGGCCCATTCCAGTTCAGGCCGAGGTAGATCGCATGGGCGCCGAGCCCGGGCAGGACGGTCGACACGACGAGCACGGTGAAGGCGAGCGCGGAGCGCCGCAGGCGTCCTTGCGGAATCCGGTCGGAAGTCGCGCGCAGCCAGAGGTGTTCGACCCACCAGCGGCCGAACACGAGCAGGAACAGGCCGCTTGCCAGCCCGATCAGCGATGGCGCGAGGTTGGCGCCCACGAACGCGGCCGCGACGCTGGCCACGACCGCGTCGCGCAGCGCGCCGAGGCGGGCAGCGTCGCGCTCCGACGCAGCGGCGACATCGCTCCAGAACGCCGGCAGCAGCGGTGAGGTCGTGCGTTCGCTGATCTGCTGCTGGAACAGGTCGCGGCGTGCTTCGGCGACCTCGCCGGCCAGTTGCTGGCCGTCGGCGACGACCAGCTTGGCGCGCTTGATCTCGGCATCGAGGCTGGTGCGCTGCCGCTCGAGCGCCTTGCGCTGGGCGACGATGTCGGCGGCTTCGGGCGGCTCTCCCTTGGCCGGCGCTTCGCCGAGTTCGGCGAGCCGCGCATCGAGCGCCTCGAGCCGCGGGATGCGGTCGGCGAGCAGGCCGTCGGCCGTTCCGGCGAGGCGGCCGGCCTCGTTGCGCAGCTGCACGAGCTGCCCGGTATCGAGTTGCGCGGCGACGAGTTGCGCTCGCATCTCGGCGATCTGCTTCATCGCCTCGTCGAAGAACTGCGCGGAGTCCTTCTGCGCGGTTTCCTTCGATGTCGTTTCCGCCGGACGATCATCGGCGCGCGCAGGGACGCCGGGCTGGAGCAGGGGCAACAGGACGAGCAGGGCGAGTGCGAGGTGTTTCATCACGCCATTATGGAAAACGCCGCACGCGCGGCCAACGCCTGTCGCTGTCACGGTTCCGCGCCAGTTCATGCGAGCGGGCCCTGCATCAGCCGGCGCGTTCCGCCGTGACCAGCCAGTTCTCGAACGGCGTGCGTCCGCGCAACGGTTCGAAGCGCGCGACGAGGCCGAGCTGCGCGAGCTGCGCCTCGAGCGCCTCGCGCCGCGGGTAGCGCGGCGGATCGCCGCGCATCCAGCCAAGCCGCTCCGAGAACCTGTCGATCGCGCGCGTGATGCGCAGCCGCCAGCCATCGCGCTCGAGCCCGGTGCGGATGACCAGGCGCGCGCCGGGCGCGAGGCAGGCGGCGCAAGCGTCGACGATGCGCGCCTGAGTGGAGCGCGGCACGAACTGCAGCACGTCGAGGATGCAGACGGTGCCGCGATGTGCAGGGAAGTCGGCGGCAAGATCGAGCACATCGAAGCGGACGCGTGCCAGCCCGGCCTTCGCCGCTGCCGCGCGCGCGGCCTCGATCTTGCGTGCGTCGATGTCCACGCCGGCGTAGTCGGCGCGGAAACCGCGCGCGCGCAGGGTGTGCGCGAGCAGGCCGATCCCGCAGCCGACGTCGAGCAAGGGGTGGTCGCAGCCATCGAGGGCCGCGCCGACGCCATCGTAGAGCGGGTCGCTGGCGAGCTTCGAGCGCGCGTACCAGTAGTGGTACTGCCCGGGCAGGTAGGCGCGGGCGATGTCGCGCGCAGTCGTCATCGGCGAAGCCTACGCGAAGTGGCGACAGTGCGTGATGGTGCCGGGATGCGGTGCAGGCGGCGAGGGAGGGGCGTCCCTCGCGTGGGACGCGGCCACCGCTTCCACGAGTTGCCCGCTGCGGCGTATCGTGGAGGCAACGCGGGGAGACAGCCCATGGCACACGAGACCGGCGGCGCGGCAGCGTCCGGACGACTGCTGCAGGTTCTGGGCGTTGCCTTCGGCCTCGCGGTCCTGGTCGGGAACACGATCGGCATGGGCATCCTGCGCACGCCGGGCGAGATTGCGGCACAGGTGCCCTCGGTTCCGCTGTTCATGGGCGTGTGGGTGGCCGGTGCGTTGTATGCATTGCTCGGTGCGCTGACGGTGGCCCGAACTGGCCACCCTGCGGCCTCGCTCCGGTGGCCTGTATCCGCTCGTGCGCCACGGCCTGGGGCGTTACCCGGGCTTCGTGGTCGGCTGGAGCGACTGGCTCTCGACGTGCGGCAGCACCGCCGCGGTCGCGATTGTCCTCGCCGAGTACGCCACCCCGTTGCTGCCGCTCCTCGCCGGCCACGAGAAACTCGTGGCCGGCGGCGTCGTGCTCGCGTTTGGCCTGATGCAGTGGCTCGGCATCCGCATCGGCGACATTGCCCAGCAGGCCACCAGCCTGATCAAGGCGTTGTCCCTCGTCGCGCTCGCGCTGGTCGCGTTGTTCGTCGCGAAGGAATCGCCGTCATCCACGGCGGCAGTGGCCGCCTCGCCGGTCCTTCCGGCGGGCCTCGCGCTGGCGGGCGCCGTCATCGTCGCGATGCAGGCCGCGATCTACACCTACGACGGCTGGAGCGGGCCAGTCTATTTCGGTGAGGAACTGCAGAATCCGGCGCGCGACCTGCCGCGCACGATGATCGGCGGCGTTCTGCTCGTGATGGCGATCTACCTGTTGTTGAACGCGGCGTTCCTGTCCGTCATCCCGATCGCGGAAATGGCCGGCGACCCGTTCGTTGCCGCGAGCGCCGCGGCGCGGATGTTCGGCCCGCGCGGCGATGCCGTGCTGCGCATCGTGATGATCCTCTCGCTGATCGCCAGCGTGAACGCGCTCGTGCTGATGGCATCACGGGTCCCCTTCGCGATGAGCTGCGATGGCCTGCTGCCGGCCGCGTTGCGGCGCGTGAATCCCGGTGGCACGCCGGTGCCCGCCTTGTGGGTCAGCGTCCTGGTCGCCCTGGGATTGATCGCCACCAACACGTTCAACACCCTGATCGCGTTGCTGGCGTTCATGTTCGTGGCCAACTACGCGGTGACGTTCGCGACCTTCTTCGTGATGCGCAAGCGCGAGCCCGACACGCCCCGCCCGTTCCGGGTTCCGCTGTATCCGCTGGTGCCGGGGCTGGCCTTGCTCGGCTCGTTGGCCTTCATCGGCGTGTCGCTGGCCAGCGACACGCGCAACAGCCTGTTCGCGCTGGCGCTGGTCGGCCTGTCGTGGCCGATCTATCGGCTGTTCCGGCGCAGTGCCGCGCACACGCGGCCATCTTACTGACCGCGTCCGCCTCGGCGATCGGGCAGGGACGGATCAGGGCGTTCCGCGCCGAGCAGGCCGGGCTGTGCCGAGGCCGCGGCATTGCGCTGTCCGCGGCACCCTGGGTCAAAACCCGCCCCGCACCCTTCAAACCGTCTCCGGGTTCGGCTTTTCCGGATCGAGCTTCCATTCGCGGATCGCACGCGCGACGTCCTCGGGATTCATCTTGCCCTCGGCGGCGAGTGCGGTGATCGCCGCCTGCGCGATCCAGTAGCGGTCGACCTCGAAGAACGCGCGCAGGTGCGCGCGCGTGTCGCTGCGACCGTAGCCGTCGGTGCCGAGCGCGATGAAGCTGCGACCGGGCGGGATGAACGCACGAACCTGGTCCGAATAGCCGCGCACGTAATCGGTGGCCGAGACGATCGGACCGCCGCGGCCTTCGAGGCATTCGGTGACCCAGGCCTTGCGTGGCTGCTTGGCCATCGGATGCAGGCGGTTCCAGCGCTCGACGTCGAAACCGTCACGCCGCAGTTCGTTGAAACTCGGGCACGACCAGATGTCGGCGGCGACGCCGAACTCCTTCTCGAGCAGCTCCGCGGCGGCGATGACTTCGCGCAGGATCGTGCCCGAGCCCATCAGCTGCACGACCGGCACGCCCTTGGCCTTCGGCTTCGTCTTGCCCGATTCCGTTCCGGTGCCCGAGTCGCGCAGCAGGTACATGCCCTTGATGATGCCGGCCTCGGCACCGGCCGGCATGTCCGGGTGCGCGTAGTTCTCGTTCATCACGGTCAGGTAGTAATAAACGTCTTCCTGTTCGCTCATCATGCGGCGCACGCCGTCCTGCACGATGACGGCGATCTCGAACGAGAACGTCGGGTCGTAGCTGCGGCAGTTCGGGATCGCGCCGGCGAGCAGGTGCGAGTGGCCGTCCTCGTGCTGCAGTCCCTCGCCGTTGAGGGTGGTGCGCCCGGCCGTGCCGCCGATCAGGAAGCCACGCGCACGCATGTCGCCGGCCGCCCAGGCGAGGTCGCCGATGCGCTGGAAGCCGAACATCGAGTAGTAGATGTAGAACGGCAGCATCGGCACGTCGCTGACCGAATAGCTCGTCGCGGCCGCCATCCACGATGACATCGCGCCCGGCTCGCTGATGCCCTGCTGCAGCACTTGGCCGGACTGGTCCTCGCGGTAGTACATGAGCTGGTCGGCGTCCATCGGCTTGTACTTCTGCCCGAACGGCGCGTAGATGCCGATCTGGCGGAACAGGCCTTCCATGCCGAACGTGCGCGCCTCGTCGGCGACGATCGGCACGATGCGCGGTCCGATCTCCTTGTCGCGCAGGAACAGGTTGAGTGCGCGCACGAAGGCCATCGTGGTCGAGATCTCGCGCTCGCCCGAGCTCTTCAGCAGCACGTCGAGCACGGGCAGCTCCGGCGCCGCCAGCGAGGCCGACTTGCGCCGCCGCTGCGGCAGGAAGCCGCCGAGCGCCTTGCGCCGTTCGAGCAGGTACTGCACTTCCGGCGAGTCCTTGCCGGGGTGGTAGTACGGCACGCTCGGCAGGTCGGCATCGCTGACCGGGATGTTGAAGCGGTCGCGGAACGCACGCACCGCCGCATCGTCCATCTTCTTCTGCTGGTGGGTGATGTTCTGCGATTCGCCGGCGCCACCCATGCCGTAGCCCTTCACCGTCTTGGCCAGGACCACGGTCGGCATGCCCTTCGTGTTGACCGCTTCGTGATACGCCGCATAGACCTTGTGCGGATCGTGGCCGCCGCGGTTGAGGCGCCAGATGTCGTCGTCGGACAGGTTCGCGACGCGTTCCTTCAACTCGGGATACTTGCCGAAGAAGTGCTCGCGCGTGTACGCGCCGCCGAACGCCTTGCAGTTCTGGTATTCGCCGTCGACCGTCTCCATCATCAGCTTGCGCAGCAGGCCGTCGTGGTCGCGCGCGAGCAAGGGATCCCAGTAGCTGCCCCAGATCAGCTTGAGCACGTTCCATCCGGCGCCGCGGAACACGCCCTCGAGCTCCTGGATGATCTTGCCGTTGCCGCGCACCGGCCCGTCCAGGCGCTGCAGGTTGCAGTTGACCACGAAGATCAGGTTGTCGAGGCCTTCGCGGCCGGCCAGCGAGATCGCGCCGAGCGATTCGGGTTCGTCGGATTCGCCGTCGCCAATGAAGCACCACACCTTGCGGTCGCTCACCGGAATCAGCCCGCGGTGCTCGAGGTACTTCATGAACTGGGCCTGGTAGATCGCCTGCAGCGGGCCGAGGCCCATCGAGACGGTCGGCACCTGCCAGTAGTCGGGCATCAGCCACGGGTGCGGATACGAGGACAGCGCCTTGCCGCGGCCGGCGACTTCCATGCGGAAATGGTCGAGCTGGTCCTCGTCGATGCGGCCTTCGAGGAACGAGCGCGCGTAGATGCCCGGGCTCGAGTGGCCCTGGTGGAAGATCAGGTCACCCGGATGGCCGTCGCCCGGGGCGCGCCAGAAATGGTTGAAGCCGACGTCGTAGAGGGTCGCCGACGAGGCGAAGCTCGCGATGTGTCCGCCGAGGTCGCCGGGTTTGCGGTTGGCGCGCACCACCATCGCCATCGCGTTCCAGCGGATCAGCGAGCGGATGCGCCACTCCATCGCCGCGTCGCCCGGCATCTTCGCCTCGAGATGCGGCGGGATCGTGTTGATGTACTCGGTGGTCGGCTGGAACGGCAGGTGGCCGCCTGCGCGCCGCGTTTCCTCGACCATGCGCTGCAACAACAGGTGCGCGCGGTCGGTGCCGTCGGCCTGGATGACCGAACGGATCGAGTCGGTCCACTCGCGGGTTTCGACCGGATCGGGATCCTGGTCCAGGATGTCCTGCAGCTGATTCATGCGGTTTCCTCGGCGACACGGCGGGGGAGGACGGCTGGCATGCGCTGTCCCCGCGGGCTCGGGAGTGTAGCGGCCACTGTCGGCGGCTGCATGCTGCGCGGCGGGACGCACGTGTTGTCGAGCGCGCGGACGCGGGACATCGTGCGGCCTCGCGTCGCCCGGTCGCGGCGCGACTGTTCGGCCCGGGCCTGTACCGGCATTCACCCGTCCGAGGCACCGTCGCCGAGCGGCGGATGCCGGGTCCCGTGCGCGCCGAGCGGCGTGCGCAGCCGCCTCGCCATCGAGTCCAAGCCGCCCATGCCCAGCCATTCCGCGATCCGACCGCGCCACCCGGCCGCCTCGACGGCACTGTTCGTCCTGCTCGCCACGGATGCCATCGCGGCGACGACGGTGTCCTATACCGGACCGCCGACCGCGATCCCGGACAACGACACGGTCGGGGTCAACCTGGTCCTGCCGGTCGCCGGCCTCGGCGCGATCACCGACCTCGACCTGCGCTTCATCGCCGAGTCGGGCTGCGATGCCACGCCCAACAACGCGGCGGCGAGCGTTGCCCACACCGCCGTCGGTGACCTCGTCGTCACGCTGACCTCGCCATCCGGAACCGTGGCCACCGTCATCGACCGACGCGGCGGCACGCGCGAGAACATCTGCGGGCTGACCCTCGACGACGACAGCGGCCGACCGCCGCTGTCGAGCGTCGGCAGCACGAGCGGGCAGACCCTGAGCGGCGCGTTCGCACCCGATTCTCCATTGTCCGCGTTCGATGGCGAGGACCCGACCGGCCAGTGGCTCCTCAACATTTCGGACCGCGCGCCGACGAATGTCGGCATCGCCTATCGTTTCGCGCTGCGCATGGAGACCGTGCCGAACGAGATCACGGTCGATGTGCTCGACGACCCGCCTCCCGGCAGCTGCACGCCCGGCAGTTGCTCGTTGCGCGAGGCGGTGACCCTCGCGAACGGACGGCTCGGCCCGGACCGCATCCTGCTGCCGGCGTCGACGCAGCTCGTGCTGACCCGCGCCGGCGCCAACGACAATGCCAATGCCAGTGGCGACCTCGACATCCTCGAAGACCTCGAGATCGTCGGTGCGGGCGCGGCGCAGACCGTGCTGACGCAGACCACGGCCGATCGCCTGCTGCACGCCCTTTCCACCTCGTCGACGCCGGTTGCCTTGCGCGTCCGCGGGCTGACCCTGCGCGGTGGCCAGGGCGTCGTCGATGGCGGGGCGATCAAGGGTGGACGCATGACGATCACCGACGCGGTGCTGTCCGGCAATCGGGCCAGCGAGCGCGGAGGCGCGATCGCGCTCGCTGCCAGCGCGGGCGTCGACGAGATCGCCGTGATCCTGCAGCGCGTGGTCTTCGACGACAACGAAGCGGCCAACACGACGGTGCTCGACGCCCATGGCGGGGCGATCTACAGCCTTTCGAGCGGCTCGGGCGCACCGTACATGCTGATCGACGACTGCGACTTCACCGACAACCGTGCCGACAACGGCGGCGGCGCGCTCGCGCTCGACGGCGTGCTGTCCGTGTCGGTCAATCCGATCCGCGTGCTGCGGTCGACCTTCGTCGGCAACCAGGTGACCCAGGCCGGCGGTCGCGGCGGCGCGATCGCGACCCAGGTCATCGACAACGGCGTCGTGCTTCTCGACATCGACGAGTCGCTGTTCCAGGGCAACAGCGTGCGCTCGATCGCCACGACCACCACCGGCGAGGCCGGCGGCGCACTGTCGATCTCGCAGGGGCAGCTGCCGCGCGTGCGACGCTCGCGCTTCGAATCGAACTTCGCCTACTCGGGCGGCGCCATCGACGGCGGCGTCGTCGAGATCGTCGAAAGCAGCTTCGTCGACAACCATGCGGTCGATGCCGGTGGCGCGGTGCGACTCGGCGCCGCCAGCATCGACCTGGCGATTCGCCGCAGCACGTTCGCCGCCAACCGCATGACGTCGAGCTCCGGCGCGGCCTTTGGTGGCGGCGCGGTCGCCGTGTTCGACGCCGATCTCGTCGTCGAACGCTCGACCCTGGATGGCAACACGGGGCTGCGCGGCGCGGCAATCGCGTTCGGCACCGGCAACCTGTCGCTGCAAGGGAACACGATCGTCGCGCCGTCGACCCTGCTGCCCGGATCGACCGGATCGGTGCTGCGCCACCTCGGCACGTCCACGGCCGCCTCGCTCGCCCTCGCCAACAACATCCTTGTCGGCGAATGCAGCTTCGCGTCGCCCGCGATCGCCCTGGACGGTTCGCAGTTCAACATCGAGGCGCCGGGCAACAGCTGTCGGCTGACCACCGCGCCGCTGCAGGCCGGCAACCAGACATCGGCTTCGGCGGCGGCCATCAACCTCGCGGTGCTCGCCGACAACGGCGGACCGACGCCGACGCGCCTGCCGGTCGCGCCGAGCCTCGCGATCGATGCCGGCAACAACCTGTCCTGCTCGTTCCTGCCGCTCGACCAGCGCGGTTACTTGCGCTCCGACAACCGCTGCGACGTCGGTTCGGTGGAGGCCGGCGGCTTGCCCGATCGCCTGTTCGCCGACGCGTTCGGGCCCTGAGTCCGGCCCGACGCGCGATGCCTCGTCAGGTGCCGGCCTGGGCCGCGCGGATCTGTGCCTCGACCGCCGCGATCGCGGTCATGTTGACCACGCGGCGCACGGTCGCGGCCGGGGTCAGGATGTGCGCCGGCAACGAAACGCCCATCAGGATCGGCCCGAGCGCGACGCCGTCGGTCATCACGCGCGTGATGTTGTAGCCGATGTTGGCGGCGTCGAGGTTCGGGCAGACATACAGATTCGCTCGCCCCTTGAGCCGCGAGTTCGGGAACAGGCGTTCGCGCACTTCCTCGTTGAACGCGGTGTCGGCATGCATCTCGCCTTCGATCTCGAGCTCGGGATCGCGTGCGCGCACCAGTTCGAGCGCGCGGCGCATCTTCGCCGCCGAGGCATCTTCGTGGCTGCCGAAGTTCGAATGCGAGAGCAGGGCGATCTTCGGCGTCACGCCGAACAGGCGCAGCCGGATCGCCGCCTGCAGGGTCGCCTCGGCGACCTGCTCGGCGGTCGGGTCGAGCTTGACATGGGTGTCGAGGAAGAAGTGCAGGCCGCGATCGTTGACCACGCCGGTCATCGCCGCCGGCGCCTGCACGCCGGGATCGAGCGGGAGGATGTCGAGGATGTAGCGCAGCTTCTTGTGGTAGCGCCCGATGATGCCGGTCAGCATCGCGTCGGCTTCGCCCCGGCGCAGCATCAGCGCGGCGATGACCGTCGCGCGCGAGCGCACGATGGCCTTCGCGCTGTCGGGCGTCACTCCCCTTCGCTCGAGCAGGCCGTGATAGAGCGTCCAGTACTCCTTGAAGCGCGGATCGTTCTCGATGTTGCAGATCTCGAAGTCGACGCCGGGCCGGATGCGCAGGCGCATGCGCTGGATGCGCGACTCGATGACCGCCGGTCGACCGATCAGGATCGGCCAGGCCAGGTGCTCGTCGGCGATGTGCTGGACCGCGCGCAGCACGATCTCCTCCTCGCCCTCGGCGTAGACGACCCGCTTGCGGTCGCCGCGCGCGCGGTCGAACACCGGCTTCATGACGAGCCCGCTGCGGAACACGAAACCGTTGAGGCGTTCGCGGTAGGCCTCGCAATCGGCCAGCGGACGCGTCGCCACGCCCGACGCCATCGCCGCACGCGCGACCGCCGGCGAGAGTTCGGTGAGCAGGCGCGGGTCGAACGGCTGCGGGATGAGGTAGTCCGGCCCGAACGAGCGCGTCTGCCCGCCGTAGGCACGCGCCGCGACATCGGACATCTCGCGCCGGGCGAGCTCGGCGATCGCGTGCACGCAGGCGATCTTCATGTCCTCGTTGATCGCCGTCGCGCCGACATCGAGCGCGCCGCGGAACAGGTACGGGAAGCACAGCGCGTTGTTGACCTGGTTCGGGTAGTCCGAACGGCCGGTGGCGATGATCGCGTCGGGATTCGCCTCGCGCACGAGTTCGGGCAGGATCTCCGGCGTCGGATTCGCCAGCGCGAACACGATCGGCTGGTCGGCCATGCGCCGCACCATCGCCTGGCTCAGCACACCGGGCGCAGACAGGCCGAGGAACACGTCGGCGCCGTCGATGATCTCGTCGAGCGTGCGTGCATCGGTGTCGCGCGCGAAGCGCGCCTTGTGCTCGTCCATCTCCTCGGTGCGACCGCGCCAGACCACGCCGAGTCGATCGGCCACCCAGATGTTGGCCGGGTCGACGCCGAGGCTGACGAGCATGTTGAGGCAGGAGATGCCGGCCGCGCCCGCGCCGGTGTGCACGACCTTGATCTTGCCGATGTCCTTCTCGACGATCGTCAGCGCGTTGATCAACGCCGCGCCGACGATGATCGCCGTGCCGTGCTGGTCGTCGTGGAACACCGGGATCTTCATGCGTTCGCGCAGCTTGCGCTCGACCGTGAAGCACTCCGGCGCCTTGATGTCCTCGAGGTTGATGCCGCCGAAACTCGGCTCGAGGCTGGCGATGATGTCGACCAGCCTGTCCGGGTCCTTCTCGTCGATCTCGATGTCGAACACGTCGATGCCGGCGAACTTCT
This sequence comes from Lysobacterales bacterium, assembly GCA_017302215.1. Lineage (GTDB taxonomy): Bacteria > Pseudomonadota > Gammaproteobacteria > Xanthomonadales > Rhodanobacteraceae > Dokdonella. The sequence continues at coordinate 23,415 of JAFLDX010000004.1, forward strand.
GGAACAGCATGCCCTTGCCTTCCATCACCGGCTTGGCCGCGAGCGGGCCGATGTTGCCGAGGCCGAGCACGGCGGTGCCGTTGGTGATGACCGCGACGAGGTTGCCGCGCGCGGTCAGCGTGGCCGCTTCGTGCGGGTCGCGCACGATCTCGTCACAGGCGAAGGCGACGCCGGGTGAGTAGGCCAGCGAAAGCTCGCGCTGGGTGACCACCGACTTGGTCGGCACGACCTTGATCTTCCCGGCCGGCTCGCGGCGGTGGTATTCGAGAGCGGCTTGCTTGAGGTCGTCGGGTTTCGGGGCCATGTCGGAATCGGGCAGCGGCGGTTCGCGGCCGCTAGTGTAGTACCTCGCGTCCGAGCACGGCGCGCCGTGTGGGAGCGGCTTCAGTCGCTATCCTTCCGGCAACCATCGACCTTCGCGGCTGAAGGCGCTCCCACAACGCGCTGATCCCTTGCGAGCGGCTTCAGCCGCGATCGGCACGCGACGACCGCATCCGCGGTACGTCGAGCGCCTCCTGGCGAGCGATGGAGTCGTCGAGGAAGGCGTGCGCTCGCTCGCCTTCGCGCCGCGCCGCCGCCTCGCTGATGCCGAGCAGGTCGCCGATCTCGGCCCAGTCGAGTCCGGCGAAGAAATTCAGCTCGACGATCTCGCACTGGCGCGGTTCGCTGCGTTCGAGCGCGTCGAGCGCCGTGTCGATCGCGAACAACTGCGAATCGGCGAGCGCGGGCACGCCGGCGATGTCATCGTCGAGCGCGGCCGACCCGTTGCCGTTCGTGCCGCGCGTCCGCTGTTGCGCGTGCTCGAGCGCGATCGCACGCATCGCGCGCGCCGCGCAGGCGAAGAAGTGGCGGCGGTCGATCGTCTCGATCACTCGGTTGCGCGCGACCGCCAGCCAGGCCTCGAGCACGAGCACGGTCGGGGTCAGCGTCTCGTAGCGCCGCGGCAGGCGCGTTTCGGCCATGCGCTGGAGCTGCGGCTGCAGCGCGGCACGCACGTCGGCGAGGTGTTTCGGTGCGCCGTCGCGGGCGCGCACGAGGAGTTCCGTCAGGTCGGTCATCGGCAAACCCGGCACGCGGCCGGCGGTGGTTGCAGGCGCGCCGAGCATAGGGCGCGCGCCAACATGAACCCGAGTCCTGCGTCACGCCGCGCCTACAAGGCCAGCACGAGATCCTCGGCGGCCAAGCGGTCGAGGCGGATGCGGTTGGCGAACAGCGAGAACGCAAGCATCGCGGCGAGGCCGTTGGCGTGCTGCACCCAGCGCGGCAGCCAGGTCGGCGCGGCGATGTAGCCCGAGGCGAATTCGCCCTCGAGCGCGACGACGTCGTGCAGGCTCATCTTGCCGGCGAACAGGTTGCGGCACAGACTCATGCGCTGGTTCTTGAGCGCCCAGCGGAAGAACGTGTGCACGGACAGCAGGCCGTGCAGGTAGACCGTGTCCTTGGTGAACGCCGAACCGCCGCCCGTCGGCGAGCCGCGGAACACGCGCTGGGCCGACGAGAAGCTGTCGGTGTCCGACTGGCCGGCGTCGAGGAAGAAGCGGAACACCTCGATGAAGTCGGCGCCGTGCAGGGCCATGTCGATCGCGAGGATGCGCAGGCTGATGCGCTTGATGCGCTCGATGTCGATCGACCCGGACATGAGCTCGGCGAACACGGCCAGGCCTTCCTGGGTGGCGGTGATGCGCGGCGAATTGAGGCCGAGCGAGGCGAGGTTCGGCTGGCGCCGCCCGTTCAGCGCGGTCAGCGTGTGCACGTAGGCCTCGTGCTCGAGCAGCTGCGAACGGTCGTACTCGGTGAAGCAGGTCGCCGAGCGCAGGCGGATGCGGTTCGCGCCGGCCGCGGCCTTGGCGATCAGGTCGTCGTCGATCTCGACGCGCACCACGCCCGGCCCGAAGAACGCGTCGAGCTGGCCCTGCAGGTCCTCGCGCAGCACCTCGGCCGGGATGCAGTAGTCGGCCGGGTTCGGCAGCAGTTCGCGGTCGAGTTCACTGGCCAGCTCGATGAAGTGGCGTGCGGCATCAAGGTTCGTCTGCTCGCTGCCCGGGATGCGATGCCCGGGCCGGCCGAACAGCGCGATCGAATGCGTGGTCAGCGCCGGCGTGCCGGCCGCCTCGAGCAGTTCGGTCGCGATGCGCCACGATTCCGCGCTGCGACGAAGATACTCGCCGACCGGATGCTGCGGGTCGGCGGCACGATGGATCTCGTCGAGCGCCGCGCGCGTCGCCGCGTGATCGGGGCTCGCGTACTCGACCTGCGGCAAGGCCGCATTGCCGCGCTTCCAGCCGGCCAGGAACGCCTCCTGCACCGACGACGGCCAGCTCAGCGAACCGAGCAGGCGGATGCCCTTGACCGCCGCGACGAGGTCGCGGTCGAGCGCAGCGTGGTCGATCTTGGGGGTGCTCAAGGGCGGATTTCCTACACGACCAGGGCAGGAATGTTCACAGTTTCGCCACGCCGTCGGGCGTTAGGATACGTCACGAGCTACAGACGACCTAATGGATTAGGAGCGCTGAATGAAGGTCTCCAGCGGAACTGAGGGCCAAGGCCTTTCCCGGTTTCCCGATCGCCTTCGGCGAGCTCGCCGCCTCGCCTCGATCAGCCAGGCCGCATTGGCGCATGCCGTCGGCATCTCCCCGAGCGCGGTCGCGCAATGGGAACAGGAGAACGGCACCCAGCCCGGCGTCGCCCATCTCGTGTCCGTTGCCCGGATCACCGGCACGTCGATCGAATGGCTGATCACGGGCGCGGGGCGACCGCGCGCCATGGAGCCCGTCGATGAAACGTCGGCCCTCAGTGCGGATGCCTACGCACGCGATGCGAGCGAGGAAATCCTGCTGCGTGAGTACCGGGCACTGGGCTTGCGCGCGCGTCGCATCGTGATCGAGCTGGTTGGCGAACTTGGCGTGGCGAAGGGCCGCAAGCGCTAAGCGCCGCTGCGTAACGGCGAAGTTGCAGCGAATCCCTCCGCTCGCCAAGGTTCGAGCAACCAGGCCGCGAACGGGGAACGGGCGCAGGCAAGGCGGAGATGCCCGGCCGGCGTCGCCCCCGCCCTCGGTGCTGGCCAAGGATGCTTGACCGACAAGGAGGTCCCCATGCCCCGCGCAACCGTGCTGCGCGTTGCCGCAGCGCTCTTCATCCTTCTGGCCGGCGCGCGCGCCGAGGCCCAGATTTCGTTCCAGGAGCAGTACGCGAAGATCGTCAACGGCGGAGAGTCGATCTCCGCCGTTGACGTCGGCGTCTTCGGCGAGAACGTCTCGCTCGCCACCGGAGCGACCGAGTTCAGCGCGACCGACGTCAGCCTGCCGGGCAATGACGCGCTGCCCGTGGCCTTCGGGCGCCGCCGGAACCTTGATGTCGCCGGTGTGCATCCGCGCTTTCTGCTCGGGGATTGGGACATTGATGTTCCCTACATCGAAGGGCTCTACGGGGAAGGTCAGGGTTGGGTCAACACCTCGGTGAAAGCAACCAAGCGGTGCGGCGGCCCGCTGTCGGCCAGTGAGATGGCGCCGCCGGGCTTGTTCGTCGGCAGCTACGGGGCCATCACGCCACGCCAGTTCTGGCAAGGCATTCATCTGCACGCGAAGGCCGGAGATCGCCAGGAGATCCTGCGCCGCTCGTCTGCCGTAGCGACACCATCGGATGGTCGCACCTACCCCTACATCTCGAGCGGCTTCTGGCAGTTCGCGTGTACGTCCTCGCTGGCGAGTGGGCAGCCAGGTGATGGGTTCATCGCCCGCGCACCGAACGGTTTCATCTACACCTTCGACTGGATGGTCGTCGCCGCGGCGCCGTCGGTGCTGTGGCCGCACGCGCGCGGCAATTTCGAGGTGCGTCGCGAACGCGTTCGCCTTTACCCGACCCGGATCGAGGATCGCCATGGCAACTGGGTCGACTATCACTGGACCGGAAATCGACTGACTGCGATCGAGGCGCGCGACGGGCGCCGGCTCGACTTCGAGTACGACCCGACTCCCGGCGTCACCCGCATCGTCGCCGTCAGGGACAACAGTTCGCCCGTACGCGCCTGGCACTATGCGTACACGGGTGCTTCGCTGACATCGGTCACCCTTCCGGATGGAAGCGCGTGGGGCCTCGACTTCACCGAGATCGGCATCGGAGCGGTCTCGTACGACACGAACACGACGAATCTCGGCTACGACATCGCACTCCCGTGCAACTGGATGCGCAAACTCCTGGCCAACGAGCACGAGGTGCGCATCGATCACCCTTCCGGTGCGCGCGGACGCTTCACGTTCGACGTCCGCCGGCATGGCCGGGCCAACGTCGAGTCGGTGTGCTTCGACAACGGCACGGATCAGCGCACGCATTTTCCCGAGACGCCGGCGCGCTATGACACCTGGTCGCTGACGCGCAAGCGCATCGAAGGGCCCGGACTCCCCGGATCGCAGAACCACCCCGAGACGACGCCGTACACGTGGAGCTACGCGTACGCGACGCCGGTCGGAAACTTCACGACCTCCCCCTGCAGCGGCGGATGCCCGATCACGAAGAAGACGACCATCCAGGCGCCGGACGGGTCGGTGACCGAGCACGTGTTCGGAATCGAGTTTGCGGGGAACGACGGAAAGCTCCTCTCCACGCGTGTCGTCGCGGGCGGGCGCGAGATGCGCAGGGAGTCCTACGAGTACGTCCAGGCAGGCGATGTCGTTCCGTTTCCTGCCGTGATCGGGGTCAGCGCGCAGCTCTACCTCAATGATTCGTTCGTCGGCGAGCGCCTGCAGCCGCAGAAGAAGCGCGAGATCGTGCAGGCCGGCGTCACGTACTCCGCCACGACCACCGCATTCGACACCTGGGCTTACCCCTCCAGTGTTCTGCGCGAAAGTCCCTACGGTTCGAAGACCGAGGTGACGGCATACGAACACAACACGGGCAAGTGGGTGCTCGGGCAGAAGCTCAGCACGACGGTCGATGGCCTCGTGGCGAGCCAGACGGACTACGACCCGGTTACCGCCCTGCCGATGCGCGCGTATGCGTTCGGCAAGTTGCTCAACTCGGCCGAATACTACGTGGCGAACGGCGAGAATGGCGCGCTCAAATCGATCACGGATGGAAACGGCAAGACCACGCAGTTCCTCGACTACCACCGCGGCATTGCTCGGCTCGTCAAGCTGCCGACGGGCCATCAGCAGAGCGCCGAAGTCAACAACTACGGTGCGATCACGCGGATCACGGACGAACTGGGGAACGATCGCTGGTTCGACTACCGCCCGGACGGGCGACTGCTGCGCATCCGCTATCCGACCGGCGACCACGTCGCCTGGAACGCTCGCGAGTTCGATTTCAGTCCCGCAGGCGCCGAGTTCGGCCTGCCCGCGGGCCACTGGACCCAGACGGTCACGCATGGTTCGGCGAAGAAGACGACCGTATTCGATGCGCTTTGGCGTCCCGTCCTCGAACAGCAAGAGGATACTGCTCGCGGCGACGTGCATCTGACCGTGCAGCGCTACGACGACGCCGGTAGGAAAACCTTCGCTTCATACCCGCGAGGCTCCCTGTGCAGCACGTGTTCGCTGTACTCGGTTTCAAGCGGGACTGCATCGTCGTACGACGCACTCGGCCGGCTGTCCGGAACATCGCAGACGTCCGAGCTCGGTCCGCTGACAACCGTGATCCGCTACGCCGACTCGGGCTTCAACAAGACGGTCACCAACAACCGGGGCAAGTCGACGACGACCCACTACCTCGCCTTCGACGAGCCCGTCGAGAACTGGCCTGTGCGCATCATCATGCCCGAATCGGTCGTGATCGAGATCGATCGCGACAGCTTCGGCAAGCCACGCAGCATCACGCGCAGTGGCAGTCGCCAGAGTGACGGGACCTCGCTTCCGGTCTCCGCGACGCGCAGCTACGTCTATGACCCGTATCAACAGCTGTGCAAGACGATCGAGCCTGAAGTGGGCGCGACCGCGATCGGGTATGACGGCGCCGGCAACGTCAGCTGGACGGCGACCGGCCTAAACCTGCCGAACGCGTACCAGTGCAACCACGACTCGGCTTCGATCGCTGCGGTTCGCTCCGACCGAACTTACGATGCGTTGAACCGCCTGCTCGACACGACGTTCGCCGATGGCAGTCCCTCGATCCACCGCACCTATTGGCCGGACGGGCAGCCGAAAACGGTGCGCACGACAAGCGCGGTCGACGGCGACTCGACAGCCTGGAGCTACGAGTACAACGCGAGGCGACTTCTGCAGAGCGAGACGCTAGCCGTCGATGGTGCAACCTACACCTTGACCCACAGCTACAGCGCCAACGGTCACCCGAAGAAGATCGTCTATCCGGACCTCGTGGAAGTCGACTACGCGCCCGATGCACTCGGACGCCCGACGCAGGCCGCGAACACGCTGAAGTCGTACGCGACCAATGTCACCTACGGGCCGCACGGCGGCATGGTCGGATTCACCTACGGCAACGGCATCGTCCGCACCCTCGAGGTCAATGCGCGCGGCCTGCCGAAGCGCAGTCATGACGTGGGCGTGCTCGACGACACGTACGGCTTCGACGAGAACGCGAATGTCTCATCGACCGCCGACGCGATCGAGGGTGCATCGCGGACCATGCAGTACGACGATCTCGATCGTCTGGAATCCGTCGCCGTGTCGCGACGCGCACCCTGGCAGCCAGCATCGTACGTCTACGATGCAATAGACAATATCCGCACGAGCACCGTCGGCGGCCGAGCGTATACCCACGCCTATGACGGCTCCAACCGGCTGCAGTCGCTCGATGTGGCGGGTGTCCCCGAACTCGTCTACGCCTACGAACGCGGCAACCTGTCACGCCGTGGCCAGCAGACCTTCGTGTTCGACCAGGCGAACCGCATGGTCAGCAAGAGTGGCGAGTCGGCATCGACGAACGAGCGCTATGCCTACGATGGCCATGGCCGGCGCGTGAAGATCGTCAGGACCGCATCCGGCGCCACGCGTCACACGATCTACACCCTCGACGGCCAGCTACGCTTCGAGGTCGATCTCGCACGCGACAGCATGACCGACTTCATCTCGTTGGGCGGCAGCCTGCTCGCGCGCGAAGAATCCTCCGCACAGCAAGCACCGGCCGCTCCGGTGGTCACGGCGCCGACCGACAGCGCGACGGGCCATTACACGGTTTCCTGGACCGTCGTCGACGGCGCCGCAACCTATGTGCTGGAGGAACGGCAGGGCGCGGCCGGATGGTATGACCTCTACAGCGGGCCCGGGAACACCCTGCCGCTCACGCGCGGAAACGGCACTTACCAATACCGCGCGAGGGCGTGCAACGCGAGTGACTGCGGCATGCCTGGTGCAGCGGCCACCACGATCGTGGCGGGCGTGACGCCTCCGGCGCCGCCGTCCAACCTGGTGGTGCCTTCGCCGAGCTACACAGGCAACTATGAATTGCGCTGGCCGGCATCCGCGTTGACCGATCGATATCAGGTTTTCGAGAAGTTGAACGGAGTCGAGTGGTCGCCGACGCCGATCCACGAGGGGCCCGATACGACGCTCAGGATCAATGCACGTCCAACGGGAGCGCATTCGTACCGGGTCGTGGCGTGCGGAACGGGGTGCGGAGCACCGGGCATCGAGCGGACCGTCTACGTGCGGATTCCGCAGATGCCGGTTCCGGCAGCGCCGGTCCTCACCGTCCCGTCGTCGAACTCGACCGGAACGTATGTCGCCAGCTGGACCACGGTGGCCGGTGCGACGACGTACGTGCTGCAGGAAATGCAGCCGGATGACTGGAACTGGCGAAACGTCTATCAGGGCGGCCAGCGCGCGTGGACGCTCGTCCGTCCGAACGGGACGTACCGCTATCAGGTGCGTTCGTGCAACACGGCTGGCGAGTGCGGTGATTACGGCCCCGTTTCGACCATCGTGGTCGGCGTCGCCGGCCAGCTCGCGCCCCCGGTTCCCTTGGGCATCGCCCCAGGCACCAGTCTCGACGGAAACGCCACGGTCACATGGGGAGCCGTCGGTGGCGCGACGCGCTACGAGCTCGACTGGAACCCGAACGCCGCCGGCTGGTCCCAGCGCTACTCGGGTTCGCTGCTCAGGAAGACGGAGCAGTCGCTCGCCAACGGCGAGTACCGCTATCGCGCGCGCGCATGCGATGCGCAGCAGTGCGGCGACTGGACCGGTGAGTCCGTGCTGATCGTGTCGCAGGGATCGCAGGCGCCGCCTGCGGTCACCTCCATGACGGTTTCCCCGAATCCGAGCCTGGACGGCACGTTCACCGTTTCATGGGCAGCCTCACCCGGTGCGACGCACTACAACCTTGAGGAGCGCCTGCGCGTCGGCGCCAACGGCGGCGAATGGACCTATCCGACGGCATCGAGCCAGACCGCGACATCGCGCACCTTCATCGGGCGCGGCAACGGCAACTACGACTACCGGATCCGTGCGTGCAAGACCGGTGCGATGCCGTCGTGCAGCAACTACGGCGCGACGGCGAGCGTGCAGGTGCAGCGACCGGGCGGCATCGACGCGCCGACATCGATCACCGGTCCGAGTGGGTGCATGACAGTCGGCGCAGGCGAGACCGTCTCTTTCACGATCGGATGGTCCGCCGTGGTGGGCGCGACACGCTACGAGCTCGAGGAATCCGACGACCGGAACGGTCCGATCTCGGTTCTGGCAGCCGCTGGAACTACCCTGACGCTCGAGCGCAACACACGCAGGAATCGCGAGATCAACTATCTATACCGCGCACGCGCGTGCAACGCATCGACCTGTTCCGAATGGCGCGGCACGGCGGTTGCCTGCCTCGTCATGCCCGGGACTCCGCGCAGCGTGATCAACCAGGTGCGCTTCCTGCACACCGACGCCCTCGGCAGTCCCGTGGCGGAAACCGACGAAGGCGGCGCCGTCGTCAAGCGCACGTACTACGAAAGCTACGGCGCCCCGGTCGGCGGCCTCTACGCCGATGGCCCCGGCTTCACCGGCCATGTGACCGATTCGTCCAGTGGCCTCAGCTACATGCAGCAGCGCTACTATGACCCCCTCGCGGGCCGCTTCCTGAGCCTCGACCCCGTCGTCACCGACGCCAACACGGGAGGTGGATTCAACCGCTACTGGTACGCCAACAACAATCCGCACAGGTTCACGGATCCGGATGGGCGAAATCCGCTAAACCCATTGGACGCCTACGATTTTGCTAAAGATGTTGGCGGGCTAATCGTAGCGGAAATCTGCTATGTCGCGGCTGTGATTAATGACGATGCAGCAGTCGCTGACCTTGCATTGGAGGATATGCGCAGCAAGGTTTTCGATGCGACCGCAAGCACAGTGGGTTTCATTACTACTGGCGGGAAACAGGTAAAGGCAATTGCAGCCGCTGCAAATTCATCGAGCGATGTCAAGAAAGCGACTGGCGCTTACACCGTAACGCACGAGAGTGGGATAAAGTATCATGGAAAGGGGGGTGAGAGAAGAATGGAGGCGTCTGCGCGAAGAAATGAACAGCAGTACGCGGATCCCGTGGTGAAGAAGGAGCATACGTCGATTACCGATGCACGACAGGCATTTATGGAAGAGGCAAGAAGGATTGCTGCCGATGGAGGGCCTGGTAAGGGTAACTATAATAAAATCAACTCTCCGGGAAAGAAGTATCTTGAAGAAGACGGGTGAAGTGCAACTTGGGAGACGAGAGTGGATCAGCACGAAATTCCGGATGATGAGAACGGTTGCGTTCTCAAGAGGATGATTGCTTCTGGAGACGACATTACTATTCCAAGGAAAGTCAACTTCTCAGTAGTTTTTCCAGACGAGGCGTCGGCGAGAGTGTTTCGTGAGATAGTACTCGTTATGTGGGATGATGTGGATATTTACTTCTCAGACGTCGTTTGTGAGTTACCATGGGACGTAACCGTTTCCGTGTTTATGGCACCTAGCCATCGCGAAATAACGGATGTCGAGTCTTGTTTGGGTGAGCAAGCTGCGAAGCTGGGCGGTCGAAATGATGGATGGGGCTGTTTCGAACGCTCTGCGGAGAGCCAAATCAATTGACTTGCGCGGAGCATGCGGCGCGGCGGATGCAATCTACAATGTGAACCGTACTGCTTAGTCTCAACTTCCAAGTCCAACACCCTAGATCAGATAGGGTGTCGCCATGGCAAGACAGTATCAGCATCTGAGCGCAGAGGAACGCGCGGTGATCCAGATCGAGCGCAGGAATGGATTGTCGCTGCGCGCGATCGCTCGCAGTCTGGATCGGAACAGGTCGACGATTTCGCGCGAGCTCTCGCGCGTAACGAGGTGGAGGTCGAGCCCGGCAGGCGGGTTCGCTACGAGGCCAAGACGGCCGGCGTGGCCTATCGCATGCGCCGAGCGCGCAGTGTTCGTCGGCACATGCTCGTGGAAGGCGGTTGGCTTCGCGAACGAGTTGAGGATCATCTGGTGTACGACCGCTGGTCGCCGCAGCAGATTGCGGCGAGACTTCGGATCATGCACCCGGATGATCCTGCTCGGCATGTCAGCCACGAGACGATCTACGCGGCGATCTACGCGCACCCGCGCGGATCGCTGAAGGAGGTGATGGTGGAAGGGCTGAGGCAGGAGAAGCCGAGTCGTGGCCGGCGGCGAACGACGGCAGCCAAGGGGGGGCGTGCCGGAAGCGCTGCGCATCGTGCATCGCCCCGAGGAGGTCGCCGAGCGCAAGCTTCCGGGACACTGGGAGGGCGATCTCATCAAGGGCGCCTTCAACCGTTCCTGCGTGGGCACGCTGGTCGAGCGCAAGACGCGCTTCGTCGTGCTGTGCCGGATGGACGGCTGCACCGCCCAGGATGCCTTGGAAGGGTTCACGCGGCAGATGAAGAAGCTGCCCGCGTTCCTGCGCGAGAGCCTGACCTACGACCGGGGCAGCGAACTCGCCTGTCACGCCGCTCTTTCCAGGCGATTGAACATCGATATCTGGTTCGCCGACCCGCACGCACCCTGGCAGCGCGGCAGCAACGAGAACACCAACGGATTGCTACACCAGTTCATGCCGAAGGGGTTGGACCTGTCGAACGTCAGCCAGGAGGAACTGAATCACGTGGCCAAGCTGCTCAACGGGCGGCCGCGCGAAACGCTCGGCTGGAAGACCCCGGCCGAGATGATGGACCTGGAAATCGCTGCTCACGCTCAATGTGTTGCGCTTGATTCTTGAGACCGCCCTGCTGCTCCGTGGTAGATGATGGCGGCGCAGGCCATGTTCTCGTACACATGCTCGCGCTCGGCATGCAGGTGCCGGTTGCTCAGCAGCCGATCAAACGCCTTCAGCGGGGCGCGCACGCGCTCGGCTCCCGGCCAACTCCTTGCCACGTCCATCAGCGTCAAGCGGCGCCCCGCAAGCAACGCCTCAACTGCGCGCAACAGCACGCGCGAACGCGTGGCATGCATGACCTGCGCGCGATCGGATGCGCGCCATGTGAATTCCCAGCCGCGGAAAATGCGCGCTCACTCCACCTCGAATCGCTGCAACGCCACCGGCATCGTCTCCCCGATCAGCGAGAACAGGAGGTCGGGGTTGGCGGGTTGCCAGGGGCCGTTGCAGGACTGCAGTGGGGCCCAGTTCGTGCAGCCCGAGCCGAAGCCGTTGCCGGGCTGGCGCCAGACGGCGGGTTGGTTCGTGACGCCGTCGCGCAGCCAAGGGTTGTAAGTGACGCCCTCGATGCCGTAGTCGAGGCGGTTCGACAGGGCGAGCCAGTAGTGGCCGGGCGCGAGTTCGCAGGCGGCGGGCAGGGTGATCGTCGCGACTTCGGTCGTCGGGTTCCAGTTGATCGGCAATGCGCTGTACGGGCCGCAGGCGACGTTCGCTTCGTCGGGCAGGTTGCCGCCCGTGTTGCCGAGGATGCGCACGTTCATCGGCCCGGGGCTGACGACGAGTTTCTGCGTGGCGTTGTAGGCGTTGGCGATCGTGGTGATCGACGTGATGCGCCAGCCGCCGGCCGGCACGATGAAGTCGTCGGCGATCTCGCTGCTGAAGGCTGCGTTGGCCGGTTCCTGGTCCTGCGCCCAGAAGCCCCAGCCGCTGTTGTTGCTGGTCTGGTCGTAGAGGGCGGCCGGGATGCCCGCCGTGCTGGCCGGTCGCGCGCCTGCCGCGCGCTGCGTCATCGTCTGCGCCGATCCGGCGGCCAGGACGGGGGTGGTGGCGCAGGCGAGGACAAGCATAAGCACGGTGCGCATCGGGGTGGCCTATGGGCTGGGGGACGGAAGGACTGCATTCTCGCCAGCCGCGGCGCGCGGGACAATGCGACGAAGGGCCGATACGGCGATCTCGCCAAGGCTTGGGTCCCGTCTGCCATGTCCAATGCGGACCCTGTCGGACGATTGCTTCCGGCCGGTGCAGTGCCGCATCGGCGCGAGGCACGTCAGTGCAAGCCCCTCACCCGCCTGCCGGCACCCTCTCCCCGTCGTAGACGGGGAGAGGGGTTCACCGTCGCAGCCTTCATCGCCCGAGTGCGCTGGATCTTCGTTGCGGCTCGCGCGAATCACGTAGCGCGGTCAGTTGTCGGCGTCGACGCAAGATTCCACACTGCATCGGCGCGAAGCGCGTCAGCGAAAGCCCCTCACCCGCCTGCCGGCACCCTCTCCCCGTCGTGGACGGGGAGAGGGGTTCATTGGCGCAGCCTTCATCGCCCGGTTGAGCTGAATCTTCGTTGCGGCTCGTGCAAACGGTTGCCCTCGACCTTCGTTGCGACTCGCGCGAATCAAGTCACGTGATCAGTCGCCGCGACCTTCCATTGTCCGGGGATCCCGGAAAATGGTGGGCGGTGCTTCAACCGGGCGTGAGGAATGCGATCGATCTTCACCGCGGAAGATGCGGCGCGGACGCGTCGACGGATCACTCAGCGCTGCCCATACTTCTCCCCGAGCCGCTTGTTGAGCGCCTTGGTCAGCACGCGCGATTCGCTCTTGCGGCGCATCTGCGCTTCGAGGCTGTCGGCGGCGGCGGCGAGTTCGTCGCGCAGCTTGCGGTAGTTGTGCCAGCGCTCGGGGTCGAGGCGGCCGTCGTCGAGGGCGGTGCGCACGGCACAGCCCGGTTCGCTCTGGTGGCTGCAGTCGCCGAAGCGGCAGGCTTCGGCCAATGCATCGATGTCGGCGTACTGCTCACCGTCGATGACTTCCTCGCCGGTCAGCTTGATTTCGCGCATGCCGGGTGTGTCGATCAGGCAGCCGCCGCTCGGCAGCAGGATCAGCGCGCGCGAGGTCGTGGTGTGGCGGCCGCGGCTGTCGTTCGCGCGCACGTCGCGCGTAGCCTGGCGTGCTTCACCGAGCAGGGTGTTGGTCAGTGTCGACTTGCCGGCACCGGACGAGCCGACCAGCACGCTCGACGTGCCGGGGCCGAGCAAGGCCAGCAGCGGGGCGACGCTGGCCGGTGATTTCGCGTTGACCGCGATCACCTCGGCGCTGGCCGGCACGCGTTCGCGCACGATCTCGAGCGCTTCGTCGCATTCGCCGGCGACGTCGGCCTTGGTCAGCACGACGCAGGCGCGCGCGCCGCTGCCTTCGACGAGCAGCAGGTAGCGCTCGATGCGCGCGGGATTGAAGTCGCCGTCGAGGCCGCACACGATCATGACGGTGTCGATGTTCGCGGCGATGATCTGGCGTCGGTGGCGTTCGCCGGCAGCCGCGCGCTCGAGCAGGCTGCGCCGCGGCAGGATCGCCTCGATGACCGGTGGCTTGCCGGCGGCGATGCGCACGAAGTCGCCGACTGCGGGACGGTCCTCCGGACCCACATCGGGTTTGAGGAAGCGCGGCGCGGGTTGCGCGTTGAACGCGGCCGCGCCGTCGTGCAGTTCGTAACCGGCGCGATGTTGCGCGATCACGCGCGCGATCGTCGCGGCGCCGTCGTCAGCCGGCAGCGAACCCTGCCAGCCGATGCGGGCGAGTCGGTCGAGAGGTGTGGAGGGTTCCGCCATCACCGCGAGTGTAGCGGTGATGGCGCGAGGCGTGGTTTCAGCTGCGCTTCGCGCCGTTCGCGGCGACCGCGCGCGACTGCGCGATCGCCGCGCCATCGGGCAGTACTTCGACCGGCGCGCCGTCGCTGAGCGCGGCATGACCGGTGACGACGACGGCATCGCCGTCGACCACGCCGTCGAGCACCTGCACCCTGGCCCCGTTCTCGTGTCCGAGGCGGATCGGCGTGCGCACGGCCTTGCCGTCGCGCACGACGTAGGTGATCGCGGCATTGCGGCTGCCGAGTACGGCGGCCTTCGGCATCAGCACGGCATCGTCGAGATGCAGGAAGGCGATGTCCATGCGCGTGAACAGGCCGGGGCGCAGGCGGCCGTCGGCGTTGCCGACCGCGACGGTCACTTCGACTGTGCCGCTCGCGCGATCGACGACCGGGGCGACGCGCTCGATCTTCGCGTCGAAGGCCTGCGCACCGAGCGCGTCGACGTTGAAACGGACCGGCTGGCCGGCGGCGAGTGCGACCGCATCGCGCTCCGGCACGCGCAGGTCCGCGCGCAGGGTCGAGAAGTCCGCGACGTCGAACACCGGGGCGTGCGCGGCGAGCAGCTGGCCGCGTTTGACCCAGCGCCGCGTGACGACACCGTCGAATGGCGCGCGGATCTCGCTCTTGCCGACCGCGACGCGGGCGAGGTCGACTTCGGCGCGGCGCACGGCGTAGTCCGAGGTCGCCTGGTCATGGGTGGTCGCCGGAATCAGGTGGCGTGCGAGCAGTTTCTCGCCGCGCTCGACGTCGTTGCGGCGGCGTTGCAGATCGGCTTCGGCCTCGCGCAGCTGCAGGCGGCTGCGGTCGGCGTCGAGTCGCGCGAGCACCTGGCCCTTGCGCACGCGCGCACCTTCCTCGACGAGCAGTTCGAGCACGGTACCCGGCACTTCGCTGACGAGCTTCGCTTCGTTCTCGGCCTCGAGCGTGGCGGTCGCGGCGTAGCGCGCGGTCAGTTCGCCGCGCGCGACGCGGGCCACCTCGACCGGCTGGCCGGCCGGCTTTTCCTTTTCGGCTGCCGGCGACGCCGTGCCGGTCGAGCAGCCGGCGAGGGCCAGCGCGACGGCGAGGGGCAGCAGCGGGGACAGGAAGGCGAAGCGGGACATGGGTGTATGCCTTGTCTGGTGTTGTAGCGAACTATAACACCAAAGCTCATGATGTCAATGCGGGTCAGTGTCGGTCGACCGGGGTCGGCTTGCGCCTGCGGAGGTATCGATCCGCAGGGTGCATCCGCATCAATGCGGTCACCGGATCGCGACCCCGCGCCCGCAACGCGTGCGTTGCAGAGGCCTTGGATGCGCGATCGACGCGGGAGGTTGCATCGGCCTGCGCGCCTTGCGTCGCAGCATTGAGTGTTAGGATTGCGTGATCGCGCCCGAAAACCCGTGGAAACCATGCCGCAGCGCCCCGTCCACACCAGCTCCCGCCTGTCCGAAGTCCGCTACGAAATCCGTGGCACGCTCAGTCACCGCGCGCGTGACCTCGAGGCCGAAGGCCGCCAGATCGTGCGTCTGAACATCGGCAACCCGGGTGCGTTCGGTTTCGAGACGCCGGTGCATATCCGCGAGGCGGTCACGCGTTCGCTGCCGAAGAGCGAGGCCTATTGCCAGCAGCAGGGCCTGCTCGCCGCGCGCCAGACGATCGCCTACCAGCAGGTCACGCGCGGTTCGACCACGGCCACCGCGGACCGCGTGTTCATCGGCAACGGCGTCAGCGAACTGATCGACCTCAGCCTGCGCGCCCTGCTCGAGCCGGGCGACGAAGTGCTCGTGCCGGCACCGGACTATCCGCTGTGGACCGCGGCGACGATCCTCAACGGCGGTCGCGCGGTCCATTATCCGTGCCCGGCCGATCGCGGCCACCTGCCCGACGCGGCCGAGATCGACGCACTGGTGACGCCGCGCACGCGCGCGATCGTGCTGATCAACCCGAACAACCCGACGGGCGCGAACTATCCGCGCGCGCTGCTCGAGGCGATCGTCGCGGTCGCCGCGCGTCATCGCCTCGTGCTGATGGCCGACGAGATCTACGACGGCATTCTCTACGACGAGGCGCGCTTCCAGCCGCTGGCCGCGCTCGCCGGCGACCTGCCCTGCATCAGCTTCGGCGGGCTCAGCAAGGTCCATCGCGCCTGCGGCTATCGCGTCGGCTGGTTCACCGTATCGGGCAGCGAGGCGCGCGTGCACGACATGCTGCGCGCGTTCGACCTGCTCGCCGCGCTGCGCCTGTGCGGCAACGTGCCGGGGCAGTGGGCGATCCAGCCCGCGCTGGAAGGCCCGGACACGATCCGCGAGCTGACCGCGCCGGGCGGACGCCTGTACGAATCGCGACGCGCGGTGCTCGATGCGGTCGCGCGCAGCGAGTTCCTTGATGTCGTCGCGCCGAGCGGCGCGCTCTATGCGTTCCTGGGCATCGCGCCGAACCGCCTGCCGCAGATCGACGACGAGGCGTTTGCGCTGCACCTGCTCGAGACCGAGGACGTGCTGATCGTGCCCGGCTCGAGTTTCAACGTGGCCTACCGCAACCGTTTCCGCATCACCCTGCTGCCCGATGCCGCGATGATCGCCGACGTGTTCGCGCGCATCGAACGCGCGCTCGCGCGTCTGGCCGAGTCGGCGATTCCATCGCGCCACGTCGCCTGAAACACGCATGGCCGCGGCGTTCCTCGCCCTCGGCGACTCGTACACGATCGGGGAAGGCGTGGCGCGCAGCGACGCCTGGCCCGCCCAGCTCGCTGCGCGACTACGGGCATCCGGCTTCGATCCCGGCGAGCCCGAGATCATCGCGACGACCGGCTGGACCACGGGCGAACTCGCCGAGGCGATCGCGACCCGCGATCCCGCGTCGGGCCGGCAACTCGTCACGCTGCTGATCGGGGTCAACAATCAGTATCGCGGCCTGCCGCTCGACGACTACCGGCGCGAGTTCGCCGACCTGCTCGAGTCGGCGATCGGCTTCGCCGGCAACCGCGTCCGGCGCGTGCTGGTCGTGTCGATTCCCGATTGGGGCGTCACCCGGTTTGCCGCGCAGAAAGGCGTCGATGCCGACCAGGTGGCCGCGGCAATCGACGCCTTCAATGCGGCCGCCTGTGCGCTGACCCTCGCGCGTGGCGCGCGCTGGCACAACGTCACCGCGATCTCGCGCGGGATTGCACGTGACCTGCTCGCCGCCGACGGCCTGCATCCGTCGACCGCGCAGTACACGTTGTGGGCGGCGAGTCTCCTGCCCGAAGTCGTCAAGGCGCTCGCGCCCGATTGAGCCGGCGCGACCGCGCCCCGGCGCCGACGCCGCGACGAGCCCGTTCGCGGCAAGGTCGTCCGCGAATGCGATCCGACGAACCGTCTGGGCGCATCGCGTTGTGTCGATGTCGCCGGCATTCGCGCGGATGTCGCTTTCGCGATGCCGGAAACGGACACGCCCGCGAGGCGCGGGCGTGTCGGTGGTCGGGCCGGTTCGAAGTCGCTCAGCCGTTTGGCGGCAGCTCCCACACGACCACGTTGACGGTCGCCGTCGCCGTGCCGCCGCGCCCGTCGCTGATCGTGTAGACCAGCGTGTCGTTGCCGGCATAGCCGTGGATCGACTGGTAGCGGATCACGTTGCCGCCCTCGATCGTGATCGTGGCGAGGCCGGGTCCGGTGTGCTGGACCGACGTGATCGTCAGCGCGTCGCCATCGGGATCGCTGTCATTGGCCAGCACCTCGATCGCCGCGTCGTAGCCCTTGAGCACGGTCGCCGCATCGTCGACCGCGACCGGCGCATGGTTGGCCGCGCCGGAAGACTGCACCGTGACCGCGACGGTCGCCGTCGCCGTGCCGCCACGCCCGTCGCTGATCGTGTAGGTGAAGCTGTCGCTGCCGACATAGCCGGCCGCCGGCGTGTAGAGAATGCCGCCGGTGCCGATCACCGCGGTGCCGTGGGCCGGCGTCGACACCGCCGTGATGGTCAATGCATCGTTGTCCGGATCGCTGTCGTTGCCGAGCACTGCGACGAGCGTTGCAGCCGCGTTCATCGCGACCGTGAGGACATCGTTGGCCGCGACCGGCGGACGGTTCGCGTAGACGCGCGGCCCGAGCGTTTCGGTGCTCGTCGCGCGTTCGAACGCGTAGACGTCGACCGTGCGCTTGTGTTCGGCCGGATTGCGCAGTGCACGCTCGATCCATGCCGGATTCGCCTTCACCGGCTCGCGCACCCACTCGACCTTGGCCGGAGCCGGCGCGGGTGCCGATGCAGGTACGATGGTTTCCTCGATGCTCAGGAACTCGACGTCGACGCGGCGATTCTTCTGGCGGTTGGCCGGTGTGTCGTTCGGGAACGTCGGGTTGAGCTCGCCTTCGCCGCGCGTGTCGATCTGGTCGGCCGGGATGCCGCGGCTGACGAGGTAAGCCTTCGCCGATGCCGCGCGTCGTTCCGACAGGCGCTGGTTGTACTCGACCGCGCCGACCGCATCGGTGTGGCCGACGACGCTGACGCGGCTCACGCGCGAGACCGATTCGAGCTTCGCGACGAGTTCGTCAAGCGCGGTGATCGCATCGGGGCGCAGGTCCGAGTGGTCGAAGGCGAAGAACGCGTCGCCGTCCATGCGCACCTCGTTGCGTACCACCTGCGGTTCGGGCGGCGGCGTCGCGGCGGCTTCCGCCGGCGTCGACACCTCGACCATGCGGAACGGCTCGCGCGCGCGGAAGTTCTGGCCGATGTCGTAGCGCAGCAGCAGCCAGCCGCGCGTGTCGGACTTGTCGTTCTCGAAATCGCCGGTCTTGCGCAGCGTCTCGCCCTGCAGGCTGAGGCTGAAGCCGCTGTTGCGGAAGTACTTGTCGATGCCGAGCGACAGCGTCGCCTGCGAGGAATCGAACTTGCCCTTCTCGTAGTCGAGGCCACCGCGCACGCGCAGCAGCGGTTCGTCGAAGTAGCCGCCGAAGCGCACGCCGATGCCGTTCTCGTACGGTCGCTCGAAGAACTCGGTCAGCGTCTCGATCGTCTGGGTCTGCGTCCAGTTGCCATTCGCGTCGCTGCCGGTCAATGTGTTGACGACGGTATCGAGGTCGGTGCCGGCGAGACGCTTGCCCGATGCCGCGTGGCTGTAATAGGCGCTCCAGAAGAAGTCGTCGCGTTCGCGGCCGAGGCCGATCGTCGCCTTGCGGTCCTTGAACACGTTCTGGTCGCCGGCGGCGAATACCTTCCAGACCGCCGCGCTGCCGCTTTCGGGCTCGCCGCGCAACCAGTTGTAGCCGAACTGGACGCCGCCGGCGCCGCCCTGGCCGAGCCAGAGTTCGGCAAGCCAGGCCGACCGGTCGGTCTTGCCGAGGATGCCGAGCACCTCGCCGAGGACGTCGCCATCGTCGTTGATGCCGAGCGACACGCGCGCATTCGATCCGACATAGGTGACCGGAATGCTGGCATCCATGCCGGGTTCCGGCGTCGTCTGCGCCTGCGCGGCGGAGGCCAGCGCGATGGCGATGCAAAGCGGAAGCGTGCGGATCATCGTCCTTCCCCGTGGTTGAAAATCACCCCTGAGCCACGAAGTATCCCGCATTTCCGCGGGTGCTCCAATCGGCGCCGCGTGGCTCCGCTATCATCGCCCACCCCGACCGAGGCTTTCGCCATGACCGAATCCGCATCCGTCCGCCAGCGCATCGAGACCCTGCTGGCCGACCACCGCGTCGTCCTCTTCATGAAGGGGACGCGGCATGCGCCGAGCTGCGGGTTCTCGGCGGCCACGGCCGGCGTATTGAACGACCTGCTCGACGACTACCAGAGCGTCGACGTGCTCGCCGACGAGGCGATCCGCCAGGGCATCAAGGAGTACGGCAACTGGCCAACGATTCCGCAGCTCTACGTCGACGGCGAACTGGTCGGCGGGGCCGACATCGTGCAGGGCATGGCAGCCAGCGGCGAGCTGCACCGCCTGCTCGGTCTGCCGGAGCCCGACCGCACTCCGCCGGACATCACGATCAGCGAACGCGCCGCGCGCGAGATCCGCGCCGCCCTCGCCGATGCCGAGGGCATGGGCCTGTTCCTTTCCATCGACGCGCGCTTCCAGCCGCAGTTCCAGTTGCGCGAGGTCGGCGGCAACGAGATCCGCGTCATCGCGTCCGGCATCGACGTGCTGTTCGATCCGGCCAGCGCGCAGCGCGCGCGCGGTGCACACATCGACTGGGCCGAGACGGCCCAGGGCGAGGGCCTGTCGATCACGCTGCCGGCGGCGCCGCCGGCCGTGCATTCGCTTTCCGTGCAGGCGCTCAAGGAACTCGTCGATGCCGGTCGCGTCACGGTCATCGACGTGCGCCCGGCCGAGGATCGCGCGCGTGCGCCGTTCGCCGGCGCGCAGGTGCTCGATGCGGCTTCGCACGATCGTCTCGTCGGTTTGCCGAAGGACACGCCGCTGGCCTTCCTCTGCCATCACGGCAACTCGAGCCGGCGCGCGGCCGAACATTTCCGCGAGCGCGGATTCCGCGTCCTGCACAACGTCGAGGGCGGCATCGACGCGTGGTCGCGCGAGGTCGATCCTTCCGTGCCGCGCTACTAGCGAACGCCGCCGCGCGCGCCCGCGCCACTGCAGCGGCGGCGCGCATTGCAACGCCGCAAGCATTGCAAAATCGCCATACGTATACTCGGCTAGCCTGCCGCGTTGTGCGGCAAGTCACAGGACGTGCCCGGAGCCTGTCCCAGGAGTGGCCGATCCATGCGCCTTGCCTTCCTGTCCTTCCTCGTCGCCGCCCTGTCGGCATGCGGCGGTGGCGTCAACCGCCAGGCCGCGGATGCCTGCATGGGCGAAGTCGCGAGCCGGCTGGTCGGCAAGCGCTACGACGTCGACGTCGGTCGACTGGCCGGCAGCGCGGCGCCGAGCGCAGCGAGCACGCTGCAACTCTCCGCACCGATCGTGTTCGACCGTGGCACCGAGACCGAGTACACGCAGACGATCCAGTGCCGCGTGCGCCTCGACGAGGCCGGGCCCGCCGTCGTCTTCCTGCAGTTCGACTGGAACATGGACGACGTCCGCAAGACGCAGTAGTCGTCCCGGACAGGCCCGCCGGTACCGGTGCGATTGAGCGCGGTCGTCGCGACGGATACGCTGCGACTCCCCGGCGGGCGGATTCCATGGCGATCGACTACCTCAAGCGCATCCTGACGACGCGCGTCTACGACGTCGCGCGCGAGACCGAACTCGAGCCGGCACCGCTGCTGTCGGCACGCACCGGATGCCGCGTCCTGCTCAAGCGCGAGGACAACCAGCCGGTGTTCTCGTTCAAGTTGCGTGGCGCCTACAACAGGATGGCCGGGCTCGCCGCAGCCGACCGACGTCGCGGCGTCGTCGCCGCATCGGCCGGCAACCATGCCCAGGGCGTCGCCCTGTCGGCGGCGCGCCTCGGTTGCCGAGCACTCATCGTCATGCCGGTGACGACGCCGCGGGTCAAGATCGATGCCGTGCGCGCCTTCGGCGGCGACCGCGTCGAGATCGTCCTGCACGGTGATTCGTACTCGGACGCGAAGGCGCACGCCGATGCGATCGCGCGCCGGCGCAAGCTCGTGTTCGTGCACCCGTTCGACGATCCGGACGTGATCGCCGGCCAGGGCACGATCGGCATGGAGATCCTGCGCCAGCATCCGGGCCCGATCGAGGCGATCTTCGTCGCGATCGGGGGCGGCGGTCTCGCCGCCGGCATCGCCGCCTACGTCAAGGCCGTACGGCCGCAGATTCGCGTGATCGGGGTGCAGACCACCGATTCCGACGCGATGGCGCGCTCGCTGGAGCAGGGCCGGCGCGTCACGCTGAAGGATGTCGGCCTGTTCTGCGACGGCACCGCGGTGAAGCGCGTCGGCGCCGAGACGTTCCGCCTTTGCCGTGCTTTCGTCGACGAGGTCGTGCGCGTCGACACCGATGCCGTGTGTGCGGCGATCAAGGACGTGTTCGAGGACACGCGCAGCATCCTTGAGCCGGCCGGTGCGCTCGCCGTGGCCGGCCTCAAGGCCTGGGTCGAGAGAAACCCGCAGATGCGCGCCGGCACGGTCGTCGCGGTCGCCTGCGGCGCAAACATGAATTTCGACCGCCTGCGCTTCGTCGCCGAACGCGCCGAAGTGGGCGAGGCGCGCGAGGCCGTGCTGGCGGTGACGATTCCGGAGGAACGCGGCTCGTTCCGGCGTTTCTGCGGCGTGCTCGCCGCGCACAGCATCACCGAGTTCAACTACCGCATCGGCGAGAGCGAGCGCGCGCACCTGTTCGTCGGCGTGCAGATCCGAGACCGTGGTGATTCCACGCGCCTCGCGAAGGCCTTGCGCCGCGAAGGCTTCGCGACGCTCGACTTGAGCGACGACGAACTGGCCAAGCAGCACCTGCGCCACATGATCGGCGGTCGCAGCGCGCGCGCGGACGACGAACTGCTGTATCGATTCGAGTTCCCGGAGCGCCCCGGCGCACTGATGCGCTTCCTGTCGGCGATGAGTCCGAACTGGAACATCTCGCTGTTCCACTATCGCAACGAGGGTGCCGACTACGGGCGCATCCTCGTCGGCATCCAGGTGCCGGCGCGCGAGATGCCGGCGTTCCGCCGGTTCCTGGCCAGCCTCGGCTACCCGTACCGCGACGAGAGCGCGAACCCGGCCTACCGCCTGTTCCTGCGCTAGGGCGCTCCGCTGCGGACTTGCCCGAGCCGAAAAGCGGACTCCACGGTAGGGCGAAGCTTGGCCCCGAGCCCTGGCATTCCCCTCTTCGCGCTTGCGGGGAGAAGGGAACACGCCTTGCCCTTTTTGCGATACCCGAGCCGAGCACGCTCGGCTCCACGAGGGACCGCCTCGCGCCTCGCATCCGCAGCGTGGTGCTTCCGCAGAGCGGAGCTTGCTCCGCTGCTTCAGCACGTTCGAGAGGCCTCAGCCGAGCACGCTCGGCTCCACGAGGGACCGCTTCGCGCCTCGCATCTTCCGCAGAGCGGAGCTTGCTCCGCTGCTTCAGCACATTCGAGAGGCCTCAGCCGAGCACGCTCGGCTCCACGAGGGACCGCTTCGCGCCTCGCATCTTCCGCAGAGCGGAGCTTGCTCCGCTGCTTCGGCACGTTCGAGAGGCCTCAGCCGAGCAAGCTCGGCTCCACGAGGGACCGTCTCGCGCCTCGCATCCGCAGCGTGGTGCTTCCGCAGAGCGGAGCTTGCTCCGCTGCTTCAGCACGTTCGAGAGGCCTCAGCCGAGCACGCTCGGCTCCACGAGGGACCGTCTCGCGCCTCGCATCCGCAGCGTGGTGCTTCCGTAGAGCGGAGCTTGCTCCGCTGCGCCGCGATGGTCGCGGCGCAGGCGGGACGTCAGCCGCGCTTCATCGAATTGAAGAACTCGTCGTTGGACTTCGTGTTCTTCATCTTGTCGAGCATGAATTCCATCGCCGCGAGCTCATCCATCGGGTGCAGCAGTTTCCGGAGGATCCAGATCTTCTGCAGCATGTCGGGCTCGATCAGCAGTTCCTCGCGGCGCGTGCCGGAGCGGTTGATGTCGATGGCCGGATAGACGCGCTTCTCGGCGATGCGGCGGTTGAGGTGCACCTCCATGTTGCCGGTGCCCTTGAATTCCTCGTAGATGACCTCGTCCATCTTCGAGCCGGTGTCGATCAGCGCGGTCGCGATGATCGTCAGCGAACCGCCTTCCTCGACATTGCGCGCGGCGCCGAAGAAACGCTTCGGCCGCTGCAGCGCGTTGGCATCGACGCCGCCGGTCAACACCTTGCCCGAGGACGGGATCACGGTGTTGTAGGCGCGCGCGAGGCGGGTGATCGAATCGAGCAGGATGACCACGTCTTTCTTGTGCTCGACGAGGCGCTTGGCGCGCTCGATCACCATTTCGGCGACCTGCACATGGCGCGTGGCCGGCTCGTCGAAGGTCGAGCTGATGACCTCGGCGCGCACGCCGCGCTGCATTTCGGTCACTTCCTCGGGGCGCTCGTCGATCAGCAGGATGATGAGGTGCACGTCCGGGTGGTTGTGCACGATCGCCTGGGCGACGTTCTGCAGCATCATCGTCTTGCCGGCCTTCGGCTGCGAGACGATCAGGCCGCGCTGGCCGCGGCCGATCGGCGCGACGAGGTCGAGGATGCGGCCGGTGATGTCCTCGGTCGAGCCGTTGCCACGCTCGAGGCGGAACGCCTTGCGCGGGAACAGCGCGGTGAGGTTCTCGAACAGTGCCTTGTTCTTCGACGCCTCCGGCGGTTCGCCGTTGATGTGGTCGACCTTGAGCAGGGCGAAATAGCGCTCGCCTTCCTTCGGATGGCGGATGCGACCGGTGATGTAGTCGCCGGTGCGCAGGTTGAAGCGGCGGATCTGCGACGGCGACACGTAGATGTCGTCGGGACCGGCGAGATAGGACTGGTCGGGGCCGCGCAGGAAGCCGAAGCCGTCCTGCAGGATCTCGAGCACGCCTTCGCCGTAGATTCCGCCGCCGGCGCGTGCATGCGCCTTGAGGATGTTGAAGATGACATCCTGCTTGCGGGCACGCGCGACGCCTTCCTGGATGCCGAGCGTCTCGGCCAGCGCGATCAGGTCGGGAGCGCTCTTGCGCTTGAGTTCGTTGAGGTCGATCAGCGG
Source organism: Lysobacterales bacterium (assembly GCA_017302215.1). Taxonomy (GTDB): domain Bacteria; phylum Pseudomonadota; class Gammaproteobacteria; order Xanthomonadales; family Rhodanobacteraceae; genus Dokdonella. Next base: position 47,904 of record JAFLDX010000004.1, read on the forward strand.
GCCGGTTTCGCGACCCTCGACCCATTCCTCGTCGACCTGCGGAAGGCCGCGGTGCGGGTTGTTCTGGTAGCGGTTGTTGTTGTTGCCGTTGTTGTTGCCGCCACCGCCACCGCCACCGCCACCGCGTCGGTCGCGATCACGCCGGTTGCGGCCCTGGCGTGGCTGGCCTTGCTGGCCGTGCTGCCCCTGGTTCGGCTGATTCTGACGCTGGCCACCGCCAACGCTGCCCTCGTCCGTGCCGGCGCCGACATTCGGCGGCGGCGGCGTGTAGTCGGTGTTCTGCGGGACGTAGTCGGCCTGCTGTTCGGCCGGCGACGGCTGGTGCGTGGCGGCCTCATCGCGCGGGGCGCGCTCGGCGCGCGGCTGGCGGGGCGGGCGTTGGCGG
>JAFLDX010000041.1 GCA_017302215.1 Lysobacterales bacterium
AGGAGGCCGCATCGATGCGTTCGCAGCCGGGTGCTGGCGGCGCGGCCGGCGAGGCGTCGAGGCACAGCACGCGCGGCCGCGGCGCGATCGCATGCGCGGCATAGCGCCGGCGAACGCGCCAGTCGAGCACGCGACGTTCGTGCGAATGCAGCGTCGCGCCGACGTCGGCCTCGTAGCGCGGCCAGCGCGCACGCAGGACCTGCATGCCGGCGCGACCGAGCGCTTCGCGACGTTCGTTGCCGAAACTCAGGCTGCGCGCGTGGTGCACGAAGACCGTGCCGGCGACGGCATGGCGCAGGCCGCGTGCACTGGCGCGCTGGCAAAGATCGTTCTCCTCGCCGTAGCCCTGCGGGAATGCCTCGGCGTCGAGCAGGCCGACCGCGTCGAAAACGCTGCGTCGCACATACAGGCAGAAGCCGTTGCCGGTCGGCAGCATCGGATAGGCATGCCCGGCCTCCTGCCACAGCGCGCGCGCGACCTCGGCCGTGCTCCAGCCTGTCGGCATCGGGTTGTGCTGTTCGAGTTCGGGCACCGAGAACGCGCCGGCGTTGTCCGAGACCGCGGTCGCGGTAGCGATGTCGTTGCGCGCATGGGCCGCCCGACGCAGGCCGGTCAGCCAGTTCGGGCCGACCTCGGTGTCGGCGTTGAGCAGCACGACGTCGGCACGGCCTGCATGTGCGATGCCGCGATTGGCGGTCGCGGTGAAGCCGAGGTTGCGCGCGTTGGCGAGCACCTCGACCCCGGGCAGGCACGCATAGCGCGCGAGCAGCCCGGCGATGGCCGGATCGGGACTGGCGTCGTCGATCACGACCAGGCGCGCGCGGCCCGTGGTGTGCGAGAGCACGCTGTCGAGGCACACGCGCACGGCGTCCGCCGCGTTGTAGACCGGAACCACGATCGCGACGCAGGCATCCATCGGCCGTGCATCGGCATCGACGAGCAGCGCGCCATCGTCGTGGCTCGTGCAGGTCAGGCTCACCGCGCGATCGGCCGCGGGCCACAGCACGCGTCCATCGCGCTGCGTGCGCAGCGTTGGCGTGAACGCGCGGCAGCCGCTCGGCGAGTACGCGAGTTCGAGCCGCAGGGCGCCATCCGGGCCCGGACGCAGGTCGTCGAACCAGATGCCGTCGATGTCGAGCGAAGCGCTGGCGGACGCGTTCGCCGGCAAGCTCAGCACGCGGCCGTCCCAGTGCGGCGCGCCGAAGGATTCACTCGGCATCGGTCGGGGGGGCAGGGAGGATCGAGCGGTCGCGGATGGCATCGCGCAAGGCGCATTGCGACGGGGTCAGGCTTGCAGGGCGCGCGTCGGTCACCGCCCGTGCAGCCGGTTCGATCCACGCGAGGATCGTCGCCTCCGCGGGCAGCGCGAGCCCACGTACTCCGGCGCGGACCAGATCGTCGTACAGCCGTCGCGCGGTCGTCACCGGAGCAGAAACGAGTTCGTCGTAATCGACGAGCACGCGAGTCCACCCGGCGCTTGCAGCGAATGCCGCCCGCGTGTAGCGCTCCCAGAGCGCCAGCGCGTCGACGGGCGCCATGCCGTCGCGGCGCGCCAGCGAGTCGGCGACGGCGAGCGGGTCGCGCGACACATGCACGAAGACCGGTCGCGTCAGCAGCGGCAGCAGTTCGTTGGCGACCAGGCACAACCGCGGTTCCTTGATGAACCAAGGCCGCCGTTGCTCGAGCGTATCAAGCACGCTGCCCGCCTCGCGGCGGAAGGCATCGACGGCATGTCCGGGCGGGGCGCCGTCGGGCACTCGACGCCAGTCGCCACCAGCGGCAGCCAACCGGCGCACGCAGGCCATGTGCAGTTCGCCATGTTCGAAGTGACCCTTCGGGTTGTCGTCGCCGCGCAGCAGGCGTTCGTGCGGACCCGGCCAGGCCCCGAACAGGGCGAGCAGACCACCGATGCTCGACGTTCCGGAGCGGTGCATGCCGAGGACGACGATCTGGCTCGATGCTCCCGGCAAGTCCGCGGGTCGATGGGGTGCGACCGCGCGAGCGGCCGGCTTCAGCATGCCTGCCGAAGCGAACAGCGTGATCAGGCGATCGGCGGTGGCATCGAAATCGTTCCCCGCCGAAAAATCCGCAGCAGCGCTTCGTGCTCTGGAGCTTGCCGTGACGCGCTCGTCGAAGGTTTTGCGCAGTGCGCCAACGAGGTCTTCCACGTCGATGTCGGCCCAGGCGGAGCCGGCTTGTTCCGGATCGTCGACTCCGCCGCGCACGGACACCGCGCGGCCGTACGTGTCGACAAGATCGCGCTGGCTACCGAAGGCGGGAGCAACGAGGATGCGACCGCTCGCGACCGCCTCGCGTGCGAAAGCATCCCAACCGGTCCCGCGGCGGGCGCTGACATATGCATCGGCTGCGGCGACCAGCTGGGTGCGCTGATAGTGCGGAAATCCGCCTCCGATCAGGCGCACGCGTCCACCCTCGATCGGAGCCAGCAGTGGGGCAAGCACTTCGCGGATTCTCGCCTCGTCGTTCCCCGGCTCCAGGTGGACCAGCAGCTCCACCGGATCTTCGAGGTCGAACGCACGACGGAATGCAGCGACCAGCACGTCGGGCGCATCGCGACCAAGCTGTTCGGCGGTGGAAAGGAAAACGAAGTGTCCGTCCGGATGGCGAGGCGACTCGATGCCGGGATGGAAATAGTTCGGGTCCACGCCAAGAGCAACGATATCGATCGGCACGATGACGCCGGCGCGCGCGTGCGCCTCGGCCTGATAGGCATCCGGGACCAGCACGCGATCGAATCGATTGCATGCGGCCACCCAGGCGGCCGGCGGCTGCAACCATTCGTTGAAGGAGCAGGTCACGCGCAGCCGGCCGTTGCCGGGCGTGCCGACGGTTGGCTGGCAGTCGAGTGCGACATCATGCAGCACATCGGGATCGCGCCTGGCCGCCAGCTCGAGTCGATAATCGGTTGGGTCGAACAACTCGGCTCGCGCCGGCGTGTAGGTCATGCGCACGCCGCGCGCATCGAGGCGCCAGGCGAGTTCGCGCGTCAAGGCGGCGCTCGCGTGTGCGGCGCGCGTGCTGCCGCGCCACAGCAGGCTCCCGCGGCGTGTTTCGATCAGTCGTTGCTGCCAGCGGGCCGCGAACGTAGCCCGGCTTTCGCGCCAGAGGCGAGCGCGGAATCCGTCGTCGTCGTCGCGCGTCGATCCATGCTGCTCGTGGCGCAGGGTGACGGCACCAGCGACTACGCTGGCGATGCCGGCATCGCGTGCGCGCAGGCAGAAATCGGTGTCTTCGAAATAGCTGTGATAGGCCTCGTCAAGGACACCGACGCGTTCGATGCAGTCGCGTCGCAGGTAGGCGACGGCAAAAGCGATGCTGTGCACGCGACGCATGCGCGTGTACTGGCCGAAATCGCGTTCCTGCTGCCCCGACTCCGTCTGCTGACCCCAAAGGGTCTCGGGCTCGATGAAGCTGGCGGTGTGGTAAAGGCGCTCGTCGTCGCCGCTGCCACGCAGCCGGCAGCCGACGATACCGTGGTCGGGCGCGGCGTAGGCTGCGTCACGCAGGCGACCGAGCCAGTCCCGCTGGGTGAACTCGAGGTCGTTGTTCAGCAGGACGATGTCGTCGTCGACGCGCGCGGCGGCGATCCCGGCATTCATTCCGCGCACGAAACCGAGATTGGCGGGCAGGCGCAGCAGACGCACGCGCCCCGCATAGGCGGCAACACCCGCCGGCGTATCGTCGTCCGACCCGTTGTCGACGACGATGACCTCGGCCGCGTCAAGGTCGGTGTCGAGCAACGTGTCGAGACATCGCCGGGTCAGCGCCCACTGGTTCCACGCCAGCACCAGAAGGGTTGCGCGACGCATCAGGAATGCTCTTGGCGTCGTGGCCAGATTTCGGCCAGCAGGTTGACGACTTCGTCGCGAGCGTAGCTGGCGACAGGCACGAGCAGCAGGTTCGCGCAGGCCTCGACGCGCGTCGCTCGCTTGCCGTCGTTCGCGCGAACACGCGCGAGAAGGCTGGCGGGATCCGCTTGCGCATCGATGGATGCCGCAGCCGCCACGAGCAATTCGCGCGGCGTGCCACCCAATCGCTTCGCGGCCGCGGCGAGCCGGTCGATCTCCGTAGGCGTCATGATGGCGTGCCGAGGTGCAGTTCTTCGTGGTAGGCGCGGAGCACGCTGTCGCGGTCCCCTTCAAGGACGCTGCGGCCGTGCTCGATCCAGAGCAGGCGGTCGCACAGCTCGGCCACCTGCTTCTCGGCGTGGCTGACCAGGACCACGGTCTGGCCCTGGCGCATGCGCTCCTTCAGCGCATTGCCGGATTTCTCCTGGAACTCGGCGTCGCCGACGGCGAGCACCTCGTCGATCAGCAACACGTCGGGCTCGGCCTGGATAGCCACCGAGAAGCCGAGCCGCATGACCATTCCGGACGAGTAGGTCGCGATCGGCTGGTCGAAGAAATCGCCGAGCTCGGAGAATTCGCGGATCGCCGGCAGGCGCGCGACGATGTCGCGCTGGCGCAGGCCGATCATCAGGCCGGACAGGATCGCGTTGTCGCGGCCGGACAGGTAAGGCACGAAGCCGAGCGCGAGCGAGAGCAGCTGGCACGACACGTTGCGACGGCGGAGCGTGCCGCGATCCGGCGCGAGGATGCCGGCGAGCACGCGCAGCAGGGTGCTCTTGCCGGCCCCGTTGCGGCCGATCACGCCGAGGCGCTGGCCGCGACGCAGACTCAGGCTGACGTCTTCAAGCGCCCAGAAGCGACCGCTGCCGACCCGTCGCTGCGCACTGAATGCGATGCCGACATGCTCGAGTTCGATGATCGCGTCGGCCATGCTCAGATCGCCAGCTTCGGGTAGCGCGGAGACAGCCGCTGCACGACGGCGATGCCGAACAGGCAGACTCCCGTCGAGATCAGGCTGACCTTGAGCAGGGCGCGCCAGTCCGGCCACTCGCCGCGCATGAGGATGCCGCGCGCGGCGTCGAGCAGTTCGGCGACCGGGTTGAGCGCGATCACCTCGCGCAGCGGCGAGGGCACCTGGTCGAGCGCGAACACGACGCCGGACAGGAACATCACCACGGTCAGCACCTGTTCGATGACGAAGCGCAGGTCCGGCACGAGCGGCACGATCGAGGCGACCAGGAAGCCCGCGCCGGCCGCGAACAGGAACGTGACGACGAACAACACCGGCAAGGCGAAGTAGGCCATGTTCGGCGGATGCCCGGCGACCCACAGGATGACCAGCAGCAGGGCGAAGATGTAGAAGAACTTGATCGTGTCGGCGAGCATCTGCACGAGCGGGAACACGAGTACCGGCAGGCGCGCCTGGCGGATCAGGCCGAGGTTCGACCAGATCGCGTAGCCGCCGTGCGTGATGCACGACTTCATCCATTGCCAGACCGTCAGGCCGATCAGCAGGAACGGCAGGTAGTCGGGTCCGCCGGTCTTGAGGATCACGTCGAACACGAGCCAGAACGCGGCCATCATCATGGCCGGTTCGGCGATCCACCAGATCAGGCCGAGGTAGCTGCGCGAACGCTCGGCGCGCAGTTCGCAATACGTGCTGAAGCGGATCAGTTCGACGACGTGCTGACGCATGGGGAGGGTTCGCGGGGAAGCCGCGGAAGGATACCGGATCGGCGCGCTCGCGGGCCGTTCCTAGCGACAGGTTCCGTCGAGCCACGGGCCGAGGAAGGCAAGCGCGAGCAGCAGCAGCGCCAGCAACGCGCCGACGGCGAGACGCGACGCGGACACCGCGATCACGGCGCGATCGCGCGCGGCGACGAGACCCGCGCCGAACGCGCACAGGAACGGCAGCATCTGGAACAGGTAGCGTTGCATGACGTGCAGGCCGAGGTAGAGGGCGAGCTGGTAGGCCAGCAGCGAGGCGCCGGCGATGACGATCGGAGCCCGCCAGTTGCGCCACAGGGCCACGCCGAACGCGGCGAGCACGAGGGTCGACGCGTGCCAGGCCATCGATGCCGCCACCAGCCACGGCGTGAGCATCGTCGACGGATAGGCGCCGAGACGACCCGCACAGGCGTCACCCGGCAACTGCGAGACGAGCAGCGTCTTCGCACTGAACAGGCGGAAATACTGCGTGCCGAGCCGCTCGGCGAGCACCTCGGCAAGGCCACGTCGTTCGACCGTCTCGCGCACGCGCTCGAGATAGATCGCATTGCGCTCCTGCGGCGTCGGCGCACTGGCGAGGAAGGCGGCGAGGGCCGGCGCACCGGCCTCGTCGATGTAGTCGCTGCGGCTGCGGTCGCGCAGGCCGACGTCGAGGTTGTAGATCGAGCTGTCGGCGATGATCGGCCGGCCGGTGTCGACATGGCCTTTCCACAAGGCCGGTGCGATCGCGAGCATCACGCCGCACACGAAGCAGGCCGCCGCGCCCCAGGCGACGCGGAGGCGGCCGTCGCGCGTGACGAAACGCAGCAACAGCAGCGGCCACCACAGGCCGAGCAGGCTCTTGAACAGCAGGGCGAGGCCGATCAGCAGGCCGGCCGCGAAGGCCGGCCCGATCCGTGGCGTGCGGCGCGCGAACAGGAGCGCGAGTGCGCCGAGCAGGCAGGCGAGATGGGTCACTTCCGGCCACAGCCAGTGTGCGCTCGCGACCGTGGTCGGGTTGAGCAGGAAAAGCGCGCCGGCCGCGAAGGCCGCCGGCGCACCGGCGACCGGGCGCCACAACCGCGCGAGCAGGACCGCACAGAGCCCGAGCAAGGCGATCTGCACGAGCTGCACGCCGAGCACATGCACGCCGAACACGCGGTAGACCGCCGCAATGAACCAGGTCTGGCCCGGCGGCCAGATATAGGTTTCCGGAATCGCATCGCCGGCGAGCAGGGCCAGCGCGCGGCGGTTGTAGTCGAACTCGTCGCCGATGAGGGTCTTCGGCGCTGCGCCGGCATGGTAGAGCCACAACAGCAGTCCGTTCAGCGCCAGCCACGCGGCGACTGCGAACCAGACCAGGCGCGCATCGACGCCGTGCCGGTCCGCCGTTCGCGGCACGCCTGCGTCCAAGCGGTTCAGTCGGCGTGGAACACGGCCATGCGCTGGCCGCGCGGATGGCCGAAATCGCCGATGTGCGTGGCGCGCAGGCCGGCGCGTGCGCCGAGCGTGGCGAGCTCGTCGAACGACTGGTGGAAAGGATCGTTCGCGTAGTGCGTCGTGATCTCGCCGGGTGCGTGCGTGATCGGCGCGAGGTGCGCGGCGCGCGGTGCCTCGAAGAACGTCACGTAGAAGCGTCCACCCGGAGCGAGCGACTGCGCGACGCGCGAGAGGCAGGTCTGGATGTGGTTCGCGTAGAGATGGGTGACCAGCGACACCGCGATCGCCATCTCGAAGCGTTCGCCGAAGACCTCGACGTTGAAGTCGCCTTCCGCGGCGAGCCGCGCGCCGCGGTCGGCGAGCCCCGCGCCGACGAGCTCGTGCCGGCCAGCCTCGATCAGCGAGGCGTTCGCATCGAGTCCGCAGTAGCGGCCCGGCTCGAGGTAGCGCACGAAGTGCACGCCGCCGCGCAGCGCACCGCAGCCGACGTCGAGCAGGCGATGATGCGGTTCGAGCCCCTGCGCACGCAGGAACTCGAACTGGAGGCGACCGATGTCGTCCCACATCGAGCCGACCATCGTGCGGTGTTCGCCGCGCCGGATGTCGTCGGCGTCGAGCGCGCGCCAGTAGCCGTTGACGCCGCGCAGGGCAGCGGCCGTCGCGTCGACGCGTTCGTCAGCGCCCGCCACTTCGCGTGCTCAGCCGGCCTTCGGCGAACGCTTGGCCGGCGCCTTGAACGTCGGGGTGAACTTCTCGCGCGCGCCGGCCGTGCTGATCGATTCGATGTAGTACCAGTAGTCCTTGCACGGATCGATCGTGTCGTCGCGGAACTGGTACTTCTGCGTCTCGTCGGTCGTGCCGGCGCCGAGGATGGGGTCCTTGTTGAGCTTGGTGAACGGGCCCTCCTCGGCGTCGCCGCGGTAGACCTCGAAACCGAAGTTGTCCTGCTCGCTGGCCAGCGTCCACTTGGGGGTATTGGCGAGGCGCTCCTCGGCGGGCAGGGCCGACTGGTCGCCGCACGTCCCCTCCGGCGGCCTGGCCGGCGCGGTCGGGGTCGCCGCGGTGTCGGCTGGAGCGGCGACCGGTGCGGCCGGCGTCGGCTTCGCGGCGCCCTGCTCGGGCGAAGGGGCGTTGCATCCGGCAAGCGCGAGGGCGATGAGGCTGCTGAGGACGATCGGGCGCATGAAAGGCTCCACAGGTCGAATAGGGCGGCGAGGGCGCACGTGCGCCGCACTGGACAAGGCCGTGCGTCCCCAACGATAGTCCGCGCATGCATCCGCTGGCAACCCGAAACGCCGCGTGCGTCCTGCGAGCGCGGCGCGTTTGCCGTGGCCTGTCCGCACTGTTCGTCGCCTTGTTCCTCGCGAGCGCGCCGGTCACGGTCGCGGCGCTTGAATGGCGTGTCGAGCTCACTCCGGCCGGCGAACTGTTTCCTGCGCTCGACCTGTCGCAGGTGCCCGTGGGCGGCGACACCGACGCCGGCAACGGCCTGCTGCGCATCCACCTCGCCGGCGGCGCACGAGCCGAGCACCTGCGTGTGACGGTCGCCACCGACGGTCTCGTGGCGCCCGCGACCATCGATCTCGAGCTAAGCGGCGAGCGCGTCCTGCGTCCGCGTCTGGATTGGGACGTTTCGGTCTTGCGTCGGCTCGTCGGCGCCCGCCGCCAGTCGCTCGATGTGACCGTCACGCGCACCGATGGTCGCGTGCTCGCGGAACGCCTTGATGTGCGCGTGCATCCGCTCGATGAAGCGCTCTATTTCGTGCGCGACGGCGATGCGCGCATCGACCTTGGATGGGCGTTCGCGGCGTGGGTCGATCCACAGGATCCGGTCGTCGATGAACTGGTTGCCCTGGCGGGTATCGACGCGCGGGCAGCGGCAGCGGACGGCGTTGCCGCGGCGAGGGCGATCTGGATCGCGTTGGAGCGTCGCGGGCTGCGCTACGCCGATGACGCAGCCGGCATCAGCCAAGGGCCCGTCATCTACAGCCAGCGCGTGCGCCTGCTCGCGGACACATGGAACGAACGCATCGCCAACTGCCTCGACGGCAGCGTGCTGATCGCCTCCGCGCTGGAACGACTCGGCGTCCGCACGATGCTCGTCCTCGTGCCGGGCCATGCGTTCCTCGGATTTTCCGCCGGTGCGGACGCTGGGCACACCGAGTTCCTCGAAACGACGTTCCTCGGCCGCGCCGGCGCTCGTGACGCGGCCTTCGATGTCCGCGCGCGGGCGGGATTCGATGCCGCGCGCAGGGCAGGCGATGCGCGCTATCGGCGCGCGGCCCCGCGCCTCGACGGTCGCCATCGCCCCAACTACGCGATCATCGATATCCCGACCGCGCGCAGCTATGGCATCATGCCGTTTGCCGTCGGTCGACGCGCGCGCTCCGCCGCGATCCATGCGCCCGCGGCCGCGCCCGAGTCTGCCATCGACTGATCGCCAGGGCGCATTCCAGGCTTATGTCCACTTCCTTCGAAACCACCCTCGAGCGAGTCAAGGACGAGATTCGCGCCGAAGCCGAAGCGATTCGCCAGCGCCTTCCCCAGGCGCGCGCGATCGAGCCGGCGGCGGTCGTGCCGGCACCGATCGCCGGACCCGTGGCGGGCAACGGCACGGCAGTGCACGGGCAGGCCGCCTTGACGGTCGATTCGCTCTGCTCGGCGAACTACGCGCGGTTCGTCGAAGAAGCCTTCCGTGCGGTCATCGGCCGCGACATCGAAGCCGACACACGCTCGCAACTCGTGCGCCGCCTCGCCGCTGGCGCCAGCAAGGTCGAGATTCTCGGCGACCTGCGCTATTCCCCCGAGGGCCGCGCACAGGACGTCGGGGTCGCCGGGCTGCGGCCAGCCTACCTGCTCGCCAAGCTGTTCAAGGTTCCGGTCGTCGGCTACCTGGCGGAGTGGCTGTTCCGCCTCGCGCGCCTGCCGATTCAGGCGCGCCAGCAACGCGCCGCGGAGACCTACCTCGCCGGTCGCGAACACGAAGCGGGCTTGCGCATGGGGGCGCTGGCCCGCCAGGGAGAGGCGCTCGTTGCGGAACAGGTCGCCTTGTCGGCCCGCCTGCAGGCACTTCTCGGCAGCGACGCGGCCGCGTTGAAGGAGATCATCACCGCCCAACGGGGCCTTGCCAACGAGATCGAAGCCCTGTCGCGCCGGTTGGGTGCGCTTGCCGACGACAGCGCGGGCGGCGTGCGCCGGGTCGTCGCGATGCACGATGCGCTTGCCGTGCGCATCGACGAGGTTGCGCAGCGCGCCGGCGACGGCAATCGGGACTATCACCGCCTCGTGCTCGGCATGAACCATTGGCTCGCCGCGCTGCGCACGAACCTCGCCGAGCTCGAATCCGCCGAGAGCGCCTCGCCGCGCGATACGGACTGACGCACGAGATGCGCATCGCGATGCTCGCCCCGGGCCTGCGCCCGTACGATGCGGTCAGCAACGACTGCCTGCAGATGGGCCAGGCACTGCGACGACACGGTCACGAAGTGAGCCAGTTCGCATGGCATGCCGAGCACGTTGACGAGCCGGTCCTTGATCCGGCCACGCTCGAGAGTTGGGTGCGTTCGCCGGACGACATCGTCGTGTACCACTATTGCACGGGCCTCGATGCGGCCGTCGACATCCTGCGCCGCGTGCGTGCGCGTCGCGTCGTGCGCTCACACAACATCACGCCGCCGGGCTTCTTCCGTGGCTGGTCGCCGGCCTATGTCGCGGCATGCGCGAACGGCCGCGAGCACGCGGCACGACTCGCGCGGATGCGCTGCGACCTCTACCTCGGTGCCTCGGCGTTCAACAACGGCGACTTCATCGACGCCGGCGTCGATCCGTCGCGCTGCCAGGTCCTGCCGCCATTCCACGTGGCCGAGAAGCTCGTCGCGGCTCCCGCGGACTACTCCCGCGTGCCGAGGGTCGCGGGCGCGCCGCTGCTGTTGATGGTCGGACGTGTTGCTCCGAACAAGGGCTTCCTCGAACTGGTGGACGTGCTTGCGGCATGCCACTCCGGCGTCGCCGCCGACGCGCATCTGCTGCTCTACGGCAAGCTCGATCCGAACCTCGCCAGTTACGGCCAGGCCTTCAGTTCGCGCGTGGAGGAGCATGGCCTGCGCAATCACGTGACCGTGATCCGTGATGGCGGTGACGCCGAACTGCGCGCCGGTTTCGCCTCGGCGACGGCATTGGTGATGCTGAGCGCGCACGAGGGGTTCTGCGTGCCCGTGGTCGAAGCACTCGCACTCGGGACACCGGTCATTGCCTACGGCTCGAGTGCGTTGCCCGAGACAATCGGTGATGCCGGCCTGGTATGGGAAGATCGCGATCCCGCCCTGATCGCCGCAGCGGTCGCGCGACTGCATGCTGACGCCGACCTGCGCGCGCAGCTGCGCGAACGGGGCAAGGCGCGCTATGCCGAGCGGTTCGCACCGGCCGTGCTCGAGCGTGACCTGCTTGCCGCGTTCTCACGGTTCGGCTGACCCGATGAAGGCCGCCATCCTCATACCGGTACTTGCCAATCGCGACGCGGTCGGCGCCGACGCGCTGGCGATGATGCGCCTGCTCGAGGCGCGTGGAGTCGAGACGCGGATGTTCTGCGCGGGTGCCCACGACGTCGACGTGCGCACCCACGCGCCCGAGAAGTTGGCGGCGTTCGCGGACAACCCCGACGACCTCGTCATCTATCATTTCTCGACGGGCTGGCCGAAGGCGAACGAGCTGCTCGCGCGCAGCAAGGCGTTTCGCGTCGTCAAGTATCACAACATCACTCCGCCGCGATTCTTCACCTCGGTCTCGAAGGAATACGAGCAGGCCTGCATCGGTGGACGCGCCGAGATCGCCTCGATGGCCGCGCTCGGCTGCGAACTGTACCTGGGCGACTCCGCGTACAACCTCGAGGAGTTGATCGACGCCGGAGTTCCGCGCGAGCGAGGGACCGTGCTTCCACCGTTCCATCGCATCGAGGAACTCATCGCGAGCGAAGCCGACGCCGCCGTCCTCGACGAGCTCGGCGACGGCGTGCGCAACTTCCTGATGGTGGGTCGCATCGCGCCGAACAAGGGCCACGTCGACCTGGTCGACGCGTTCGCGACCTATCTGCAGGCCAGTGCGGAACCGGCACGCCTGGTACTGCTGGGCAAGATCGATCCGCGCCTGGAGGCCTACACCAATGCGGTGCGGACACGCATCGCGCGCTACGGCATCGAACGTCGCGTGCGCTGGTTCAACGGGGCGAGCGAAGCGCAGCTCAAGGCGGCCTATCTGGCAAGCCATGTGTTCATGCTTCTGAGTGCGCACGAGGGCTTCTGCGTACCGCTCGTCGAGGCCATGGCGATCGGCACGCCCATCGTTGCGCGCGCGGCGACGGCGGTGCCCGAGACGCTCGGTTGCGCCGGCATCGGCTGGAATTCGGCCGATCCAGCGCTGTACGCGGCAAGTGCCGCTCGCGTATTCGCCGACGCCAGCTTCCGCAACGGCATGCGCGAAGCGGGCATGCACCGATTCCGTACGCAGTTCGCGCGAGACGTGCTCCAGTCACGCTTCTTCGACATCATCGAGGGCGCACGATGAAACGTCGCATCGCGATCGTCGTGCAACGTTGTCACGAGCAGATCGTGGGCGGCTCCGAAGCACTCGCCTGGCAGTATGCCACGCTGCTCGAGCCTCATTTCGACGTCGATATCCTGACGACCGCCGCATCGGACTACGTGCACTGGCGCAACGACCTTCCGATTGGAGTGGAATACCGCGAGCGCATTGCCATCCATCGTTTTCGCGTCGCCACCGAGCGTTCGAACTACTTCGGAATACTGTGGGATCGCTTGCGCGCGCAGTTCGCCCGGAGTGAAGGACGACCGCCGTCCGAACGCATGACCTGGCCCGAAGCGCTCGAAGAGGAGTTCATCCGGGCCCAGGGTCCGCAGTGCCCCGACCTGCACGCGCACCTGGCGGCACGAGCGGACGACTACTCGGTGGTGATCTTCCTGACCTATCTCTACCCGACCACGTTCGACGGCATTCGCGCGATGCCGCATCGGCGCTGGATGATCGTGCCGTGCGTGCACGACGAGCCACCGGCCTACCTCAAGACGATCGCGCACATGGCGCGTACGGCGCCCGACCTGCTCTGGAACACGTCGGCGGAGCAGGAGATCGGTCGCCGCCTCTGGAACGTCGACCACGGCACGGTGGTGTCGATGACGGTCGAGACGACCGCGGTGGAGGCGGCACGGGAGCCGAACCCGTACCTGCTCTACTGCGGCCGCATCGACGTCAACAAGGGCTGCGCGCACCTGCTCGATGGCTTCGCCGCGTGGAAGCAGGCACATCCGCAGTCGAAACTCGAACTCGTGCTGACCGGCCACGACGTCCTCGGCGTCGGTTCGCGGCCCGGCGTGCGCTACCTCGGCTTCGTCGACGAGGCGCGCAAGTTCGGACTGATGGCCGGCGCGCTCGCCTTCGTGCAGCCGTCACCTTACGAGAGCCTCAGCATCGTGCTGCTCGAAGCGATGGCGCAGCGCGTGCCGGTCGTCGTCAATGCCGAGTGCGAGGCCCTGCTCGAACACGTCGAGGCGAGCGGCAGCGGCTTCTCGTACCGCGGCCAGGCGCAGATGCTCGCGGCCATCGATGCCGCGGTCGCGCTCGACCGGGGCGCGCGCGAGACGCACGGGTCGCGCGCGCGCGCCTACGTCGTCGAGCGTTACGGACGCGAGCAGGTGACCGCGCGCCTGCTCGCCGAGGTAGAGGCCCTCGCTGCAGGCTGACGACTGCTCAGCCGCGCTGCAGGCGCACGACGAAACGGGCCCCGCCGAGTGCCGTCGAGCGTTCGACCTGCAGGGTGCCGCGGTACGCGCGCACGATGTCCTGGACGATCGACAGGCCGATGCCGTGGCCCTGCACGCGCTCGTCGCCGCGCACGCCGCGCTGCAGCAGGTGTTCGATGCGCTCCTCGGGAATGCCCGGGCCGTCGTCCTCGATGCCGAGCTCGACGCCCGGCCAGCGTTCGCCCGGCCGCGGTGCCGAGCGCGCGGTCAGCAGCACGCGGTGGCGCGCCCACTTGAACGCGTTCTCGAGCAGGTTGCCGAGCAGCTCGAGCAGGTCGCCCTGGTCGCCGTGGAAGCGCGCGGCCGGATCGATCTCGAATTCGCACAGCACGTTGCGGCCGGCATAGACCTTCTCGAGGCTCTGCACCACTTCCTCTGCAAACGGCTCGAGCGGCAGCGGCGTGGCGAAAGTCTGGCGACCGGATGTGGCCGCACGCGAGAGCTGGTAGGCGACGATCTCGTCCATGCGACCGACCTGTTCGAGCACGGTCCAGCGCAGCTCCTTGCCGTCCGCGCCCGATTCGAGCTGGGTGCGCACGACCGCGAGCGGCGTCTTCAGGCTGTGGGCGAGGTCGGACAGCGTGTTGCGGTAGCGCTTGAGGCGGTCGCGCTCGGAGTCGATGAAGGCATTGAGATTGGTCGCCAGGCCGGACAGTTCGGGCGGGTAACCGTCGCCGAGATGCTCCTGGCCACCGCGCTCGACCCGCTCGAGGTCGGCGGTGACCTTGCGCAGCGGCGCGAGGCTCCAGCGCAGCACGGCCAGCAACAGCAGCAGCAGCAGCACGCCGAGACCGCCGAGCCATGCGAACAGCGTGCCGCGGAACTCGGCGGCCTGGCGCCGCACCGCACCGCCGTCTTCGGCGACATGGAAGGTCAGCTTGAGTTCGGGCCGGTTGGCCACGCTCCACTCGATGCCCTGCGAAAGCACATACAACTCGCCGAGTGGCGTCTGCAGCGGTCCGTCGAAGCGCACCTCCCCGGCCGGAAGCTCGGCCGAGAACGGCAGGTCCGCGCCGATCGCCGACGCCGAACGCCATTGGCGCTCGCTCGCGTTGCGGATGTTGTCGCCCACGATGGCGGCATAGAGTCCCGAGGACGGCCGCTCGAAGCGCGGATCGGGGCCGACTTCCGGCGGAATCAGGGTGCCGGTTCGCGACGTGTCCGCACCGGCGAGATAGGCATAGACGTAGCCCTGCAGGCGCTCGCGCTGCGAGCTGATCGCTGCATCGTGGAACGCGCGGTCGAGCGCGACGAAAGCGAGGCCGAGGAATGCGGCCAGAACAAAGCCCGCCGCGGCCAGCGAGCGGGCTTGCAGGGACAGCGGGCGAGACACGAGGTGCGGCGCCCGCGGCGTCAGTTCGCCTTGGCGTCCCGGTCCTCGTCGGTCGCGGCGGGCTGCGCGTCGTCGGCACCGCTGTCGGTGCGCTCGAGGGCGAAGCGGTAGCCGCGACCGCGCACCGTCTCGATCGGCTTGATCGCGTTGTCCGGGTCGAGCTTGCGGCGCAGGCGCCCGATGAACACCTCGAGCACGTTCGAGTCGCGGTCGAAATCCTGCTGGTAGATGTGCTCGGTGAGGTCGGCCTTCGAGACGAGCTCGCCGGCATGCATCATCAGGTACTCAAGCACCTTGTACTCGTAGCTCGTGAGATCGACCGCGTTGCCGTTCGAGGTGACGGTCTGCGCGGTCGTGTCGAGCGTGATCGGGCCGCACTCGAGCAGCGGCCGCGACCAGCCGCTTGCGCGGCGCACGAGCGCATTGAGGCGGGCGAGCAGTTCCTCGACATGGAACGGCTTGACCAGGTAGTCGTCGGCGCCGTACTTGAGGCCCTGCACCTTGTCCTGCCACGACGAGCGCGCTGTCAGGATCAGGATCGGAAAGCGCTGTCCGCCCTCGCGCAGGTGCTTGACCAGGTCCATGCCGGACATCTTCGGCAGGCCGAGGTCGATGATGGCGACGTCGAACGGCACTTCGCGGCCGAGGTACAGGCCCTCCTCGCCATCGCCCGCGGCGTCGACGGCGAAACCGTCGCGCTTCAGGCGCGCGGCCAGGGTCTCGCGCAGGGGCGCTTCGTCTTCAACGAGCAATACACGCATGGCGTCCTCCTCAAGGTTTCCTTCCGGCCCGGTCCGTGCCGGACTATTCGTTCGCCTTCACGTCCACCACGCGCACCCGCCCTTCCGGGGTCAGCAGCTTGATGCGGTAGATCTTGCGCTTGCCGACCTGCAGGGTCTGCACGCTCAGGACCTTCGCACTCGTCTCCCGCTGCACCTGGTCGACCGCCTGCTGCACGGTGGTCTCGCCGGCCGCCGCGGCGACTGCCGAGGAAATGGCCACGACCAGCAGCATGAGCACTCGACAACCGCCCTGACGGTTCATTCCGGAGATCTTGCGTGGCGCCTTTGGCGCGACATGAATCGCCGGGCCAGTCTGTTCATCCGGGCTTGAATTCCCGCTGAACTCGTTCATGTGGCCTCGCCGATGCGGATCAGAAGATCTCGGCGACGCAGCAGCGCAGGCTGCCACCGGCCTTCTCGATCTCGTCGAGAACGACTGCGCCGATCTCGAAGCCGGCTGCCGCGAGCACGTCGAGCTGCCCGGCTTGCAGCGCGCCGCGTGCGCGCGTGCTCATCCACGCGCGGCGCGGCGAGAGCGCGATCGCGTTTGCCGCGAACGCAGCCTTCTGCGCGCGATCGATGACGACCGCGCGCCCGGCGTAGGCGCGTGCGATTGCCGCGGGCACGCGTGCATCGGCGAAGCCGTCCGGAGCGACGATCGCGGCGCGACCCGCGAGCACGGCGAGCACGACATTGGTGTGGTACTCGCCGGCGGCGAGCTCGAAACACAGGGTCAGATCGAGCCCGAACGCCTCGTGCATCGCGCGCGCGCCGGCACGATCGCAGCGTTCGGAGAGGCCGCAATAGCCGACGTTGCGCGCACGGTCGATGACCAGCGAACCGGTCAGCTCGGCCACGCAGCCGGCCGGCAGGCGATGCTCCTCGTAGCCGAGCAGGTCGATCAGCCAGGCACGGATGTCGCCGCGTTCGGCCTCGCGCTGGCGCACCGCATGGCGCATGCGCCCGATCACGAGCCGGCCCGGGACGGTGGCGAAGACGTTGTTCGGGAAGATGCCGTCCGGCGCGACCGCGTCGCCCGGGAAGCTCGCCACGGGAAGATCCGCACCGAGCCGGCGCGCGAGTTCGGCGTGCTCGAGCACCGCGCGCGCGGGATCGACCGCAAGGCCGAGGTCCATGTAGCGGTTGTCGCCGGCAGACTCCGCAGCGAGGGAAAAATCGGCTGGGGTGACCAGGAACGCGGCGCGCGCCGTGGCTTGCCGGCCCGCTGGCGCGAGCGCGGCGAAGGCGGCGAGGAAGGCGGCGGGGTCCTCGGTGATCATCGCCGCGACCGCGACCCGGGTTCGATGCACTCGGCGTGGCGGAAACAGTCGACGACGTGGTCGTTGACCATGCCGGTCGCCTGCATGAAGGCGTAGCAGATCGTGGTGCCGACGAAGCGGAAGCCGCGCTTGCGCAAGGCCTTGCTCATCGCGTCGGAGCGCGGCGTGCTCGCCGGCACGTCGGCGTGTGCGCGCCAGCGGTTGACGATCGGAGCACCACCGACGAAATCCCACAGCCAAGCCGACAGGCTGCCTTCGGCGCCGATGACCTCAAGCGTGGCGCGCGCGTTGTCGCGCGCAGAGAAGACCTTGAGCCGGTTGCGCACGATGCCGGGATCGAGCAGTCGCCGCTCGAGTTGCGCATCGTTCAGGCGCGCGACGCGCGCGATGTCGAAGTCGTGGAAGGCGCGACGGTAGTTGTCGCGCTTCTCGAGGATCGTGCGCCAGCTCAGGCCGGCCTGCGCGCCTTCGAGGACGAGGAACTCGAACAGGGCGCGGTCGTCGCGCAGCGGCACGCCCCATTCGGCATCGTGGTAGGCGCGTTCGGCCGCACTCCCGCCGGCCCAGCGGCAGCGCCGGCGACCGTCGTCGGGCAGGGCCTCAGCCACCGACCTGGCGGATCCAGTCGGCGAGGTTGTAGTAGTTCGTCACGCGCGCGATGCGGCCGTCGCGCACGTCGAAGAACGCGCCGCCCGGCAGCACGTAGCGCTGGCCGTCCGCCGGTGGCAGGCCTTCGTCGTCGGCGAGGTATTCGCCGTGCACGACATACTCCGCGCCGACGCGCCGGCCGTCCGCATCGACCATGAGGACGATGCCCTCGAGCCGCTCGCGATAGCTGCGGTCCATGCGGCCGAGGAAGGCGCGGAAGGCCTCGCGCCCGACAACGCGACCGCCCTGGTTGATGTCGTGGGCGACGTCGTCGGCGAGGCAGGCGAGCATCGTCTCGCGATCGCCGCGGTTGAACGCGGCGTAATAATCGGTGACGAGCGCCAGTGCGCGCGCGGCGGGGCTGCCTGGATCGAAGGACATGCGGTCTGCCTGAGGCGGGTGGCTCGGCAGGATACGCGTACGCTGCGTCGTTGCGCACCCGCCGGCTATCATTCGCGACGTCGTGCCGCCTTCCGCCGCCCCTGCCGCCTCCCGCCGCGTCGCGCTCGTTGCGCTGGCCGTGCTGACGGTCACCTGGAGCTACAACTGGGTCGTCATGAAGGAAGTCCTGCAGCACGCCGGGCCGATCGGCTTCCTCGCCTGGCGCGCCGGCCTGGCGACGCTCGTGCTTTTCGTCATGCTCGTCGTGCGCCGCGAGCCGCTGCGACCGCCGCCGCTCGGTCCGACCGCGCTGATCGGAGTGCTGCAGATCGCACTGTTCGGCCTGCTCATCCAGTGGGCGCTGGTCGAGGGCGGCGCCGGGCGCACCGCGCTGCTGACCTACACGATGCCGTTCTGGCTGCTCGTGCTGGCGCGCTTCACGCTCGGTGAACGCATGGCGCGCGTGCAGTGGGCCTGCATTGCGCTCGCCGCGATCGGCCTGTTGCTCGTGATCGAACCGTGGCGCGGCCTCGGTGGCGTGGCGAGCACGGCGATGGCGCTCGCTGCAGGCATCTGCTGGGCACTTGCCGTGGTCGTCTCGAAACGCCTGTTCGCGCGCGCCGGCACAGTGGTCACGCCGCTGTCGCTGACGACCTGGCAGATGTTGTGCGGGGCACTCGTGCTCGTTGCCGTCGCCGCGATCGTGCCGGAGCGGCCGATCGACTGGTCGGCCGCATTCGTCGGCGCGCTGGCCTACAACGCCCTGCTCGCGTCGAGCCTCGCCTGGCTGCTGTGGACCTGGGTCGTGCAGCAACTGCCGGCCGGCATCGCCGGCCTGACCAGCCTGGCCATCCCGGTGTGCGGCGTGCTGTTCGCATGGGCCCTGCTCGGCGAGCAGCCGAGCCTCGTCGAAGGCGTCGGCATCGTGCTCGTCGCCGCGGCCCTGTTCGGCATCACGCGCGCGCCGGCGACGCGCTGACCGCGACGCCGGTCCACGGCAGTGCGTCGAGGTCGACGTTGCCCCCCGACACGATCAGCCCGACGCGCCGGCCGGCGAAGCGTGCGCGGTGGCGCAGCACGGCGGCGAGCACGATCGCGCTCGACAGTTCGATGACGATCTTCAGGCGCTCCCAGGCCAGGCGCATCGCCGCGATCGCCTCGGCATCGTCGACCACG
>JAFLDX010000042.1 GCA_017302215.1 Lysobacterales bacterium
GGCGACCCGACTCGCGGCGCAGCACGATCCACAGGTTCTGTGCCTGCGAGTGGCGCGCGCTGTTGGTCAGTGCCTCCTGCGCGGCGCGCAGGATCGCCTCGGCCTGGGCCAGCGTGGCCGCGCGTGCGTCGGCTCCGATGTCGATGTGCGCGCGCGGCCGCGGGAACGGCGACGCGACCGCCTGCAGTGCGGCGCCGAGGTCGAGGCCTTCCTCGCTGCGCGTGCGCGCGACCAGCATGCGCAGGTCGGCCAGCAGTTCTTCGGCAAGTTGCGCGCACAGGCGCGGCTGCGGCAGGTCGGCGAAGCGAGCATCGCGCGTGAGCACGGCGAGGTTGAGCTTGAGCGCGGTCAGCTTGTGTCCGGCGATGTCGTGCAGCTCGCGCGCCACGCGCAGTCGCTCGGCATCGCGTGCACTCTCGGCGAGCAGGCCGCGCGTGGCGAGCAGGTCGGCATTCGCTGCGCGCAGGCGCTCGCTGATGCCCTCGGCCTGTGCGGCGGAACGCATGACCATCGAGGCGAACAGCTGGAAGCTCGCGTAGGCGAGCACGTAGACGAGCAGCGAGCGGGGTGGCAGCGACCAGAAGTGCAGGATCACCCCGATAAAGACGGCATTCATCACGCCGAGCATCGCCAGCAGCGGTTTCCAGTCGAAGTGGGCGGCCAGCAGCGCCGCGACGAGGATCAGCAGGATCGGACTGAGGCCGTGCGGCGTACCGGCGATCGCGACGAAGGCGAGCACGGCCAGCACGCCGGCGATTGTCGCCGCCAGCGCGGGGCCGCGCACGCGCGAGAGCAGGTGTTCGCCGAGAAAGACCAGCAGGAACGCGACGAGGGCGATCCGCACGAGCGTCCCCGCCAGCGGCCCGTCCGGCTGCTCGGGCGTGCCGAGCCAGACCGCGCCCCAGGCCGCGCAGGCGGCCAGCGAGGGCGGCGAGACGAGGGCCTTGAGGCCGCTGCGGCGTTCGGGAGGCATGCCCCCAGCTTGCGACGACGGCGCGGTGCCGACAAGACGCGGGCCGCATGAAGTGACTTCCGGCACCGTCGATCGGTGACCGCCGGCACCGGCGTGCGCGTGCGCTGTCCGCGCACAGTATGCCCATCGACCCAGCGCAGGAGGCTTGCCATGGACATGTGGTATCGCGCGTCACTGCTCGTACACATCGCCGCCGGAAGCATCGCCCTGGCGACGTTCTGGCTCGCCGCGTTCGTGCGCAAGGGCTCGCCGCGGCATCGCCGGGTCGGCCAGGCCTTCCTCGTCGCGATGATCGGCGTCATGGCGAGTGGCGTGCCGCTCACCTTCGGCATGATCGCGCGCGGGCGACCGGATGTGGCGGTGTTCCTCGCCTTCCTGCTCCTGCTGACCGGAACGGGATGCTGGAATGCCTGGTCGGCGATCCGCCGGCGCCGCGAGCGCGAGGCCTACTACGGCGGCCTGTTCTGGTCGCTGGCGGCGATCAACGCGTTCGCCGGCATCGGCATCGTCGCGCTCGGTTTCGTGCTCGGATCGCCGTTGTTCCAGGTCTTCGGTGGCGTCGGCGTGTTCTTCCTCGTCGACGCGATCGTGCGCTGGCGTCGCTCGGCAGACAATCCGACCTGGTGGCTGCGCGAGCATTACGGCGCGATGATCGGCAACGGGGTGGCGACGCACATCGCGTTCCTCAGCATCGGCCTGCGTCGCGCGGTGCCCGGACTCGATCCGGCCATCGTCCAGCACGCCGCGTGGTTCGGGCCGCTCGTCGTCGCCTTCGTCGCCGCGGCCTGGCTCAACCGCCGCTACGGCCGCGGCAGCGGTACGCCATCGCGCTCGGCGCCGACGCTGCCGCGCGCGCTGGCCTGAGCACCGTTCAACCGATGGTGCCGGGCGTCTCGCCGCGCATCGCGGCGAGCTCGGCCTCGAGGGTGGCGACGATCGCCTCGAGGCGCGTGACGCGTTCGGCGAGCGTCGCGGCGTGCCCTGTCACGGGTGCAGCGCCGGGAGCAGATGCCGCGACGGCGACGACGGGACCGCACAGCAGGTGCATCCAGCGATCCTCGCGCTGGCCCGGCGCGCGACCGACGCAGGCGACGAGCGCGGGTTCACGCGTGGCGAGGCGCTCGACCACCTCGCGCACCTCGCCGGCATCGGCGAACTCGGCAAGCCGCTCGCTGCGCTGGAGCAGTTCGTTGAGGGTCTGCGGTCCGCGCAGCAGGAGCAGGCCGAGCACGGCACGCTGGCGCGCGGTCACGTGGTAGCCCGCATCGAAGCGGTGCGCGTAGCGCGAGGCACGCGCCGCCAGGCTGCCGGCAACGAGGCCGCGACCCTCGAGCTCGCGCAGCGCATGGCCGACTTCACCGGGCTCGTAGTCGCTGACCGGCTCGCGGTTGCTCTTCTGGTTGCATGCCGTCACGACCGCATTGAGCGTCAGCGGATAGGCATCCGGCGTGGTCGCCTGCTTCTCGATCAGGCTGCCGAGAATGCGTGCCTCGATCGCCGAGAGCGGCGCCGCGGGCGTCGCGGCCGCGCCGTCGTCGACGTTCATGGCGCCGGCTTCGCGCGGTGCTTCTCGAACCAGGCGATCGTGTAGGCGACCTGCGCGATCAGGTTGCTCGGACGCGCGTTGATCGAGTGCGAAGCGCCCGGTATGCGCACCATCGCGGTGTCGATCCTGCGCAGCTTGAGCGCCTGGTAGAACTGTTCCGCCTCGGAGGCCGGCGTGCGGTGGTCGTCGTCGCCGACCAGCAGCATCGTCGGCGTCCTGACGTTGCCGACGAACTGGATCGGCGAGCGCTGCATGTAGTGCTCGGTCTTTTCCCAGGGATTGCCCGGGAACCAGTAGCGCGAGAACACGGGATAGAAATCCGAGGTCAGCACGAAGCTGTACCAGTTGATGACCGGCTTGGCCGACACCGCGGCGCGGAAACGATCGGTGTGGCCGACGATCCATGCGGTCAGCGCGCCGCCGCCGCTGCCGCCGGTGACGAACAGGTTGTCGGCATCGACCGAGCCGCGTGCGATCGCCGCATCGACCACGCTCATGAGGTCGTCGTAGTCGCGTCCCGGGTAGGCATCGCGGATCAGGTTGGCGAACTCGCTGCCGTAGCTCGTGCTGCCGCGCGGATTGGCGTAGACCACGATGTAGCCCTGCGCGGCATAGAGCTGGAGCTCGGGAGCGAAGTGCGGGCCGTAGGCGGCGAACGGCCCACCGTGGATCTCGAGCAGCAGCGGATATTTCTTCGCCGGTTCGAAACCGGGCGGCGTGACGATCCAGGCCTGGATCGGGCGACCGTCGGCCGAGGACGGCACCGTGATCTCGCTGATGCGGCCGAGTTCGCGGTGATCGAGCAGGTTGGCACCGAGGTCGGTCAGCACGCGTGGCTTGCCGCGCCGTTCGACGACCGCGACGTCGGCCGGACGGTATTCCGTGCCGCGCGTGTAGGCAACGCGTCCGCCGGCAGCCGAGAAGCCACCGCTCGTGTACGGCCGGCCCATGGCGGTGCCGCCGACGTCGTCGGCGACCGCGTGGATCGCGCCGCCGCCGGCATCGATCCAGCCGATGCGGCTGCGGCCGCGTTCGTCGAACTGCAGCCACAGGCCGCGGTCGCCGTCCCATTGCGCGTCGGTGATGTCATGGTCGACGTCGGCCGCGAGCACGCGCGGTTGCCGCGCGTCGAGTGCGGCGACGTGGACGTGCGCAGGCTGCTGCGGTCGACCGTCGTCGTCGTAACCGAGCCAGGCGAGGCGCTTGCCGTCCGGCGACACGCGCGGACTGCGATCGGGGCCCTTGCGCGTGGTCAGGCGCAGCGGCTCTGCGCCGGCCAGGTCGACGCGGTAGAGCTCGGTGTCGGCCGGCTGGTACTCCCAGTCCGTCGCCATGTTGGCCGAGACGATGAGGGCCTTGCCGTCGCGCGTCCACGCGAAGTCGCCGTCGACGTTGAACGGGCCGTTCGTCAGTGCCCGCGCGGAGCCACCGTCGGCCGCGACCACGAACAGATGGGTGTAGCCCGGATCGACGTAGCCGCCGCCGTCGAAGCGGTACAGCACGCGGTCGATCAGTTTCGGCGCTGCCGCCCATTCGGCACCTTTCGGCGGCGTCGGCATCGTCGCGAACGACGGGCTGCTGGCCGGCACGCGCATCGTGAACGCGATCCAGCGGCCATCGGGCGACCAGGCCAGGCCGTCGGGTGCCTGGGTCAATTCGCTGATGCGCGCCGTTTCGCCGCTGTCGTTCCAGTGCACGTGGATCTGGGTCGCGCCGTCGACCGTCGCCACGAACGCGATGCGCTGGCCGTCCGGCGACCACGCCGCGGCGCGGCCATTGGCGGCGAGGGGCCGGTGCCGGCGTCCATCGGCGTCGATCGTCCACAGGCTCGTGCGCCGGCGATCCTTCATCACGTCGAAGCCGTTGCGCTCGTAGACGATGCGCCGCCCGTCGGGCGACAGGCGCGGATTGTCGGCCCACTGCAGCGCGAACACGTCCATCGGCTCGAACACCGGAGCGGCCGACGCGCCGGCCGCGACGCAGGCGAAGACCAGGGCGGCGCATGGGCGGATTGCGTGGGGCGAGATCATCGTGACGCTCCGGCAGGGCGAAGTGTCGATTCTGGGCCTTCGCGGCGGAAACGACTACCGGGCGTGCGTCACGCCGGGCCGCCCCGCCGGCGGAGTTTCGATTCGTCTGTCCGCAACGCGTCGCAAAGGCACCTCGAAGCGCAATCGTTCGTCGTTCGGCGTGCGATCACGCCGCGAGCCGCCACGGGCGTCTACCAATCGCGGTTGAAGCGCGCGCCGATCATGAGGCTGCGGCCCGGGCCGGGTTCGAAGTAGCGGCCATTGCCTTCGTTGACGATGACCGAGCCGATGGTTTCCTTGTCGAGGACGTTGTCCATGCGCACGAAGCCTTCGAGGACGCCGCGCATGAAGCTCCAGCGCCGACCGGCCTGCGCATTCAGCAGGACATGGCCCGGCGCGCGGGTGCTGCCCTGGTCGTTGACGGTGGCATCACCGATGCCTGCGCCCTCCAGCCGCACGTGCCAGTCGTTCCGGCGCCAGCCGAGCGCGGCATGGAGCTGGTGGCGTGCGGTGCCGGGAATGCGCGTGCCGGCCGCGACGAGCGCCGTCGGATCGCTGCAGCCGGCGGACGTGCAGATCGGAAACGCGTTGCGGAAGCGGGCGTCCAGTCGCGTATAGGCCAGCTCCAGCGACCATCCCGGCGACAGCGGCAGGCCGAGCGCAAGTTCGGCGCCACGGCGCGTGGCGCCGCCGACGTTGCGATAGCTGCTGCGCCCGCCGACACTGCGCGCCACGGCCAGTTCATCGTCGGTATCGGCACGAAACAGGGCGATCTCGACGTGTGCGCCCGCTCGCCCGCGCCACTTCGCACCGAGTTCGAGGTTGCGGCTGAGCGAAGGCTTCAGGTCGAAGGCGAGACCTGCACCGCCGTCGGCGCGATAACCGATCTCGTTGAAGGTCGGTGTCTCGAAGCCGCGCCCGCTGGAGAGGTAGGCATTGAAGTCCTCGTGCGGCGCGAACGACACGCCGACCACCGGAGTCGTCCTCGCGTAGCTGCGGTTGCCGCTGTCGTCCGGATTGGCGCCGACGATGTAGTGGTCGCGCGAGGTGAACTTGACCTCGCTGCGGCGCAGCCCCATCAGCAGCGACCCGCGTCGCGAGAACTGCCAGTAGGCCTGCCCGTACTGGTCGAAACCCGCGCTGATGTCGCGCTCGTCGCGGCGCAGCCGCCCACGC
Organism: Lysobacterales bacterium; assembly: GCA_017302215.1. Classification (GTDB taxonomy): domain Bacteria; phylum Pseudomonadota; class Gammaproteobacteria; order Xanthomonadales; family Rhodanobacteraceae; genus Dokdonella. The sequence continues at coordinate 5,726 of JAFLDX010000042.1, forward strand.
ACGCCGAGCGTGTCGCCGATGAAGTTCTCGAAACCTCGGCGATGCTGGCGCTGGCGGTCGAAGGTCGTGCCGACGCTGACCTCGAGCGGCCGGCCGCCGAGCGCGCCGGACCACGACCAGCGCGCGTCGGCGCCGCCATAGTCGTTGTCAAGGTCGATGACGCCACCGGAATGCAGCGGATCGGACTGGGCGGCCACCGGAATCGCCTGGTACTGCGCGACCCGTCGCGTTCCGACGTATACGCGGGTGCGCAGGACCTGATGCGCGTCGAGCGGGATGCTGTGCAGCAGGCCGGCCTGGTTCTGCCGCACGGACTTGCGCGTATCGAACATGCCGGCCTGCGGCGTGGCCTGGCGACGGTCCGCGCCGACCTCAGCCCAGCTCAGTCCGAGCGGATCCTGCGCCTCGGACTCGAACGCATTGACGACGAGGCCCAGCGTGCCGGCCGCGCCGAGGCCGACGTCGAGCTTCGCGTTCCGGCTGGTGCGCTCGGCGGCGCTGTGGTCGCGATAACCGTCGGTCGTGAAGTGCTGCGCCGCGATGGTGTAGCCGAACGGGCCCGCCGTGCCGCGCAGGCGCGAATCGAAGGTGCGGCCGGCGTCGTTGCCGATGCGGACCTGCGCGGTCAGTTCCGGGTCGGCCGTCGGCGCCGCGCTCCACAGCTGGATCACGCCGCCGGAGGAGTTGCCGTACAGCGCCGAGAACGGTCCGCGCAGGATCTCCACGCGGTCGCCGTCGAGCAGGTTGAAGTGCGCCGTCTGCCCCTGCCCATCCGGCATCGTCGCGGGAATGCCGTCGGCATACAGCCGGATGCCGCGCACGCCGAATGTCGTGCGCGCACCGAAGCCGCGAATCGAGATCTGGGCGTCCTGCGCGTGGTTCTGGCGATCGCGCGCAAGCACGCCGGGGACGCCGTCGAGCGCCTCGGTGAGACGGATCCCGGGACGTGCGAGGTCGTCGAGTCCGACCACGTTCAACGAGGCCGGGAGTTGGAACGCCGACACGCTGTCGACGCGCGCGGTGACCACGACGGCATGCAGCACATCGACAGCCGGCTCCGCGTCGGGCTGCGCGTTCGCGGCGACCGGCGCGAGCGCCGCCGCGATGGCCGTCGCGATCCGCGTCGAGGCGGACGCCCGTTTCATGCGGATTTCTTTGCGAACACGAACCGGCCCTTCATCCTGTTCCCGTGCCCGGGCAACGAGCGGAGAAAGTGTATGCGCCGCCGGCGACCGGCGCGCGCTCGGCGAATCGGGAGGCCTGCGGTCGTCGCGTGGCGACGCAGCCGTTGCATGCGATCGAAACCGCGCTTTCCGATCGTCGGCGGGCGTCCGAATCCACGCGAGGTCGCCGCACGCTGGAAACGTTTCCGCCACGCCGCGTGGCCTCGGCATCGGCGGCTTCGTGCCGTGCCGGCGCTCGCATCGGCGGCCTCGACATCGGTTCGCGGGATGGCCATGCATCCTGCGCTCGGCGCGATCGGATGCATGCGCGCGATGCCGTCGACGCGGATTCGCGGGTGGATTCCGCCCCATGCGGGGCGTATCCTCCGCGCCCACCGAATCCACCCCGAATCCCGTGATGACCGCATCCGTTGCCGCCAGCGAAGATCCCCGCCTCGACGCGATCCTCAAGCACATCACCGCGCAGCCCGGTTCGTCGCGGCAGCGCGAGACGCAGGCCTTCGCCAGCCACTTCTTCCGCCACGTTCCGGCCGACGACATCGGCAGCCGCGAACCGGCCGAGTGGGCGCGCATTGCGCTGTACATGTTCGAGTTCGTGCGCCAGCGCAAGCCCGGTGGCGCGAAGATCCGCGTGTTCAACCCGCTCCCCGCCCAGGACGGGTTCGACAGCAGTCACACCGTCATCGCGCTGGTCAACGACGACATGCCGTTCCTCGTCGATTCGGTGTCGATGGTGATCAGCCAGGCCGGGCTCGACACGCACACGATCATCCATCCGATCTTCCGCGTGACGCGCGATCCGGGTGGCCACGTGCTCGCCTTCGCCGACGAGCAGGCCGATGGCGGCCACGCCGAATCGATCATGTTCATCGAGATCGAGCGCGTCAGCGATGCCGACGAACTCGAATCGATGCGCCGCCGCATCGTCGACGCGATCGACGACGTGCGCGCGGCCGTTGCCGACTGGGCCGCGATGAAGGCGAAGATGGCGGCGATCGCCGACGAGCTGCCGACCCTGAACCTGCCGTTCGATCCCGACACGCTGGCCGAGGCGACGAGCTTCCTGCGCTGGGTCGCCGACGATCATTTCACCTTCCTCGGCTATCGCGAGTACCGCGTCGAGAACGAGGGCGGCGACGACGTGCTGAAGGCCGTGCCGGGTACCGGTCTCGGCGTCATGCAGGGCGACGAGAAGGGCTACGCGCCACGTTCGCTGAAGACGCTCGCCGCGGCCGACCTCGACCGTTCCGGTGCGGTCGGTGCATTGATCCTGACCAAGACCAATGCGCGCTCGCGCGTGCATCGCGCCGGGCACATGGACTACCTGTCCGTGCTCGGCTTCGACGCCGACGGCCGACCGGTGTCGGAGCGCCGTTTCCTCGGCCTGTTCACCTCGTCGGCCTACATGACGCCGCCGCGCGACGTGCCGCTGCTGCGGCGCAACCTCGAGGCGATCCAGCAGCGCTCGGGCCTCAAGCGCGATTCGCATTCCGGCAAGGCGCTGCGCCACATCCTCGACACGCTGCCGCGCGACGAGCTGTTCCAGTGCTCGACCGACGAGCTGTACGCGATCGCCATGGCCGTGCTCGACCTGCGCGAGCGGGCGCGCACGCGCCTGTTCGTGCGCCGTGACCGCTACGGCCGCTTCTACTCGGTGCTCGCCTACGTGCCGCGTGACCGCTTCAACACCGACGTGCGCGAGCGCATCGAGGCCCTGCTCATGCAGAGCTTCGGTGGAGAGCGCGTCGACTCGACCGTCCTGCTCGACGAATCGCCGCTCGCGCGCGTGCACATGATCGTGCGCCCGAAGCCGGGCACGCCGCCGGTGTCGGACACCGCCGACCTCGAGGCGCGCATCGCGCGCATCGTGCGCAACTGGCAGGACGACCTGCGCGAGATCCTCGTCGCGCGCCACGGCGAAGAGCGCGGCCACAAGCTCGCCGCGCGCTACGGCCGCGCGCTGCCGGCCGGCTACATCGAGAAGGTGACGCCGCAGAATGCGGCCGACGATGTCGAACTCGTCGCCGCGCTGGCCGACGCCGACGACATCCGCCTCAACCTGTACCGCTCGCAGCGCGACGACGACGCCCTGCATTTCAAGGTGTTCCGGCTCGGCGGCGACATCACCCTGTCGGAGGTGATCCCGCTACTCGAGAACCTCGGCGTCAGCGTCCTGACCGAAAACCTCTACGAGATCGCCGGCCATGCCTCGGCGATCACGATCCAGGACATCCTGGTCAGGCCGGCGCGCCTGAGCTTCGATCTCGAGGCCGTGCGCGTGCCGTTCCAGACCGCGTTCGAGAAGGTGTGGCGCGGCGAGGCCGAGAACGACGGCTTCAACAAGCTCGTCCTCGGCGCGCGCCTCGACTGGCGCCAGGTCAGCGTGCTGCGCGGGTATTGCAAGTACCTGCTGCAGACCGGCGTGACGTTTTCGCAGAGCTACATGGAACAGACCCTCGCGAACTACCCGGACATCGCCGGCCTGCTCGTCGAGCTGTTCGAGGCGAAGTTCGACCCGGCGCGCACCGCGCTCGATGACGCCGCGCTGGCCGCCAGCCAGGCGCGCCTGCGCGACGAACTCGCCACGCTCGTGCCGGAGGCTTCGCTCGCGGCCAACCCGGGCCTCGTCGATTCGCTGGTGGCGGCGCGCACGGCCGACCGTGACGCCCAGGTCGAGGCCGTGATGACGGCGATCCGCGCCTTGCTCGAGCGCGTCGCCAGCCTCGACGAGGATCGCATCCTGCGCGGCTTCATGGCGGTCATCCGCGCGACCCTGCGCACCAACCACTTCCAGCTCGTCGAAGGCCACCACCACGACTACACGAGCTTCAAGTTCGATCCGCTGCAGCTCACCGAGCTGCCGAAGCCGCGCCCGTACCGCGAGATCTTCGTCTACTCGCCGCGCATCGAGGGCGTGCACCTGCGCTTCGGCCCGGTCGCGCGCGGTGGCCTGCGCTGGTCGGACCGCCGCGAGGATTTCCGCACCGAGGTGCTCGGCCTGGTCAAGGCGCAGATGGTCAAGAACACGGTCATCGTGCCGGTCGGCTCGAAGGGCGGGTTCTTCGTCAAGCGCCCGCCGGCGAGTGGCGAGCGCGATGCGGTGCTCGCCGAAGGCGTGGCCTGCTACCGCAAGTTCATCAATGGCCTGCTCGACATCACCGACAACCTCGTCGAGGGTGCCGTGGTGCATCCGGAGGAAGTCGTGCGCCACGACGGCGACGATCCGTATCTCGTGGTCGCCGCCGACAAGGGCACGGCGACGTTCTCCGACATCGCCAACGCAGTCAGCGCCGAGCATGATTTCTGGCTCGGCGACGCATTCGCCTCGGGCGGCTCGGTCGGCTACGACCACAAGGGCATGGGCATCACCGCCAAGGGTGCGTGGGAATCGGTCAAGCGCCATTTCCGCGCGCTCGGCCGCGATTCGCAGAGCGAGGACTTCACCTGCGTCGGCATCGGCGACATGTCGGGTGACGTGTTCGGCAACGGCATGCTGCTGTCGAAGCACATCCGGCTGGTGGCCGCATTCGACCATCGCCACATCTTCATCGACCCGAACCCCGACGCCGCGCGCACTTTCGTCGAGCGCGAACGCATGTTCAAGCTCGCGCGCTCCTCCTGGGCCGACTACGACACGGGCCTGATCTCGGCCGGCGGCGGCGTGTTCGCGCGCACGGCGAAGGTGATCGCGGTGTCGGCCGAGGCCGCGCGCGCGCTCGGCATCGGCGAGGAAGCGTTGTCGATGTCGCCGAACGAGCTCATGACGGCGATCCTCAAGGCGCCGGTCGACCTGCTCTTCAACGGCGGCATCGGCACGTACGTCAAGGCCGAGATCGAAACCAACGCCGATGCCGGCGATCGTGCGAACAACGCGATCCGCATCAACGGCATCGACCTGCGCTGCAAGGTCATCGGCGAGGGCGGCAATCTCGGCATGACCCAGCGCGGCCGCATCGAGGCGGCCCTCAACGGCGTGCTGCTGAATACGGACTTCATCGACAACTCCGCCGGCGTCGACACCTCGGACCACGAGGTCAACATCAAGATCCTGCTCAACGACGCAGTCCAGCGTGGCGAGATCAGCGTGGCCGAACGCAATGCCCTGCTGCGCGCCATGACCGACGAAGTCGAGCGCCTCGTGCTGTTCGACAACTATCGCCAGAACGACGCGATCAGCCTGATGGAGCGCATGTCGGTCGCGCGCCTCGGCTCGAAGCAGCATTTCATCCGCACGCTCGAGTCGCAGGGCCTGCTTGATCGCCAGATCGAGTTCCTGCCGAGCGACGCCGAATTCTTCGAGCGCAAGGCGCGCGGGCTCGGGCTGACGCGCCCGGAACTGGCGATCCTGCTTTCGTACTCGAAGATCGTGATCTACCAGCAGCTGCTCGATTCGGACGTTCCGGAAGATCCGTACCTGTCGAAGGAACTGCGCCGCTACTTCCCCGAGCCGCTGCGCGAGCGCTTCGCCGAGCACATGGAGCGGCATCGCCTGAAGCGCGAGATCATCGCCACCGCGGTGACCAACTCGATGGTCAACCGCATGGGGGCGACCTTCATGCTGCGCATGCAGGAAGACACCGGGCAGTCGCCGGCGGCGGTCGCCAAGGCCTTCAACATCGCCCGCGAGGTGCTCGATGCGCGCGCGCTGTGGGCCGACATCGAGGCGCTCGACGGACGCATCAACGGCAACGCGCAGATCGACGCGACGCTCGCGATCTGGCAGCTGCTGCGCAACATGACGCGCTGGCTGCTCAATCACCCGACCGAAGTGCAGGACATCGCCGCCGCGGTCGATCGCTACCTGCCCGGCATGGTCGAGCTCAAGGCCAACCTCGACGCCTTCCTCTCCGAAGGCGATCGCGCGGCGCTGGCCGCGGCGACGCGGCAGTGGACCGAGCAGGGCTTCGCACCGGACCTCGCCGCCCGTCTTGCCGCGCTGCCGCCGCTCGGCGCGTTGCTCGACATCGTGGAGGTGGCGCGCGAGGGCGGCCTGCGCATCGCCGACGTCGCTCCGGTCTTCTACGCCACGGGCGAGGCGCTCAACCTCGGCTGGCTGATGGAGAAGATCGAGGGCCTGCCGGTCGAGACGCGCTGGCACGCGCACGCGCGCGGATCGCTGCGCGACGAGCTCAACGAGCGCCAGCGTGCATTGACCCTGCAGGTGCTCGGCGCGACGCCGCAGGGCGAGGGCACGGCGCGCGTCGGTGCATGGCTCGAGCGTGACGATCCGGCGCTCAAGTACACGCTCGGCATGCTCGCCGACATGCGCAGCCAGGTCGCGGTCGACTATCCGATCGTCTCCGTCGCGGTGCGTCGCCTCGCCCAGCTCGGCTGAGGACACGCTCCTGCGCTGTGCGCAGGTGCGTGCCTTATGCGCAACTGGAGCGCACCCAGCGCACGATCGCTCCTGCATGGCGCATGGGTCGAACACAGAGCCTGCCCCGAACTTGGCCCTGGAGAGCGCTCCGACGAAGCCTCGTTCGCTCCGGTAGCCGCGCACCCTGTGCGCGATCGCACTTGCGTGGCGCCTGGATCGCGCACACGGTGCGCTCCCACGCACCGTAACGACAATTCCGCGTGATTCAACGCGCCGCATCGGCGGTCTGCTAGAGTCGCTCGCGCCGATGCATCGGGAGAGCCTCGTCGTGACCCAACGTTTCGCCTTCGTCGCGAGCCAGGCACCCGAAGCCCAGGAAGCGCTCGCGACGATGAAGGCGCGCTACGGCGGCGTGCCGCCCGAGCAGGCGGAGGTCATCGTCGCGCTCGGCGGCGATGGTTTCATGCTGCGCACCCTGCATCGCCATCTCGCGCGCGGTGTTCCGGTCTACGGGATGAAGCTCGGCACGGTCGGTTTCCTGCTCAATCCCTGGCATGCCGACGACTTGCCCGAGCGCATCGATCGCGCGCAACGCACGACCCTGCGCCCGCTCGCGATGCAGGCCAGCTCCGAATCCGGCTCGACCGTCGAGGCGCTCGCGTTCAACGAGGTCTCGCTGCTGCGCCAGACCAAGCAGGCCGCGCACGTGCGCGTATCGCTCGACGGCGCGGTCAAGATCGAGGAACTGATGTGCGACGGCGTGCTCGTCGCCACCCCGGCCGGCTCGACGGCGTACAACCTGTCCGCGCACGGACCGATCCTGCCGTTCGGCTCGGGCCTGCTCGCGATGACCCCGATCAGCCCGTTCCGCCCGCGTCGCTGGCGCGGCGCGGTACTGCCGGCACGCGTCGAGGTGCGTTTCGAGATCCTCGATCCGTACAAGCGCCCGGTCAGCGCGACGGCCGATTCGAACGAGGTGCGCGACGTCGTCGAGGTCGTCGTGCGCGAATCGCGCGAGCAGACCATGACCGTGCTGTTCGATCCCGAGCACAACCTCGACCAGCGCATCATCGACGAGCAGTTCGTGGTCTGAACGCCGCTCTGCGGTTCGCCCCGTGACGACGTCCACCGACCGATGCACGACGGACGGACTCGCGGCACAATGCGCGACCCGGACCGCGGCGCCGTCGCCGGCGGGTCGCCGCCCATCCCTCGGAAATCCCGCCATGCCTCTTCGCACCCGTCGCTTGCGCCACCTCCCGTTGTGTCTCGCCCTGGCCGCGGCCGGCATGCCGCTCGCGCACGCTGCCCCCGTCGAGGTTGCGCCCGGCCTGCGCGAGGCCGCCGCGCGCGACGGCAGCGTCGACACCCTCGTCGTGCTCGCCGCGAAGGCGCCGAAGCAGCTGCTGCGCGGCGAGGGCGATTACCGCGAACGCCGACGCGCCCTCGTCGACATGCTGCGCGCGACCGCCGAGGTCAGCCAGGCCGACCTGCGTGCCTGGCTCGATGCCGAGGGCGTTGCCCATCGCGCGTTCTGGATCGTCAACTCGATCGAGGCACGCCTGACGCCGGCGCAGCTCGAAGCGCTCGCCCTGCGCAGCGACATCGCCGCGCTGCGCACGAACACGCCGGTCGCACTCGCGCGTCCGGCCGAAGAGGGCGAGGGCACGCCGTTGCCGCAGCCGACGTCGATCGAGGCGATCGAGTGGGGCGTCAACAAGGTGCGTGCGCCGATGCTGTGGGCGGCCGGCTATACCGGCCAAGGCGTCGTCGTCGCCGGCCAGGACACCGGCATCCGCTGGACCCACGCGGTACTCAAGAACAAGTATCGCGGCTGGAACGGCACGAGCGCCGAGCACGCCTACAACTGGCACGATGCGGTGCATGGCACCGGCAGCGCGGCCTGCGCAGGCGATCGCCCGGAGCCGTGCGACGACAACGGCCACGGCACGCACACGGTCGGCACGATGCTCGGCGACGACGGCGGCACGAACCAGGTCGGCGTCGCGCCGGGGGCACGCTGGATCGGTTGCCGCAACATGAACGCCGGCGCCGGCACGCCGGCCACCTACAACGAATGCGCGCAGTTTTTCCTCGCCCCCACCGACGCGGCCGGGCAGAACCCCGATCCCGACCGCGCGCCCGACGTGATCAACAATTCCTGGGGCTGTCCTCCGGACGAAGGCTGCACGGCCGGCAACGAGGTGCGCGAGGCGATCGAGAACCTCGTCGAGGGCGGCATCGTCTTCGTCGCCGCGGCCGGCAACGACGGTTCGGCCTGTTCGACGATCTTCGATCCGCCGGCGATCTACGATGCCTCGCTGACGATCGGTTCGATGACCTCGGCGGACGCGATGTCCGGCTTCTCGAGCCGCGGGCCGGTCGTCGGTGCCGTGACGGTCAAGCCCGACGTCATCGCACCCGGATCGTCGGTGCGCTCGGCCACGCGCAGCAGCGACACCGCCTATGGCAGCATGAGCGGCACAAGCATGGCGACCCCGCACGTGGCCGGCGTCGTCGCCCTACTCATGTCGGTCGACCCGAGCCTGCGCGGCGACCCGGCGCGCGTCGCCGCGTTGCTGCGCGAGACCGCGATCCCGCTCACGTCGACCACCCAGGTCTGCGGCGGCATCGCGGCGACGACATTCCCGAACCCGGTGCAGGGCTACGGCCGCGTCGATGCGTGGAATGCATTCCTGCTCCTCGACCGGATCTTCGCCGACGACTTCGACTGAAGCCGGACATCACGCAGGGCCCACGTCGACCCTCCCTTCGCCTCGCGCAACGGGGAGAAGGAACATCAAGAGCTCGACGGCGCCGGCCTATCCTTCGCCCCGCGCAGCGGGGAGAAGGAACATCAAGGGCTCGACGACACCGGCCAATCCTTCGCCCCGCGGAGCGGGGAGAAGGAACATCTGGAGTAATCGACGCCGGCCTATCCTTCGCCCCGCGCAGCGGGGAGAAGGTGGCGCGGCAGCGCCGGATGAGGGGCCGATCGTCGCGCAGCATCGCGATTAGGCAACGACGAGAAGCGCCCCTCATCCGCCCTCCGGGCACCTTCTCCCCGTCGCCACGGGGAGAAGGAACATCAAGAGCTCCGCGAGGCTGCCTTCTCTCTCGCCGTCGCCATGGGGAGAAGGAACATCAAGAGCTCGACGACGCCGGCCTGTCCTTCGCCCCGCGCAGCGGGGAGAAGGTGGCGCGGCAGCGCCGGATGAGGGGCCGATCGTCGCGCAGTACCGCGGTCAGGCAACGACGAGAAGCGCCCCTCATCCGCCCTCCGGGCACCTTCTCCCCGTCGCCACGGGGAGAAGGAACATCTGGAGCAACCGACGCCTGCCTTCCTTCTCCCCGTCGCAACGGGAGAAGGAGCATCAAGAGTTCGACGGCGCCGGCCTATCCTTCGCCCCGCGCAGCGGGGAGAAGGTGGCGCGGCAGCGCCGGATGAGGGGCCGATCGTCGCGCAGCATCGCGATCAGGCAAAGACGAGAAGCGCCCCTCATCCGCCCTCCGGGCACCCCGGATCGAGTCCGGGGCAGGCTCTTTTCCCCGGGAGAAGGAAGATCAAGAGCTCAACGACGCCTGCCTGTCCTTCGCCCCGCACAGCGGGGAGAAGGAACATCTGGAGTAATCGACGCCGGCCTATCCTTCGCCCCGCGGAGCGGGGAGAAGGTGGCGCGGCAGCGCCGGATGAGGGGCGGGGCTTCGATCGGAATGTTGGCGCGACCCGATGCGAAGAGCGCCCCTCATCCGCCTACCGGGACCTTCTCCCCGTTGTCACGGGGAGAAGGGAAAGCGACGAGCAAGAGTGCGTGCTCCACTTCGCCCCGCGCAGCGGGGAGAAGGTGGCGCGGCAGCGCCGGATGAGGGCCGATTGACGATCGAAGCCGCAAGCCACGCTGCAGCGAGACGAGCCTCCCATGCGTACCCCGCCGGTTGCTGGAGGCGATCGTCGCTCGCGTCGGGATGACGGCATGGGTATTCGCGATGAGGATGGAAGACACGGGGAGCGATCCCGTGTCGGGTTCGTGCACCTGTCCGACAACGGGTCCCGGAACGTCAGCCCGCCCTCGCATCGGCTAAAATGCGCGTCATGTCCGCTTCCGCCGAACCCGCGCCCGCCGCCGCGGCCGACAAGCTCGTCGTCGCGATCTCCTCGCGCGCGCTGTTCGAGCTCGGCGACAGCCATGCGCTGTTCGAGGACGAGGGTCTCGATGCCTACGCGCGCTACCAGATCGCGCACGAGGACGACCTGCTCGCGCCGGGCATCGCGTTTCCGCTCGTGCAGAAGCTGCTGCGCCTCAATGCGCTCGCGCCGTCGGCGCCGCGCGTCGAGGTGATCCTGCTGTCGCGCAATTCGGCCGACACCGGCCTGCGCATCTTCAACGCGATCGAGCACTACGGACTCGACATCGTGCGCGCGGCGTTCACCAACGGCGCGCCGACCGCGAACTACGCGCATCCGTTCGGTGCCAACCTGTTCCTCTCGGCCAATGTCGAGGACGTGCGCCGCGCGCTGACTGCCGGCGTCGCGGCGGCGACGATCCTGCCTTCGAAGGCGCCGCAGCTGGCGAGCGAGCAGCTGCGCATCGCGTTCGACGGCGACGCCGTGATCTTCGGCGACGACTCCGAGCGGGTCTCCCACCTCGAGGGCCTCGAAGCGTTCCACCGCAACGAGACCGAGCGCGCGCGCGAGCCGCTCGCGGTCGGCCCGTTCCGCGGCTTCCTCGAAGCGCTGCACCGCATCCAGGCGGCATTCCCGATCGAGGGTTCGCCGATCCGCACGGCGCTCGTCACGGCGCGATCGGCACCGGCGCACAAGCGTGTGATCCTGACCCTGCGCGAGTGGGGGGTGCGCATCGACGAGGCGCTGTTCCTTGGCGGGCGCAGCAAGGGGCCGTTCCTCGAGGCCTTCGGCGCCGACATTTTCTTCGACGACTCGATGCTCAACGTCGAATCGGCCCGCCGGCACGTCGCCACGGGCCACGTGCCGCACGGCGTGCACAACGCCTGAGCCGATGCGCCCCGATCCACCTTCCGTCCTTCCGCCAGGCTCGCACGTGCATGAGTGAACCGCCCATCATCGTGACCGAAGTGGCCGACGGCGCGTTCTTCGCCGCGCCGATCTTCCGTCGCAAGTTCAACGAGGATCCGCCGTCGTTCCCGCATCACCTCGTGACGTTCTATCGCGAATCGGAGTTGTCGCACGTCCCGCTCTCGTACGTGCATTTCCGCCCGTTCGACGAAGTCATGCTGGTCGGCGGCGGCTGCACCGACGGCCGCGGTTTCGCGCGCATGAACGAGGCCGAGCGCGAGCACGTGCGCGCCGGCGGCGGCCTGCTGTTGCACGCACTGCGCTACGGCTTCGCGCGTTTCGCCGATCGCTGCGAGGCCTATTTCGGCTATTGCGGCGACGCGCGCGCCTACGAAGTGGACATGGCCGCGGGGTTCGTGCCGACCCGGCATCGGTTCCTGATCGCCCACTGGCATCGCGACCTGCCCGATGCGCGTCGCGAGGAGCTGATCGCGAAGGTGCATGCAATCGGACCATTCTGAGCGGCGGGGCGGCGGCGCTGGATCAGGACACCTCGAAAGACTCCGCATTCCCTCGTCATCCGGCGCAAGCCGGGATCGAGCATGCTCGACGCATGAAAAAGGCGGGAGCCCGGCAACCCGCCTTCGGCTGTCGAAAGGCGTCTCAAGCTTCGCGGGAATGCAGGAGTGCGGTGGTTCTTCGCGGCGCCCGCGAAGGGGCCCTCGTCAACGCGGTGCGTCAGCGCGTCGCCTCGCGCAGGATATGCTCGAGCGCGTCCGGGGATTTCCAGTGCCAGCCGCAGATGTAGCGCGGCAGGTTCCATACGTCGCCGTGCATCGTCAGCGGCTCGGCGCCGTCGCCGAAGGCCGCGGCCAGGCCGATGGCCTCGCCGCGGCGCGGCAGCCATTCGTCGTGCACATAGGCCGGCACGTGGCTGAACGGGTAGCAGAACAGGCGCGCGCGCCGCGGTGCGATGCGCGCATCGATGTAGCGCGCGGCATCGGCGATCTCGGCTTCGGCACGGATTTCGTTGTCGACTTCGAAGAACGATCCGCGCGGCATGCCGTCGACGCTGGGCGTCGGCAGGGTCGGGTGGTTGTGGTCCCAGCTGTGGTTGCCGATCGAGACGAGTCCGCTGGCCTCGGCCTCGGGCCACCAGTCCTCGCTCATCCAGCCGCGGCCGAACAGCGCACCGCGGTCGATGTGGGTACGCGCCTCGGGCGAGGCGATCACGAAGCTGGTCAGGTGCAGGTGCGGCTGCGCGTCGGCGCCGTGGGCGTCGATGAAATCCTTCAGGATGTTGAACAGGCTGCGCTGCCGGCCATGACCCGGATAGTCGAGGTCGCGGAAGTCGAGGTCCGAGCCGTCGTCGCAGCACAGCGCAACACACCCGGCGAGATCGCGCGCGGCGAGGCCGCGGCGCTGCTCGACGACCCATTGCAGCGGAACCACGCGCAGGCCGAGGCGGTCGATCAGGCGCAGGTCTTCGGCGAAGGCGACGTGGTCGTTGTCGGCGTAGTCGTTGCCGGCGATGTTGACGGCGTGATAGGTGAGGACGGGTACGCGCATGCGGAGGAGGGACGCGATGGAAGGGCAGTCGAAGGCCCGGGTCGGGCGTTGGCTGGGCTGGAGCGTCGGGCTGGCCGTGATTGTAGTGGCTTCGCTGTGGTTCGCACCGAGACTGCGCGATGCGCCATCCGCGGCGGTCGGGGCGGGCGCTGCCGATCCGGTCGCGGAGATGTCGGGCGAGGACGATGCGTTCGATCTCGGCGCGCCTGCTTCGTCGGCGCGAACGCGTGCCGCGCATGCGTCCGCATCGCCGCCGGTCGAGGCGCCGCGCGCGCTC
>JAFLDX010000043.1 GCA_017302215.1 Lysobacterales bacterium
CGGCGCCCCTGCGGCGCCCTCCGCGAGAATCCGATTCCGACATGAATAATCCGCGCATGTTCCTGCTCGTGGCCCTGCTCGCGCTCGGCTACCTGATCTGGTCGCAGTGGCAGCTCGACTACGGCCCGAAGCCGGCCGCCGTGGCGACGAGTGCGCCGGCGGCCACGGAATCGCCGACACCTGCCACGGCCGACGTGCCGCACGCCGCGGAAACACCGAATGCGGCCGATACACCCGCCGCGAGCGCGACGGCGAATGCCGCGATGGCGGCGCCGACCGCGGCCGCGACCGTCGCCCCGATCGTCGTCACCACCGACCTGCTGCGCGTCAAGATCGACCCGCGCGGCGGCAGCCTCGTCGGTGCCGAGCTGCTCGCCTATCCCGAGCAGCCGAAGGAGCCGGCGCGCGTGCGCCTGTTCGACCAGGATCCGGCGCGCTACTACGTCGCCCAGAGCGGTCTCGTCAGCAATGCGCAGCCGGCACCGGGCCACCAGACGATCTTCACGCCCGAAAGGAACGCCTATGCGCTTGCCGACGGCGAAACCCGCATCGAGGTGCCGCTGACCTGGAGCGATCCGAGCGGCCTCGTCGTGCGCAAGGTGTTCGTGTTCGAGCGCGGCAGCTACGCGATCGAGCAGCGCGACGAGATCAGCAACAACAGCAGCGTGCCGTGGAGCGGCAATGCGTATCGCCAGCTCCAGCGCGTGCCGCACCACGTCGACCGTTCCGGCCTCAAGGGCTACACGAACACCGAGGCCTACAGTTTCGCCGGCGCGGCGTGGTACAGCCCCGAGGAAAAGTTCGAGAAGCGCGCGTTCGACAAGTTCCTCAAGGAACCGCTCGACCGCAAGGTGACCGATGGCTGGGTCGCGATGCTGCAGCACTATTTCTTCGCCGCGTGGATTCCGCCGGCTGGCGAGACCGACACGTTCTCGACCACGATCGTCCCGCACGGCAGCGGCCAGCGCTACCTCGTGCGCGCGCTGTCGCCATCGGTCACGGTCGAACCGGGCGCGCAGAAGACGCTGACGGCCCGGCTCTACGTCGGCCCGAAGCTGCAGAGCACGCTCGACCAGGTCGCGCCGGGCCTATCGCTGACCGTCGACTACGGCATGTTCACCGTGATTTCCGAGCCGCTGCACTGGCTGCTCGCGCAGTTCCACAAGCTGACCGGCAACTGGGGTTTCGCGATCATCCTGCTCGTGCTGCTGATCAAGGCGGTGTTCTTCAAGCTGAGCGAAGCGCAGTACCGCTCGATGGCGAAGATGCGCAAGCTGCAGCCGCGCATGGCCGCGCTGAAGGAGCGCTACGGCGACGACAAGCAGAAGCTCAACCAGGCGATGCTCGAGTTCTACCAGAAGGAAAAGATCAACCCGCTCGGCGGCTGCCTGCCGATGCTCGTGCAGATCCCGGTGTTCTTCGCGCTCTATTGGGTGCTGCTCGAGAGCGTCGAGCTGCGCCAGGCGCCGTTCATCGGCTGGATCCAGAACCTGACCGCGCCGGACCCGTACTTCGTGCTGCCGGTGCTCAATGCCGCCGCGATGCTCGCCACCCAGCACCTCACGCCGATGACCGGCATGGATCCGCTGCAGGCGAAGATCATGAAGTTCATGCCGGTCGTGTTCTCGGTCATGTTCGCGTTCTTCCCCGCCGGCCTCGTCCTGTACTGGACCGTCAACGGCATCCTCAGCCTGATCCAGCAATGGGTCATCACCAAGCGCATCGAGCGCGGCGAGGCCACGACCGCCGTGGCCAAGGCGAAGTAGGCACGGCATGACGGTCGCCGGCGACACGATCGCCGCGATCGCCAGCGCGCCCGGGGCCGGCGGTGTCGGCGTCGTGCGCATCTCGGGACCGCAGGCCGCGCCGATCGCGCGCGCCCTGCTCGGTCGAGAACCGCGGCCGCGCCACGCGCATCTGGCGAGCTTTCGCGCCACCGACGGCGGCCTGCTCGATCGCGGCCTGCTGCTCCTGTTTCCGGCACCGCATTCGTTCACCGGCGAGGACGTGCTCGAACTGCAGGCGCACGGCAGCCCGGTCGTGCTGCGCCGCCTGCTCGCGCGCACGCTCGAACTCGGCGCGCGCGCTGCACGACCCGGCGAGTTCAGCGAACGCGCCTTCCTCAACGGCAAGCTCGACCTCGCCCAGGCCGAAGCGATCGCCGATCTCATCGCAAGCGGTTCCGAAGCGGCCGCGCGCGCGGCCATGCGCAGCCTCGACGGCGAGTTCTCGCGACGCGTGCATGCGTTGACCGAACGCACCACGCGCTTGCGCGTCTGGATCGAGGCGGCGATCGACTTCCCCGAGGAGGAGATCGACTTCCTCGCCGCACCGGACCTGCGCGACGAACTCGACGCGACGCGCGCCGAATACGAAGCCCTGCTCGCCGCGACACGCCGCGGTGTGCGCCTCGTCGACGGCCTGCATGTCGTCATCGTCGGCCGGCCCAACACCGGCAAGTCGAGCCTGCTCAACGCGCTCGCCGCGAGCGACCGCGCGATCGTCACCGACGTCGCCGGCACCACGCGCGACGTGCTGCGCGAGACGGTCGACCTCGACGGCATCGGCCTGACCCTGGTCGACACGGCCGGCCTGCACGCCAGCGGCGATGCGATCGAGCAGGAAGGCATGCGTCGCGCGCGCGTCGAACTCGCGCGCGCCGATCTCGCCGTCCTGGTCAGCGACGACGCGCACGCCGAGGCCGACCGTGCCCTGCTCGACGGATTGCCGCCGAGTGCCGCCGTGCTCGTCGTGCACAACAAGATCGACCTCGACGGCACGCCGGCGCGCATGGAGACCCGCAGCGATGGTCCGCACGTCTGGCTGTCCGCACGCAGCGGGGCAGGCCTCGACCGGCTCGTCGCGGAGCTGCGTCGCCAGGCCGGAATCGGCGAATCCGGCGACGGCACGTTCAGTGCGCGTGCGCGCCACGTCGACGCGCTCGAACGTGCGGGCCGACACCTGCAGGCGGCCGCGCACAACCTCGCCGAGGCCCGCGCCGGCGAACTCGCCGCCGAGGAACTGCGCCTCGTCCAGCACGTGCTCGGCGAGATCACCGGCGAGGTCAGCGCCGACGACCTGCTCGGCCGCATCTTCGCCGACTTCTGCATCGGCAAGTGAGTTCAGGATGAACTCATCCCGTGCAGGCCACGGATGGTCGACGACACCGGATCGCACTCGCCGCAAGCCCAACCGAGCGGTCGTGCCGAAGCGCTGAATCGAGCGGGCGAACGCGCTACCCTGCAGGCAACGCGCCGCGTCGATGCCGACGTGCCGTGCCGTTGTGACGGAGGAGTCGGACAGCGATGCGGACCAGCGTGCGACGAGGATTCTTGCTCGGCGTCCTGATGTCGGCGCACGCCCATGCCGATCCGAGCTGGCTCGCCAACGGCCCGGACGGCGGCCCGATCAACGATGTCGCCGTGTCGACGCTCGCGCTTCATGCCGCGACGCGCGATGGGGTGTACCGCTCGCTCGATGATGGCGCGACGTGGACGCGCGTCGAACTCGGTGTGCGCGGTGGCTGGATCGACCGCATCGAAGCGTCACCGGACCACCCCGACGTGCTGCTCGCCGCCGGCTCCGGTTCGACCTGGCGCAGCAATGACGGCGGTGCGACGTGGACGGCGGTCGCGACGCCGGAGCCGATCGCGCGCTTCGCGTTCGGCCAATGGGCCAACGAGGTG
Organism: Lysobacterales bacterium; assembly: GCA_017302215.1. Taxonomy (GTDB): domain Bacteria; phylum Pseudomonadota; class Gammaproteobacteria; order Xanthomonadales; family Rhodanobacteraceae; genus Dokdonella. The sequence goes on from JAFLDX010000043.1 coordinate 3,687, forward strand.
CTCGCCGTACCGACGTCGGGAACGCCGGTCCTGCGCTCGTCTGATCTCGGCCAGACCTGGGTGACGACCGGTGCCCCGCCGGCAGCGCTGCAGGCACCGACGCTGGTTGCGGATCCGAACGATGACTTCTACTACGCGATCGACAACGCCCAGCAGTTGCGACGCTCGCCGGACGGCGGCGCGACCTGGACCTCGCTGGCATCGACGCTCGCCGCGCCCGGCATGGCCTCTGCGCTGATCGTCGATCCGGCCAATTCCAACATCGTGATGCTGGCCTCGAACAATCTCGACGCGTCGTACGTGACGCGCTACACCGTGTCGAGCGGCACCCATACGCCGGTGCACCATGCGTACAAGGGATACGCGTTCGTCGCCGACCCGTTCGCGAGCGGTCGATTGTGGTTTTCGGCGCGGGCCGAGTTTCCGATCATCGGCGATCGCCTGTTCGAGAGCACCGACCACGGCGTGACCTGGACCGACGTCGGCAGTGACCGGCCGGTGCGGATGCTCGCCGCCGATCGGCGCATCGCAGGGCGCCTGTACGGCACGTCCGCGGCCGGCATGGAGGTCTCGACCGATGCGGGTCGGCACTGGACGACGCACACGCGCGGCATCCCGCTCGCGTCTGTCACGTCGCTTTCGATCGACCCGCGCGCGCCGTCGACGCTGCTCGCGGCCACCGAAGCGAACGGCATCGCGCGCAGCGATGACGGCGGCGCGAGCTGGACGTCATCAAGCGTCGGACTGACTTCGCCGGGCGTGATCGGCCTCGTCCGCTCGCCGTTCGATGCCGAGCGCGTCTACGCAGGCACCGAGGCTGGCCTGTTCCGCAGCGACGACGGCGGCGTGCACTGGTTGGCCGTGCCGTTGACGCAGTATCCGACCGGCGGTGCCCCGCGCTTCTCGCATCTGAAAGTCGATCGAGCAGACGCCTCGCGCCTGACCGCCGTCGAAGGGCTGTCGCGCGTGATGTGGTCCGATGACGGCGGCTCGGCGTGGCGCATCGCCTCGGGCGCGAACGGCATTCGCCGGCTCGCCGCCTCGGCGCAAGGCAGCGGACGCGTGTACGGTCTCGCCTGGGTGTCGGGCACGTCGCACCGGCTGCGCCGCGCCGACAGCCATGGAGGCGAGTTCGTGGACACCGATCCATCGATGCTGCTGTCGGCGATCGCGGTGCACCCCCACGACGATGCGATCGTCATCGGCGTGCGTGCGTCGAGTGCGCCGTTTCCGGTCGTGCTGTCGACCGATGGCGGCCTGACCTGGCAGGCGCGCGGTGCGATTCCGGGAACCTCCGGCCCCGAACCGGAGCTGCGCTTCGACCCGTGCACGCCTGGCATGCTGCACGCGGCGACCGGTTCGGCCTATTTCCGCAGCGACGATCTCGGCCTGACGTGGCGGCAGGAACGGCTGACGATTCCGTCGTATACGATCGCCGACCTGGCCGTTGCCTGCACGAAGGACCTGCGCGTGATCGCGCAGGGATCGGCGACGACGGGCGCGCAGGTGCGCAGCGAGACGGCCGACGGCGTCTTCGCCGACGGGTTCGAGCCGCCATGAACCACCGACCCGCGTGCCCGTCGTCCTGTCCCGCGATGCCGCGAGCCCACCGATGGCCTTGACCGACCCGCGCATCGATGCCTACATCGACAAGGCCGCGCCGTTCGCGCAGCCGATCCTGCGCGAGCTGCGCGCGCGCGTGCATGCGGCCTGCCCGCAGGTCGTGGAGACGATCAAGTGGGGCTTCCCGCACTTTCTCCACGCCGGCGCGATCCTGTGCAGCATGGCCGCGTTCAAGCAGCACGTCGCGTTCGGCTTCTGGAAGGGCGCGCTGATCGAAGGTGTCGGCGGGCCCGGTGCACGCGACGACGCGATGGGCCAGTTCGGACGCATCACCGCCGTGCGCGAGCTGCCGCCGAAGCGCACACTCGCGGCGATCATCCGCCGCGCGATGGAACTCAACGAGCAGGGCGTGAAGGTACCCGGGCGCGAGCGCACGAAGTCGCGCGCCGAAGCCGAGGTGCCCGACGCACTGGCGAAGGCGCTGGCACGCAACGCCAAGGCGCGCCGAACCTTCGAGGCGTTCGCGCCGAGCCATCGGCGCGAATACTGCGAGTGGATCGCCGAGGCGAAGCGCGACGACACGCGCGAACGGCGCGTCGCGCAGGCGATCGATTGGCTGGCCGAGGGCAAGGCGCGCCACTGGAAGTACGAAAGCGGGCCGAAAGCCACTTGAATCGACGCCCGTCATCCCGCATCGCGATCGGATCATCCCCGCGGAGGACTTCATGATCGACTTGCACTATTGGCCGACGCCGAACGGCCACAAGATCACCCTGTTCCTGGAGGAAGCCGGTCTCGACTACACGATCCGGCCGGTCAACATCGGCAAGGGCGAACAGTTCGAACCGGCCTTCCTCGCGATCTCGCCGAACAACCGCATGCCGGCCATCGTCGACCATGCGCCGGCCGACGGCGGCGCGCCGCTCGGCGTGTTCGAGTCGGGCGCGATCCTGCGCTATCTCGCCGACAAGACCGGAAAGTTCGGCGGCCATGACCTGCGCACGCGAACGTGCGTCGACGAATGGCTGGCCTGGCAGGTCGGTGGACTCGGGCCGATGACCGGCCAGTACGGGCACTTCAACGTGTACGCGCCCGAGAAGATCGCCTACGCGATCGAGCGCTACACGAAGGAAGTGCTGCGCCTGCTCGGCGTGCTCGACCGACGTCTTGCCGGGCGCGCGTTCATTGCCGGCGACGACTACACGATCGCCGACATGGCGGCCTATCCGTGGATCAACCCGTACACGAAGGCACCGCTCGACCTCGCGCCCTTCGCCGACGTGCGCCGCTGGCAGGCCGCGATCGCCGCGCGACCGGCCACGCAGCGCGCCTACGCACGCGGTCCCGAGGTCAATCCGGATGCTGGGAAACCGTTGACCGACGAGGAACGCAAGCAGTTGTTCGGACGCTGATGCGAAGCCTCTGCGCCGCAACAGCGCGAACCGTCGCAACGGACATGCGCCTCGCTGCGCGAACCACACGATGCGCAAACGGCGGTGCGATGGTTTGCCGATGCGCTCGAATGGGTCCCGACTTGCGCCGGGACGACGGCGGTGAGGTTGCATCATGCGACCGAGCGAAGCACGCTTTGCGTAGAGTCGAGCTTGCTCGACCGATTCCGGTTGGCGACGGGGATTTCTGCCGTCCGTCATCCCGGCGCCTGCCGGGATCCCATCAAGCATCTCGACGTGCGCAACGCGACCCGCTGGATGGAGCGCAGCATGGCAAAGACATCCTGCGATTCTTTCACGCTTGTCGCAGGGCTGCGATGCGGTCCTGCTTCCGTCGGCTTGAGGGGATCCCGGCTTGCGTCGGGATGACGGGATCGAGGAGGGTTCCCGGAACGTCCGCCGTGCTTCGTCCACCCTGGGGATGACGAGCACGGTCGCGATTGCGGTGATAATGCATGCATCGACGGGAGGAATCGATGCGCCTCGTGATAGCCACACTCCTCGCAGCCGCGACGATCAATGCCATGGCCGAACCGCTGACGATCGAGCGCATCTTCGATGGCGGCAGCCTTGACGGGCCGGCGCCGCGCTCGCTCGAGATCTCGCCGGACGGTGCGCGCCTCAGCCTGCTGCGGCCGAAGGCCACCGACCAGAACCGCTACGACCTGTGGGCCTACGATGTCGCGGCGAAGCAGCTTCGCCTGCTCGTCGATGCCGACGCGGTGGCGCCGAAGGAGACGATCTCCGCAGAGGAGGCGGCGCGTCGCGAGCGCGCGCGCACGGCAGGGTTCAGCGGCATCGTCGACTACGCGTGGTCGCCCGACGGCAGGAAGCTGCTGTTCCCGCTCGGCGACGCGCTCTATCTCTACGACCTCGCCGCGACGAAGGACCAGGCCCTGCGCGCGCTCGACACGGCGGGCGCGGTGCTCGATCCGCGCATTTCGCCGAAAGGCGGCTACGTGTCGTGGCTGCGCGACGGCAACCTGTGGGTGCTCGAGCTCGCCACCGGCAAGTCGCGCGCGCTGACCCGCGACGGCGGCGGCAGCGTGCGCAACGGCGAAGCCGAGTTCATCGCCCAGGAGGAGATGGGCCGCGACCGCGGCTACTGGTGGGCACCGGACGATTCACTCATCGCGTTCGAGCGCACCGACGACAAGGCCGTGCCGGTCGTGCGCCGCTTCGAGATCCAGGCCGACCGAACGGATGTGATCGAACAGCGCTACCCGGCGGCCGGCGATGCGAACGTCGAGGTCAGGCTCGGCCTCGTCGCGCCGGGCGGTGGCGAGGCGCGCTGGATCGACCTCGGCGCGGACAAGGACATCTACCTCGCGCGTGTAGACTGGCTGCCGGACGCGAAACGCGTGGCGTACCAGTGGCAGTCGCGCGACCAGAAGCGTCTCGAGCTGCGCTTCGTCGACGTGGCCACGCTCGAGCAGCGCACGGTGCTCGCCGAAACGAGCGCGACCTGGATCGACCTGCACGATGACCTGCACTTCCTCGCCGACGGCAAGGGATTCGTGTGGGCCAGTGACCGCACGGGCTATCACCATCTCTACCACTACGGCCTCGACGGCAAGCTCGTGGCGACGCTCAGCGCCGGCGACTGGAACATCGACCGCCTGCTCGCGGTCGACGAGAAGGCCGGCCACGTCTACGTCGAATCGAACCGCGACTTCGCCGGCGATCGCCAGCTGTATCGACTCGCGCTCGACGGCAGCACGGCCAACGACCCGGAGCGCATCTCGCAAGGCGAAGGCGTGCACCAGATCGCGTTCTCGCCCGACGCGCGCTTCTACGTCGACACCTACTCGAGTCCGCGCGTGCCGCCGCAGGTGAGCCTGCACGCCGCCGACGGCACGCGCATCGACTGGATCGAGAAGAACGCGTTCGACGCCGCTCATCCGTTCGCACCGTACCGTGACGAAGCACCGTTGCCGGAGTTCGGCACGCTCGCCGCGAGCGACGGCCAACCCCTGCACTACCGCCTGTTCAAGCCACGCGGCTTCGACCCCGCGAAACGCTATCCGGTATTCGACTTCTACTACGGCGGGCCCGGCGTGCAGCGCGTCGTGCGCGCGTGGGGCGACCCGGCCACCGTGCACGCGAGCCAGCAGGTCCGCTTCTGCCAGTACATGGCCGAGCAGGGCTACGTCGTCTTCACGCTCGACAACCGCGGCATGGCGCGACGCGGGCGTGCGTTCTCCGACGCGATCCACGGCCAGCTCGGCGCGGTCGAAGTCGAGGACCAGCTCGCCGGCATCGCCTGGCTCAAGCAGCAGCCGTGGGTCGACGGATCGCGCATCGGCGTGTTCGGCTGGAGCTACGGCGGTTACCTCACGACCATGCTGCTGGCCAAGGCGTCCCCGGAGATCGCGCTCGGCGTGGCGGTCGCGCCGGTCACCGACTGGATGCTCTACGACACGCACTACACCGAGCGTTACCTCGGCCTGCCGAGCACGAACCGCGCCGGCTACATCCGCAGCGCGCCGTTCGCGTGGCTCGACGGGCTCTCCTCGCCGCTGCTGCTCGTGCACGGCATGGCCGACGACAACGTGCAGTTCACGAACTCGACGAAACTGATGGCGGAACTGCAGGAACGCGGCGTCGCGTTCGAGCTCATGACCTATCCGGGTGGCAAGCACGGCCTGTCGACGCCGGCGATGCGCAAGCACGTCTACCATGCGATCGCCGCGGCGTTCGCACGCCATCTCCGCACGCCGGCACCCTGACCCTCGCGGAGAGCGCTCATGCTGATCGCGGGACTCGTCGTGCTGGCCTTGCTCGCGTTCGCGGCCATCGTCCTGTTCAACCGGCTGATCGCCGACCGCAACCAGATGCGCGCGGCCTGGGCCGACATCGACGTGCAGCTCACGCGCCGGCATGACCTCACGCCGCAGCTCGTCAGTGCGGTCAAGGCCTACGCCGACTACGAGCGCGCCACGCTCGCCGCGGTGACCGCCCTGCGCACGCGTGCCGGAAGTGCGACGAACCTGGCCGAGCGTGCCGGCCTCGAGGACGAACTCGCCGACGGCATCGGACGCCTGCTCGCCCTCGACGAGCGTTACCCGGATCTGAAGGCCAGCGCGAACTTCCTGCAACTGCAACGCGACCTCGTCGCGATCGAGGACCACCTGCAGTACGCAAGGCGCTTCTACAACGGTGCCGTGCGCCAGCTCAACACGCGCATCGAGCGGTTTCCGGACCTGATCGTGGCCCGGCTCGCGGGCTTCCGGCGTGGAGAGTTCTTCGAAGCGGCTGCCCCCGGGAGGACGCCCCCGTGATGAAGACCCTGCTCCTGCTGGTCCTCGCCTTCGTCGGCGCAGCGGCCGAGGCCGAGGAGCGCATCCTCGACTTCCACAGCGACATCGTCGTCGTCGCCGATGCCTCGATGACGGTGGCCGAGACGATCCGCGTCAACGCCGAAGGCAACCGCATCCGCCGAGGCATCTATCGCGATTTCCCGACCGCGTATCGCGACCGCGGCGGCCGTCGCGTGCGCGTGGTGTTCGAACCGCTCGACGTCAGCCGGGATGGGGCACCCGAGAAGTGGCGCGCCGAAGCGATCGCCAATGGCGTGCGGGTCTACTTCGGCGACCCCGACGTCAGCCTCGACCCCGGCGAGCACGAGTACGTGTTCCGCTATCGCACCGCTCGCCAGCTCGGGTTCTTCGACGATCACGACGAGCTGTACTGGAACGTCACCGGCAATGGCTGGGATTTCACGATCGATCGCGCTTCGGCCACGGTCAGCCTGCCCGGCGATGGCGCGCGCGGGAAGCTCAAGGTCGAGGCCTACACGGGCGAGCAGGGATCGAAGGCGAGCGACGCGACGACCGGCGTCGATGAGGAAGGGCGTGCGGTCGTCGCCACGCGCCATGCCTTGCCGCCGCAGCACGGCCTGACCCTTGTCGTGATGTTCCCGAAGGGGATCGTGCAAGCACCGTCGCTGCGTGAACAGATCGGTTGGTACACGATCGACAACCGCCGCGATGCGATCGCGCTAGGTGGCCTCGGCGTGCTCGTGCTGTTCCTGTGGACGCAGTGGGCGCGCGTCGGTCGCGATCCGGCCAGGGGCGTGATCTTCCCGCAGTACGATCCGCCGCCCGGCATCTCGGCCGGCGTGGCGCGCTACGTGCGCCGCATGGAGTACGACGACACCTGCTTCGCCGCCGATGTCGTCCAGCTCGGCGTGGCCGGTGCACTCGAGGTCCGCCAGCAGGGCAAGACCTACGAACTGCACAAGCGCGGCGAGGCGCCGGCGACCCAGCCCGATTCGACCCGGCACCTGCACGAGAGCCTGTTTGCCACGTCGAACACGCTCGAACTGAAGCAGGAGCACCACGCCCGCATCGGCCCGATCCGCAGCGCGCACCAGAAGTTCATGGCCGATACCCACGCGAAGCCCAACTTCCGCCGCAACGACGGCATCGGCTGCCTCGGCTTCGTCATCGCGATCGCGACGATCACGGCCGCATTGCTGCTCGACGATGTACGGCCGACTTTCGGAGTCGTGTTCCCTTCGATCGCGACCGGCCTGCTCGCGATGGCGACGGCTGGCTTCCTGCTCGCCGCGATCAGCCGCTGGCGCGATGGCCGGCTCGCGATCGGCTGGACGCTGGCCACACTCCTTTTCGCCGCGCTGACGGCCGCTGCAGCGTACTTCCTCTCGCACTTCACCAGCGTGATGTTCGCGCTACTGGTCACGACGATCGGTGTCGTGCAGGTGCCGTTCGGGCAGTGGATGCGTGCGCCGACCGTGGACGGACGCAAACTGCTCGATCAGCTCGACGGCCTGCGCCTCTACCTCGGTGTCGCCGAGCGCGACGAACTCGCGCGCGCCAAGGCACCGCCGATGACGATCGACGAGTATCAGCGCCTGCTGCCGTACGCGATGGCGCTCGATGTCGAGAAGACCTGGGGCGATCGTCTCGCCGCGGTCATGGGCGCCAGCGCGGTCGCCGCGGCCGGCGCGGGCATGGCCTGGTACCACGCTTCGAGCGGGACGCGCTTCGATGCCGGCAGCTTCGGCAGCTCGCTCAATTCGTCGCTGTCGAGCGCGATCAGCTCGTCGGCGAGCCCGCCCGGTTCGTCGTCGGGCGGCGGCGGCGGGGGCTCATCCGGGGGTGGCGGTGGAGGCGGCGGCGGCGGCGGCTGGTGACCCCCGAAACCGTAGGAGCGCACCCTGTGCGCGATGTGCCGTGGCGCATCAGGCCTCGCGCGAGCGACCGGCCGCTTCGAGCGCCGCGAGGTAGTCGCGCCAGTTGCGCTCGTGGTCGCGACCGAGCGCGTGCAGCACGTCCCAGGAAAATATTCCGGTCTGGTGGCCGTCGCTGAACTTGAGCAGGACGGCATAGTTGCCGACTGGAACGAGGTCGTCGATCGCGACATCGATTTTGCCGGCAACGAGCACCTTCTGCCCTGGTCCATGCCCCTGCACCTCGGCACTCGGCGAATGCACACGCAGATATTCGGCCGGCAGGCGGAACACCTCGCCGTCGTCGAACGCGACCTCGAGCACATGCGAGGCGCGATGCAGGGTGATGCCGACCGGGACGGGCATGTTCATCGCGCGTGACTCACACAGCGTGCAGGATAGGGCTGTACGAACCTGCATCTCCCTGCAGGAAACGGCTTCAGCCGTGATGCCTTGGCTGTACAACCCTGCAAGGAAAGAGCATCACGGCGGAAGCCGCTTCCTGCAGTCGGGTCATACAGAAGATGTGCGGCGCGAACCGCGCCGCGACCGACCACTCAACTCACGCGATCACTGCGCGGCGCCTTCGGCGCGAGCGGATCGGCCGGCGAACCGGCGACCTGCCACAGCGCATCGAGATAGCCCGTGCCGAAACCGATCGAGGCGATCTCGTCGAAGCCGTAGTCGCCGGTGTCCGGATACCAGTGCGCGTTCGGATCGACCTCGCGCAGGACCAGCGCATCGCTCTCGACGCCGGCGAGCTGGCCGATGTAGCTGACCTCGCCGGCATCGTCCTCGATGATGTTGACCGACACGAGCGGGGCGACCCGCATCGCCGACTGCGCGATCGAGGCCCAGTCGTCGAGGCCGAAATCGGCCGGCACGGCGAGCTGCTCGTTGCGGATCGCGAGCGCCTTCTCGACGAACTCGCGCGACGGGTCTTCCTCGATCTGGCTGAGGTCGGCTATCGCCAGCACGACGTAGCCGTCGAAGCGCATCGCATCGCCGACTTCGGCGATCAGGCAGAAATCGCGCGACAGGCCGATCACGTAACCGTGGATCCAGCCGGGCTGGATGCGCTCGCGCGCGAATCGCATCGGCACGCGCTGCTCGAGCGACTCGCGCAGGACGGCACGCAGGCCGCGGGATTTGAACGGGACGACGGTGCTCATGGCGCTATGGTCGGATGATTGGGCAGCATGTGCAACTTCACGGCGCCGTGTTCACAGGATGTAACGAGACAGGTCCTCGTCCTTGACGAGGTTGCCGAGGTGGGCATCGACGTAGGCCGCGTCGATCGTGAAGTGTCCGCCGGCATGATCCGATGCCGCGAACGAGATCTCGTCGAGCAGGCGTTCGAGCACGGTGTGCAGGCGGCGTGCGCCGATGTTCTCGGTGCGCTCGTTGACCTGGAAGGCCACCTCGGCGAGGCGACGGATGCCCTCTTCGCTGAACTCGAGGCCGACGCCTTCGGTGGCGAGCAGCGCCGAATACTGCCGCGTCAAGGCATGTTGCGGCTCGGCGAGGATGCGGCGGAAGTCGTCGGCGGTCAGCGCGCCGAGCTCGACGCGGATCGGAAAGCGGCCCTGCAGCTCCGGGATCAGGTCGGACGGCTTGGCCAGCGAGAACGCGCCCGAGGCGATGAACAGGATGTGGTCGGTCTTGACGATGCCGTGCTTGGTCGACACCGCCGAACCCTCGACCAGCGGCAGCAGGTCGCGCTGCACGCCTTCGCGGCTGACGCCGGCGCCGCTCCACTCGCCGCGCTGGGCGACCTTGTCGATCTCGTCGATGAAGACGATCCCGTTCTGCTCGCAGTTGCGGATCGCCGCGGCCTTGATCTCCTCGTCGTTGACGAGCTTGCCGGCCTCCTCCTCGACCAGCAGCGGACGCGCCTGGGCGACGCTGAGCTTGCGCTTCTGCGTGCGCTGCCCGGACAGCGACTGGAACATGCCGCGCAGCTGGCTGGTCATCTCCTCCATGCCGGGCGGCGCCATGATCTCGACGCCGAGGTTCATCGCGAGCTCGACCTCGATCTCGCGCTCGTCGAGCTTGCCCTCGCGAACCTGGCGCGCGAGCTTCTGGCGCGTCTCGTTGTCGCGCGGATCGGCCGGGGCCGGCTCGTGCGCGAAGCCGACGCCCTGGCGGCGCGGCAGCAACGCATCGAGGATGCGCTCCTCGGCGCGGTCCTCGGCCTGCGCGCGCACGCGCGCCTTGGCCTGTTCGCGCGCCATCTTGACCGCAGCGTCGGCGAGATCGCGCACGATCTGCTCGACGTCCTTGCCGACGTAGCCGACCTCGGTGAACTTGGTCGCCTCGACCTTGATGAACGGCGCGTTCGCGAGCGCGGCGAGACGGCGCGCGATCTCGGTCTTGCCGACGCCGGTCGGGCCGATCATGAGGATGTTCTTCGGCGTTACCTCGTCACGCAGCGAGTCGTCGAGCTGCATGCGCCGCCAGCGGTTGCGCAAGGCGATCGCGACCGCGCGCTTGGCGGCGTGCTGGCCGATGATGTAGCGGTCGAGCTCGTGGACGATCTCGCGGGGCGTCATGTTTGACATAGGGCTGGAGGCTAGGGGCTAGGGGCGAGGGCTCGAAACGCGAGGTGGCTTGGCAGCAGGAAGGTTGTACAGCGCATGGATGCGGGGAAATGCCGGTCATTGCGCCCTCGCCCCCAATCACTGGCCCCTGCCTCAAGCCAGTTCTTCGATCGTCACGCTGTGATTCGTGTAGATGCAGATGTCGCCGGCGATCTTGAGCGCGCGCTCGACCACGCCGCGCGCGTCGAGTCCGGTGTTCTCGAGCAGGGCCTTGGCCGCGGCCAGAGCGTACGGCCCGCCCGAGCCGATCGCGATGAGGCCGTTCTCGGGTTCGACGACGTCGCCGTTGCCCGAGATCAGCAGCGAGACATCCTTGTCGGCGACGGCGAGCATCGCCTCGAGACGGCCGAGGCGACGGTCGGTACGCCAGTCCTTGGCCATCTCCACCGCCGCGCGCGTGAGGTTGCCGCTGAAGCGCTCGAGCTTCTGCTCGAACAGTTCGAACAGCGTGAACGCATCCGCGGTTGCGCCGGCGAAGCCGGCCAGCACGTCGGACTTCGCGCCGAGCCGGCGCAGCTTGCGCGCATTGGCCTTCATGACCGTGTGGCCGAGCGTGACCTGGCCGTCGCCGCCGATCACGACACGGCCATCACGGCGCACCGAAACGATGGTGGTGGCGTGGAAACTGTCCATGGCGGCTCGCGCGGTCGGGCCGGCCGATCTGGGGTTGGCCGGCCCGATTGCAAGCGACCGGGTCGTGATGGGCCCGCGGCGGCTCCCGGCGGCATGTTTCGCTGGTCCGCTCGTGTCGACCGGCTCGCGGGAAATTCCGATCAACCCTGATCGCGGCTGAAGCCGCTCCCACAGACTGCGGTCGAGGTTGCAGTGCTCTTGTGGGAGCGGCTTCAGCCGCGATGACCCTCGTTCAGGCCTTCCCTCGCATGGAGCGGCGTCCGGGCACGATCTGCGTCGGTGCACAGATCGCGATGGTTGTCGGCGCGCGCGGACTCATTTGCGCCTGGCGCGCGGGTGCGCGGCGTCGTACACCCTGGCGAGGTGCTGGAAGTCGAGGTGGGTGTAGATCTGCGTCGTGCCGATGTCGGCGTGGCCGAGCAGTTCCTGCACGGCGCGCAGGTCGCCGGACGACTCGAGCAGGTGGCTCGCGCAGGAATGACGCATGAGGTGCGGGTAGACGCGCTTCCAGATGCCCTGGTCGCGTGCGCGGCGCTTGAGCCGCGTGCGCACGCCGTTGGGGTTCAACGCACGCCCGTTGCGGCCGCGCAGGACGAGGTCGTCGTCGCCGCCGCGGTCCTGTTCGCGCAGCGCGGCGAGCGCGGCCAGTGCCTGCCGGCCGACCGGCACGAGGCGCGTCTTGGAACCCTTGCCGGTCACGCGCAGCATGCCCTCGGCGGCATCGAGGTCGCGCCAGCGCACGCTGACGACCTCGGCCACGCGCAGGCCGCTCGAATAGAGCAGTTCGAGCATCGCGCGGTCGTGCACGGCCTCGGCATCGTCGACCGGGAACTCGAGCAGGGCGCCCATCTCGTCGGCATCGAGCACCTGCGGCAGCTTGCGCACGACCTTCGGCGAGCGCACCCCGATCGCCGGGTTGAGGCGGACGTGGCCGTCGCGCGCGAGGAAACGGAAGAAGCTGCGGCAGGTCGACAGGAACTGGGCCAAGCTCGACGGACCGAGGCCTTCGCGATGCAGGCGGGCGACGAGTGTCTGCAGCTGCGTGCTGCGCAGGGCCTCCCAGCGCGCGAGGCCGAGCGCCGCCGCATGCGCCTCGAGCCGGTCCAGGGCACGCGCATAGTTCGTGATCGTCGACGGCGAGTAGCGGCGCTCGACGCGCAGCCAGCCGAGAAAGCGTTCGACGTCGGCGTGCATCCCGCGCTGCGCCGACACGGCCTCAGTCGGTCCGCGCGTAACGCGCGACCGCGCTCGACACCGCATCGGCGATCAGGCGCAGGAACACCGTGCCCATGCCCGGGTGGAAGCGGTTCGCATCGAGGCTGCCGATCGCGAGCATGCCGACCTCGCCGATCGCGAGCAGGACCGACGAACGCACCTCGCCGGCGCTCTCGCCGAACAGCGCATCGAGCTTGTCCTGCTGCAGGCGCCCGCACAGCGGCTCGCCGCGCTTGAGGAACTCGGCGAAGGCCGGCATCGCCGCGACGCCCTGCGGCTCGACCAGCAGCCAGTCGGCCGCCGGCAGGTCCGGATCGGCGCGGAACAGCACGATGCGCACGAGGTCGGTGTTGAAGTCCTCGGTCAGGCTCGCGACCACGCGCGAGACCGTGTCGCCGAGCCCGGTCGCGCGCATCAGGGCGAGCGTGAGCGTGTGCACGCGCACCATCAGCGTCTCGTTCTCGTGCGCGATCTCGATCAGTTCGCGCAGGCGCCGGGAGAACTCGGCGTTCTTGTCGCGCAGGGCTTCCAGCTGATAGCTGGCGAGCGATGCGGCCGGCCCCTGCTCGCGTGGCAGCAGCAGGGTGAGGGCGAGGTCCGGGAACTCCTTGAGGAAATCGGGGTGGCGACGCAGGTAGCTCGCGACTTCCATCGCGGTGAGGCCTTCCTTCACGCTGAGCTCAGTCATGCCAGGTTCCTTCGAAGACGAAAGCGGCCGGTCCGGTCATCCACAACGGATGGCCGGACCCGTCCCAATGGATGTCGAGTACTCCGCCGGGCAGGCTGACGCGCACATCGGCATCGACGCGGCCACGGCGGTGCAGGATCGCGACCGCCGCGCTCGCGCCGCTGCCACAGGCGAGGGTCTCGCCGGCACCGCGCTCGTACACGCGCAGCGCGATCGCATCGCGTCCGCGCCACTCGGCGAAGCCGACGTTGCAGCCGTGGGCGAACGCCGCGGCATGGGCGACCTGCGGACCGAGCACGCCGACCGGCGCCGCTGCGATGTCGTCCACTTCGATGAGCGCATGCGGATTGCCCATCGACACCGCACCGACGACGACCGGCTGGCCGACCGCGTCGATCGTGTAGCGATCGGCTTCGACCGCGACATCGAGCGGCAGCGCCATCGGATCGAAACGCGGCTCGCCCATGTCGACGCGCACGCGTCGGTCGTCGAGGAGTTCGACCGTCACCGCACCGGACGGGCTTTGCAGGCGCGTGGCGCCGGCCGCAAGAAGTCCGGCGCGAGCGAGCCAGGCCGCCACGCAGCGCACGCCGTTGCCGCATTGGCCCGAGGTCGTGCCATCGTTGTTCCAGATGCCGTAGGCCCAGGCGCTTTCGCCGTCGGTGGCCGGCTCGATCGTCAGCAGCTGGTCGAAGCCGACGCCGAAATGGCGATGGCCGAGCCGCCGGATCGCGGCCGGATCGAGGCCGAGCGGCGTCGAGCGGCAGTCGACGACGACGAAGTCGTTGCCGGCGCCGTGCATCTTGGTGAAGGCGAGGGCCACGCGCGGCGCGGCCTCAATGCGCCGGCGTCGTCGCCTTCGGCGGCGCGTCGGATGGCGGCTTCACGAGGTCGCCCTTGTTGCCGCAGGCGGCGAGCAGCAGGAGCACGGCGAGTACGTTGAAGCGGAGCAAGGGGCGCATGGCGGTACGGTCGGAGGGGACCGCGCCGAGTATAGCCGCGCGCGCCGGCGCCTGCGGTTCACGGCACGGCCAGCGCGCGGCGGTATGCTTGCACGCATGCCGATTACGCCATTCCTGATTGCCCTCTACGTGTTCGCCGGCCTGTGCCTGCTGTTCGCGCTGGCCAACGGCGCCGGCGCGCGCCGGCGCTGGCGTGCGCGCCGACGCTTCTCGGCCTGCCACAGCAGCCTGTGGAGCCTCGTATTCGTGCTGCTCGCCGTGCTCGGCGCCTTCGCCGCCACCGCCCTGCTCGGCTACCGGCGCCTGACCGCGGAGACGCCGGTGGCAACCTTGTCGACGCGCCAGCTCGGCGAGCAACGCTACGACGTGCGCCTCGAGTATCCCGATGGCACGCGGCGCCACGCCGAGCTGGCCGGCGACCAGTGGCAGCTCGATGCGCGCGTGCTGAAGTGGCAACCGGCGGCGGTCGTGTTCGGCGCGCCGGCGCTGTACCGCGTCGACCGGCTCAGCGGCCGCTATGTCGACCCCGCGCACGAAACCGAACGCACGCGCAGCGTGGTCGCGCTCGGCGAGGACAATCCGTTCGACCTCTACGACGTGCGTCGCCGCTTCCCGCAGTGGCTCGGCTGGATCGACGCGGATTTCGGCAGTGCGGCCTACCTGCCGCTGGTCGACGACGGCCGCTACCGCGTCAGCCTCGCCCCGGCCGGCGGACTCGTCGCGCGCCCGGCCGACGCCGCCACCGAGCAGAAGCTGCACGCGGCCGGTTGGTGACGGCGGCGCATGCCGGTGCGTCCTCAGTGCGCCAGGGTCTTCTCGTAACGCAAGGCGTCCGCGCCGTCCTCGTAGTAGCCGGCGCGGCGACCGATGCGTCGATAACCGCGGCGTTCGTACAGGCGTTGCGCGCCGGCATTGTCGGCGCGCACCTCGAGGCGAAGGCGCTTGCGACCCGCGCGACGAGCCGCCCGCGGAATCCGCCGGCAAGCCCGCCTGGAAAGATCTGCTCGCGACCCGCCGCACCTGGTGGAGCCTGCAACCGGTGGTAAAACCCGAGCCGCCCGCCGTGCCCGA
>JAFLDX010000044.1 GCA_017302215.1 Lysobacterales bacterium
GAAAGTTTGGTCAACAAAAAAGCACCTTAATTTTCATCCAGGTGCTTTTTTTCACTTACTCAATTATTATGCCGCTCGACGAACACACGCCGGCGCAGCGCGGCGGCAAGCCGTGAACGCAGCGGCGCCGGGCCGTCTGGCGCGACCCGGGTTCGGATTCGCGCGCCGGCACGGTGCCACCGTCACCGCCTGGCACGACGACCGCATCGACGTCGCCTGCCGCGAAGGCGTGCGCCCCGAGGTGCTCGCCGAACTGCGCCGGCACCTCGGCCTGCCGCTCGCGCTGGCCAGCCATGCGCCGCCCGCGTTCGAGCGCCTGCTGCGCGAGCTCTACGAGCAGGGTGACGATGCGCGCGCGATGGTCTCGGATTTCGACGAGCGCCTCGACCTCAAGGCGCTCGCCGACGACCTGCCCGAACCGGAAGACCTGCTCGAGAGCGACGACGACGCTCCGATCATCCGCCTGCTCAATGCGCTGCTGACCGAGGCGGTCAAGGAAGGCGCCTCGGACATCCACGTCGAGCCGTTCGAGAACCGCCTCGTCGTGCGCTTCCGCATCGACGGCGTGCTGCGCGAGGTGCTCGCGCCGCAGAAGGGCATCGCCAACGCGGTGGTCAGCCGCATCAAGGTCATGGCCAAGCTCGACATTGCCGAGAAGCGCCTGCCGCAGGACGGCCGCATCGGCCTGCGCATCGCCGGGCGTCCGGTCGACGTGCGCGTGTCGACGATCCCGGCCGGCCACGGCGAGCGTGTCGTGCTGCGCCTGCTCGACAAGCAGGCCGGTCGCCTCGACCTTGGTCAGCTCGGCATGGACGCGGCCACGCGCGAACGACTCGAGGGCCTGATCGAGCGCCCGCACGGCATCCTGCTCGTCACCGGCCCGACCGGCTCGGGCAAGACGACCACGCTGTACGGCGCGCTGCTCAGGCTCAACGACTCCTCGCGCAACATCATGACCGTCGAGGATCCGATCGAGTACTACATCGACGGCATCGGCCAGACCCAGGTCAATGCGCGCGTCGACATGACCTTCGCACGCGGCCTGCGCGCGATCCTGCGCCAGGACCCGGACGTCGTCATGGTCGGCGAGATCCGCGACCTCGAGACCGCCGAGATCGCCGTGCAGGCCTCGCTGACCGGCCACCTCGTGCTGTCGACCCTGCACACGAACTCGGCGGTCGGTGCCGTCACGCGCCTGCGCGACATGGGCGTCGAACCGTTCCTGCTGTCGTCGAGCCTGGTCGGCGTGCTCGCCCAGCGCCTCGTGCGCGCGCTCGATCCGGCCATGCGCGAGGCCTATGCCGCCACGCCGGCCGAGCTCGCCGCGTTCGGCCAATCCCCCGACACGGTCGCCACGCTGCACCGCCCGCGCGCCGACCTCGGCCGCCACGGCGGCTACAAGCGCCGCACCGGCATCTACGAACTCGTCCCGGTCGACGACGCGATGCGCCGCCTCATCCACGAGGGCGCATCGGAAGCCGAACTCGAACGCCATGCACGCACGCGCGCCCCGGGCATCCTCGAGGACGGCTGGCAGAAGTGCCTCGCCGGCCTCACCTCGACCGAGGAAGTGCTGCGCGTGACGCGCGAGGAATGACGGCGGAGCCGGCTCCATCGGACACGTGACAGCTCGAGCTGCCGGGGCAAGGGCGCTGACGCGGGCACGGAACCTGCGATCGTCACGAGCATCCTGCCGAATCGTCTTCGCGACCGCGGCGCCTCGGTCCGTCAGGCACCGGGAGCGAAGGTTTCGGCGATCGTGTGGCGGACGGGCCATCGTGAAGGGCGAGGCCCCGGGTTCAAAGCAGCCGATCCATGCGAGGCGCATAGGACAAGCGGCCGTCGATGAGTTGCGCGGCCGAAGACCAGGGATGGACTTCGTTCTTGCCGGGACCGAGGATGTGGCGCACCTCGACGCCGCCCGTCTTCAGCCAATCGGCGATCAGCGAACGGTGACAGCGCCACCATACCGCTTCCGCGCAGAGCATGGCCGTGCGCTTGCGACGTGCCAGCACGAGCAGACGCTCGATCGCCGCCGCGAACGCCGGGGTTTCCATGTAGTCGGCGTAGCCGCGGAACGATTCATTGCGCCATAGCGTGTTGTGCGAGTCTGCGCGCGGCTTGCGACGCCCTCCGAGTTCGGGCATCGGCACATACTCGATGCCGTGTCGTTGCAGCGAAGCAGCCAATGCGGACGGATTGAACTGTGGATGCTTGCGCGATCCGGCATGCCGGCGAACGTCGGCGACGGCCTCGATCGCGTTCGCGACGAGCAGGACGAGGAAGTCGTCCGCCGCACGGGTCGAGTGTCCGATCGTCCAGATGACGGGTGCTTCTGGGTTCATCTCAGGGGTGTGGTGCACGTGCAGTGCTTGCAATCGTTGCAATGCCGCAGCGCCGATGTTCCATGCCGGATCGCCCATCTCGGCAGACACTGCCACGGGATCGATCGAGGTCGATGCACCACGCTGCGCGCGAGGGCGCGCGTGACGGACGGCGCGACGTCAACGCTTGCCGAGCGACCCGAGCAGGCCCGCGCCGGCCTGCAGCATTTCATCGAGGCCGACCTGGCCGTCGCCATCGCGGTCGAGCACGCCGGCCAGCAGGCCGCCGATGCCGCCCTGCTGCAGGCGATTGCGCTCCTGGCCGAGCACGCCGCTGAGGGCGTTCGAGTCGAGACCCTGGCGGCGGGTCATGTTGCCGAGCACGGCCATGACGAGCGGAGCGAGCATGGCCAGCAACTGGCCGGCGCCGGCGCCGCCGAGGCCCGTGGTGTGGCCGAGACCCTGCTCGGCCTGGCCGCGGCGGCCACCGAAGATGTGGCCGAGGATGCCGGCGCCGTTGCTGGCCGGAGCGCCGCCGCCGCCGAGGACCGCGCCAAGGATGTCACCGAGGCCGCCTGCCGGGCGGCTGTCGCCACCGCCACCGAAGATCGAGCCGAGCAGGCCGCCGACATCGACGTCCGCATGGTTGCGTTCCAGCGCGCCATGCAGTGCATCGGCGCCCTGCGGCGTCGCGCTGTTGCGCGCGAGGCCACCGAGCAGCAGCGGGATCGCCTGCTGGATGGCATCGCTGGCCTGGCCCGGATCGAGGCCGAGCTGGCCGGCGATGGCCTCGATGTGGCCCTGGTCGAGTTGCTGGAAGACGCGTCCGCTCAGGTCGTTCATGGCGTTTTGGCTCCGCTGTCGCGTGGGAACGGGACGCTAGCACGGCGGCCGCTGCAACGGGGGCGATGCCGGTTGGCGGCCGTGAAACATCGTCACAGCAGCGCGTGGCGGCGCAGCCGCGCGCTAGTCTGCCCACATCCCAGACGACCGCCGGATGCGGCGCAGACTCCGACCATGGACTTCGATCATCGTCTCGCGCTGCTGCGCGCCCGCTATGTCGCTTCATTGCCGAGCAAGCGCGATCACGTCGCGGACGCCTGGTCGAACCTGCGCGCTGCTCCGGCCGATGCCGGCGCACGCAATGAACTGCGCACGCTGCTGCATCGTCTGGCCGGGTCGGCGCCGGCCTACGGCCACGCCGAACTCGGCGGCATCGCCGCCGACGCCAGCCAGCAACTCGGCGATGCGGCCGCGGATGCCGTCGACCTGATCGACGAGATCACCCAGCGGATCGAACGCGTGCTGCATCTGCTCGAAGCGATCCCCGGCGGCAGCGAAGCCAATGCCGCGGTCAAGCCGTCCGCGGCGACGCCTCTGCGCGTGATCCTCGTCGAAGACGATCCGGAGCAGGCCGAACTGATCGCGGCCGCACTCGGCGCTCGCGGCTGCACGGTACGCCATGCCGAGCATTCGGAATCGCTGTGGGAAGTGCTCACGACCTGGCCGTGCGACGCGGTCGTCCTCGACTACTGGCTCGGCACCTCGACTGCACGCGACCTCGTCGGACTCGTCCGCAACGAGCCGACGTTCGCGTCGATCGCACTGGTCTGCCTGACCGTGGAGACCGACGTGAACCTGCTCGCGGGCGTGATCGAAGGCGGTTGCGATGCCGTGCTGTCGAAGCACCATCCGCCCGATGCGATCGTCGAAGCCCTGACCATGCACGTGATGCGACGCCGCGCGATGCGCTGAGCGGGTGACGGGGTGGCGGGCGGGCGCTATCCTCCGCGCACTTCGCCGGAGGCCAGCCCATGCAACGATTCCCGCCGATTTCCCTGATCGGCGCACCGACCGACATCGGTGCGGGACATCGTGGTGCGTCGATGGGACCGGAGGCGCTGCGCGTCGCCGGACTCGAGGGCGCGCTGCGCCAGCGTGGCCTCGAGGTCGTCGATCGCGGCAATCTCGGCGGGCCGATGAACCCGTGGACGCCGCCCGAGTCCGGCTATCGCCATCTCGTCGAAGTCGAGGTCTGGAACCGCCAGGTCATGCAGGCCGTCGGTCGCGAACTCGAGGCCGGCTGCCTGCCGGTCCTGCTAGGCGGCGACCACTGCCTCGCGATCGGCTCGATCACGGCAGTGGCGCGCCACTGCCGCCGCGTCGGCAAGCGCCTGCTCGTGCTGTGGCTCGATGCGCACGCCGACTTCAACACGAGCACGATCACGCCATCGGGCAACGTGCACGGCATGCCGGTGGCCTGCCTGTGCGGGCTCGGCCCGCGCGAATTGACCGAACTCGGCGGCAGCGCGCCGGCGATGACGCCCGACTGCATCCGCCAGATCGGCATCCGCTCGGTCGATGCGGGCGAGAAGAAGCTCGTGCGCGACCACGGCCTCGACATCTACGACATGCGCTACATCGACGAGATCGGCATGCGTCGCGTGATGGAGGAGGCGCTGGCCGACATCGATGCGAACACGCACGTGCACGTCAGTTTCGACGTCGACTTCCTCGATCCGGGCATTGCGCCGGGCGTCGGCACGACGATTCCGGGCGGCCCGAACTACCGCGAAGCCCAGCTGTGCATGGAAATGATCGCCGATCGCGGTCCGATCGGCTCGCTCGACATCATGGAACTGAACCCGGCCTTCGACGACCACAACCGCACCGCCATCCTCGCCGTCGACCTCGTCGAGAGCCTGTTCGGCAAGAGCACCTTGATGCGTGACTGAACGCTCCCGCGCGCAGGTCCTGCGCAGCCGGTCCGCACGCGCCCACCCACGCGCACGTCTAGGAGCGCACCTTGTGCGCGATTGAGGCCCTGCGGAAGAAAGCCATCGCGCACAGAGCCTGCCCCGGACCCGATCCGGGTGTGCGCTCCTGCACGGCAGGATCGCCGGTTGTCGCGATGGATCGTTCTGCAGGGAGCTGCCGCGGATGCGCGTGATGTTCGCGCAGCAATGCGAACGTCGTAGGAGCGCACCTTGTGCGCGATCGAGGCCCTGCGGAAGAAAGCCATAGCGCACAGAGCCTGCCTCGGACCCGATCCGGGTGTGCGCTCCTGCACGGCAGGATCGCCGGTTGTCGCGATGGATCATTCTGCAGGGAGCTGCGCCGGATGCGCGTGATGTTCGCGCAGCAATGCGAACGTCGTAGGAGCGCACCTTGTGCGCGATCGTGAGGCACTGCGGAAGAAAGCCATCGCGCACGGAGCCTGCCTCGGACCCGATCCGGGGGTGCGCTCCTGCATCGCGATGCAATCGTCGCGTACAGGGTGCGCTCCTGCATCGCGATGCAATCGTCGCGCACAGGGTGCGCTCCTACGGTCCGTGAATCGCTATCGTCGCGGCGGATCGAAGCGGTTCCTACTGGAACCCGTTGCCGAAGATCACCTCGGAGCGCAGGCAGCTCGGTGTCGTGTTCGCCGCGATGCGCGCGCGGATCTGGGTCACGTGGGTCGGGTGGAACTGCAGCACGTTCTGGCCGCAGCCCGCGGAACTCACGTGGCAGTAGCTCATCAGCGTGCCGGCGGGTGCGCCGGGACCCGAAGCGGGGCAACTGGTGGGTCCCGACCAGCAACCCGATTCGCCGCTGTAGCACTGGTCGATCGTGCTCGTGGCGGTCGGGTAGGCGCCCGTGGTCGCGTTCGAACAGTGCGTGTGCGAGGCGCCGAAGTTGTGCCCGAGTTCGTGGCCGACGAGGAAGCCGCTCGAACTCGCCGGAATGCCGGTATTGGTGAACACCTGGTTGACGCTGTAGCTGCCGCCGGTGCCTGACGTTGCGCAATAGCGATTGACCCAGGCGATGCCCGAACCCGAGTTGGGACTGCTCGCCTTGCCGGACAGCAGCATCGCGAACGCGCGCGGCACGGCACCCTGGTTCGCCGACCACCAGTTGCCGAACTCGACGAGCTGCGCGTTGCTGGCCGGCGTGTCGACGTTGTTGAACGGATCGGCCGTGGTCGACGGGCGCAGCAGGGTCGTGCCCTGCAGCAGGATCATGTCGAGGTCGCTGCGGTAGAAGATGTTGAGCTGGGCAAACAGCGCCGCGATCCAGTCGGTGGCCTGGGTGGAGTTGTTCGAGAAGCGCTCGAGCAGGAATTCGTTGTCGGTGTCGACCGCGACCACGGCCAGCGTCGCAGGCGTGCTCGCGGCAACGACCGGCTGCGCGGCGAGGTGCTCGAGGATGGCCGGCGCGGCGTCGGGCGCGGGCACGCTGTCGACATTGTCGGCGTAATCGAGCACGACGCCTGCCGGCAGCGCCGCATTCGCATCGATCGCCTCGAACGCGTAGCCGGTTCCGGACTTGCGCGAGCGCACCACGAAGGCGCCGCTGGCCGTGCTGCAGGCTCCTTCGAACAGGGCGCCGCTGTCCGGATCGAGGCTCAGGGCGAGGCGCGTGACGCCGTCGCCCGCGTGGCCGAGCAACTGCACGTGACGGCTGCGCGGAAGCTCGCGCTCGCCGCCCGCGGTCATCTCGACGATGCGCGCATCGGATGCATAGACGTCGATGCGCTCGAAGCGCACCGCCGCGAGCACGCCGGGACCGACCGGGAATGCGGCGAGGTCGGTCGTGGCGCCGACCGGCATGCGCACGAGGCGGGCGAGATCGTCCGCGCCGAGCGTGACGGTGCCGGGTGCGGCGACGGCGTGGCCTGCGACGACGGCGAGGGCGATGGCGAGCAGGGAGCGGGACATGGCGGACTTCCGGAAACGTGGATGGGGAGGCTCGGCGAATGCGCGTGCGCGAAACGTGCGTCAGCTCACGAATGTCCCGCCTCGTCGCCGAACATCACCCAGTGGCGCGGCGCGAGGGCGACGCGATCGCCCACTCGCAGCGGTTCGGCGGCGTGGCGCTCGCGCGCATAGCTGGCCACGATCGGCCGGGCGAGCGACGCATGGCGTGCCTCGATGCGCACGCCCGGGCCGAGGTCGCGCACCGAGCTGATCGCCAGCGCGCCGTCGGCGTCGAGGCGTTCGAACGCGAGATCGTGCGGGCGCACGAAAGCCGTGCTGCGCTCGTCGCGCGACCGCGTGAACGCGGCATGCAGCGCGAACGGCAGTTCGTTGACTTCACCGAGGAAGCGGCAGACAAACGGACTGGCCGGCTTCGTGTACAGCGTCTCCGGATCGGCGAGCTGCTCGATGCGACCGGCGCTCATCACGGCGATGCGGTCGGCGAGCTCGAACGCCTCTTCCTGGTCGTGGGTCACGAACACGCTCGTGACGTGGATGCGGTCGTGCAGTCCGCGCAGCCAACGCCGCAGCTCGCCGCGCACGCGTGCGTCGAGCGCCCCGAACGGCTCGTCGAGCAGCAGGATCTCCGGCTGCACGGCGAGCGCGCGCGCGAGCGCGACGCGCTGGCGCTGGCCACCGGACAATTGCGCGGGGTAGCGTGCAGCGAGGCCACCGAGCTGCACGAGTTCGAGCAGCTCGTTCACCTTGGCAGCGATCACGGCGCGCTTCGGCCGTCGCCAGAACGGCCTGACCCGCAGTCCGAAGGCGACGTTCTCGAACACCGTGAGGTGCCGGAACAGCGCATAGTGCTGGAACATGAAACCGACATGGCGCTCGCGTGCGCCGAGCCGGCTCACGTCGCGACCCTCGAAGCGCACGCGGCCCGCGACCGGGAACTCGAGGCCCGCGATGACGCGCAACAGCGTCGTCTTGCCGCAGCCGGATGGGCCGAGCAGGGCCAGCAACTCGCCCGAGCGCACGCCGAGGCTGACCTTGTCGAGCGCGACCGTGCGCCCGTAACGGTGTTCGATGTCGAGCGCCTCGATGCTCATGGGCGTGCTTCCGTGGAGGATTCGTCGCTTGTCGTGCGCGCGATGCGCCAGCCGATCGCATGCTTGAGCACGAGCGTGACGAGGGCGAGCAGGGCGAGCAGGGCGGCGACCGCGAACGCCGCGGTCGACTGGTACTCGTTGTAGAGGATCTCGACGTGCAGCGGCATCGTGTTGGTCAGGCCGCGGATGTGGCCCGACACGACCGAGACCGCGCCGAACTCGCCCATCGCTCGCGCGTTGCACAGGATCACGCCGTAGAGCAGGCCCCAGCCGATCTTCGGCAGGGTCACGCGCCAGAACATCGTGAAACCCGAGGCGCCGAGCGTGCGCGCCGCCTGCTCCTCCTCGTCGCCCTGCGCCTGCATGAGCGGGATCAGCTCGCGCGCGACGATCGGGAACGTGACGAACACGGTCGCCAGCACGATGCCCGGCAGGGCGAAGATGACGTGGATGTCGCGCTCGGCCAGCCATTCGCCGAGCCAGCCGTGCAGGCCGAACAACAGCACGTAGACGAGGCCGGCGATCACCGGCGACACCGCGAACGGCAGGTCGATCAGCGACACGAGCAGGCCCTTGCCGCGGAACTCGAAGCGCGTCACGAGCCAGGCCGCGGCGATGCCGAACACGAGATTGGCCGGCACGCTGATCGCCGCGACCTGCACGGTCAGGCGGATCGCCTCGCGCGCATCGGGATCGCCGATCGCGGTGACGAACACGTCCCAGCCCTTCTCGAAGGCGTAGCCGAACACGGCGACGAGTGGCAGCAGCAGGAACAGTGCCGCGAAGGCCAATGCGACGAGGATCAGCGGCAATGCCAGCCACCACGGATCGCGCAAGGCCGGCGGTCGTGCGACGCCGCGCTTCATCGGACCGCCTTCGCCGAGCGCCGGCGCACGAGCCACAGCTGCACGAGGTTGATCGCGAGCAGGACGGCGAACGACACCGCGAGGATGACCACGGCGATCGCGGCCGCGCCGGCGTAATCGCGCTGGTCGAGCTTGGCGACGATCAGCAGAGGCGCGATCTCCGACACCATCGGCATGTTGCCGGCGATGAAGATGACCGAACCGTACTCGCCGATCGAGCGCGCGAAGGCCAGGGCGAAACCGGCCAGGATCGCCGGCCACAGGGCCGGCAGGATGACCTTGGCGAGGATCGTCAGCCGTCCCGCGCCGAGCGTCGCCGCGGCTTCCTCGACATCGGCCTCGAGCGATTCGAGCACGGGCTGCACGCTGCGCACGATGAACGGCAGGCTGACGAATACGAGCGCGACGACGATGCCGTTCGGCGTGTACGCGACCTTGTACCCGGCGGCTTCGATCCAGCGCCCGAGCGGGCCGTTGCCGGCGTAGAGCGCAGTCAGCGTGATGCCGGCGACCGCGGTCGGCAGCGCGAACGGCAGGTCGACCAGCGCATCGATGAAGCCGCGCCCGGGAAAGCGGTAGCGCACGAGCACCCAGGCCAGCAGCGTGCCGAACACGAGATTGACGAGACCTGCAAGCGCCGCCGAGCCGAACGTCACGCGATACGCGGCGAGCGCGCGCGGCGAGGTCGCCGCCGCCCAGAATTCGTGCGGGCCGATGCTGGCCGACTTCAGCACGAGCGCCGCCAGCGGCAGCAGCACGATCAGGGTCAGGTAACTGAGCACGAGGCCGAGCGTCAGCCCGAAACCGGGCAGGGCCTGACGTCGGAAGATGCGCATGCGGGGTTTCCGGTCGGAACGCGCCTCACCGGCCCGGAACGTAGATCCGGTCGAACGAGGCGCCGTCGGCGAAATGGGTCTGGTGTGCACGGTGCCATCCGCCGAAGGCTTCGTCCACCGTGACGAGCGTGAGCGCCGGGAAGTCGGCCGCGTACTTCTCCGCGACGGAACGATCGCGCGGCCGGTAGTGGTGTTTCGCCGCTAGCTCCTGGCCCTGCGGCGTATAGAGGAACCTGAGGTAGGACTCGGCGACCGCGCGCGTGCCGCGCTTGTCGACGACCTTGTCGACGACACTCACCGGTGGCTCGGCAAGGATGCTGAGCGAAGGCACGACGATCTCGAAGCGGTCCTTGCCGATCTCGCGCACGGCGAGCAGGGCCTCGTTCTCCCAGGCCAGCAGCACGTCGCCCTGGCCGCGCTCGACGAAGGTCGTGGTCGCGCCGCGCGCGCCGGTATCGAGCACCGGCACGTTGCGGTAGAGCTTCGTGACGAAATCGCGCGCTGCGTCGTCGCTGCCGAGCGTGCGCCTTGCATACGCCCAGGCGGCGAGATAGTTCCAGCGCGCGCCACCGCTCGTCTTCGGGTTCGGCGTGATGACACCGACTCCGTCCCTGACGAGGTCGTTCCAGTCCTTCAGCTGCTTCGGATTGCCCTTGCGCACGAGGAACACGATCGTCGATGTGTACGGCGCGCTGTTGTCCGGAAGACGCTTCTGCCAGTCGGCCGGAACGAGATTGCCGTTCTCGTGCAGGCCGTCGATGTCGTAGGACAGTGCGAGCGTGACGACATCGGCCTGCAGGCCGTCGATGACGCTGCGCGCCTGCTTGCCCGAGCCGCCGTGTGATTGGCGGATCGTCAGCGTGTCGCCGCTCTGCTGCTTCCACTGCGCCGCGAACGCGGCATTGACGTCGCGGTAGAGCTCGCGCGTCGGGTCATAAGAGACATTGAGCAGGGTGACGTCCGCCGCGATGGCAGACGTCGACGCCGCCAGCAGGACGGCCAGCCAGGAGTTCCGCAGGCGGATGCGCATGGAATCGCCTCGATCGCGACATGGCAGGCCATTGTCCGTGCGAACGGTTAGCAAAAGGTTATGCGGCGTCCTTGCGGGCCTGCGCACGCAGCGCGGCAGTGCACCGCAGGCGGCGGCAGCGCCATCGGCGCTTGACGGCGCGCGCCACGCTGCGCGCCGACGGCCATTCGCGAAGCGTGCATGTCGGGGTGCCGGAAAAAGAGAAGGCCGGGATTGCCCCGGCCTTCGCATCGGTGGATCACCGGGGACGCGGACGTCCCCGGTGATTGGTTCGCTGGAGTTTACTGGCGAACGGTCGGCGAAGCCGGCGAATCGGCGACCACCGAACCCGGGATCGTGCCGATCAACGTGTTCGGCTCGGCCGAACGCGTGCCGCCGCAACCGCCGGTCTCGGTGTTGTCGATCGTCACGTCGTCGAAGTCCATCGTGCTCCCGGTCGAGCCCGACTCCATCAGGCTGCCGAGCGCGACGTTGCGCGTGTCGCGGGCATTCGCGGTCGTGCTGATCGCCTGGCCCATGAAGATCGAGGCGCCGTTGAGGCAAACCTCCATCTGGCCGTCGGCGCGACGCGTGATGACCTTGATCGTGAACGGCGTGCCGGACGGCCAGGTGGCGGATGGAATCGTCACGTAGGTCGCCGGATTGCCCTGCAGCGCGAGGATCGCGTTGCCCGCCGGCACGAAGTGCAGTCGCGTGATCACGAGCGCGGCGCCGGTGTCCTGCGGCGCGAACCGCCAGGTCGCGCCGGTCGTGGCATTGTTGATCGTGATCTTCGCGCTCGCGTACGAATACGCCTCGGTGCCGGCCGGCAGGGTCGGCGACAGCGCGAACGACGAACCGAGGCCGTCGGACAGGCCGCGCACGGCCTGTGCGCCGGCCGGCGGATTGGCGGTCGACACGAGCCAGTTCGCGAACTGGGCGAACCATGACTGCTGGCTGTTGACGTCACCGACGGTGTAGTCGGGCGCCTCGAAGCCGGTCAGGTAGTCCGGTGGCGAGGCCGGCGGACCGCAGTCGCGACCGACCGTGCAGTCGAAGCCGTTGGCGAACAGGACCACGCTCGCTTCCCAGGTGTCGGTGTTGTTGGCCGTGTTCGGATCGGCCACGCTGCCGCCGACGGTGGCCGTCGCCGAGAAGCTCACGTTGCCGTTGGCATCCTCCGACAGCACCTGCGCCTGCACCGTGTAGAGGGCGGCGCCGCCGCTCGGCAGACTGGCCGTCGTGGCGAACGAGCCGCTGCCCGACGGCGCACCGCAGGTGCCGCCGGACAGGCCGACGCAAGTCCAGCTGAAGAAGCCGAGTTCGGGCGGAACCGTGCCGGCGATCGCCACCGACGGCGCCGCGCTCGGGCCGGCGTTCTGCACGACCACGGTCAAGGTCACGTTGTCGCCGACCTGGACCTTGGTGAAGTCGTTCAGGATCAACAGCTCGACATTGGCCGTCTGCTGCACGGTGTTGGTGTCGGTGGCGCTGTTGTTGGCCGGATTCGGATCGACGTAGGCGCCCGGCATCGAGATCGTCGCCGTGTTGGCGAGCGATCCGCTCGCGCTCGGCGACACCGTGCAAGTGGCGAGGAAGGTCGCCGATCCGCCCGACGGCAGGTTGACGAGCTCGTTGATGTTGCCCGAGCCGCTCGCCCCGCAGCTGCCACCGCCACTGCCCGTGCAGGTCCAGGCGCACCCGGTCAGCGCGGCCGTGAAGGTGTCGGCAACGGTCGCACCGGTCACGCCGGCCGGTCCCGCATTGCTCGCCACGATCGTGTACGTGGTCGGCTGGCCCGGTGCGATGACCGCCACGCCGTCCGTCTTCGTGATCGAGACATCGGCCTGCGGGGCGACGATCGTGTCGGTGTCGGTCGCGCTGTTGTTGTTGGTGTCCGGATCGAATGTGCCTCCGGGCAGCGTGACCGTCGCCGTGTTCACCAGCGTGCCGCTGGCGAGCAGGTCGATCGCGCACGTGGCCGAGTAGGTCACCGCGCCACCGACCGGCAGGTTGACCGTGTCGTTGATGTTGCCGCTGCCGGATGCCGAACAGGTGCCGCCGCCCGAGCCCGCGCAGGTCCACGCGCAGGCCAGTGCGGACGGGAACGTGTCGGCCACGGTCGCGCCCGACATCGCCTGCGGGCCGTTCGGATTGCTCGCGACGATCGTGTACGTCGTCGAACCGCCCGCCGTGACCGTGGTGACGCCGTCGGTCTTGGTGATCTGCAGGTCGGCCTGGTCGACCGAGGTGACGCCCGGCTCGGCCAGCGTGAACACGCCGAAGCTCGTCACACCCGTCACTGCGCCGGTGTTGGCCGTCGTGTCGATCGTGCCGTTGAGGTCGGTGAAGGCCGCGCCGTCGCGACGGAACACGTCGAGATCGGCTTCGACCACCGTGCCGAGATCGGCCGGGTCGAGGTAGGTGAAGGTCAGGTCGGCCGAGCTGACGTTTGGCGCCGTGACGTTCCAGTGGCGCGTGATGCCATCGGCCGCCGGGAACAGCGTCGGCGCGACGGCCTGGACGGCACTGACCGTGACGTCGGCCGGGAACGTGCCGGCCGTGGCGTTGACGACGACCGGCGAGTAGCCGTTCGCGGTGCCGACCTCGAAGGTCTTGCTGCCGGCGGTAGCGTACGACTTCCTGAAGTTGCCGATCACGCGGCCGGCCAGCGTGCGCGTGACGCCGCCGGTCGCCGTATCGAAGTACAGCGTGTTGGCGCCGGTGATGACCGGTGCATCGGTCAGGCTCAGGGCCGTCGCCGCCGTGCCGTTCACCGTGATGTCGCCACCGGCGATCGTCACGCCGTTCGTGTTCGACACCGACAGCGTGGACAGCGTGCGCGACGGGAGCACTTCGACGCCGGTCGTGCGCGCCGAAAGCTCCTGGGCGTAGATGTTGATCGCGCCGGCGCTGCCCGGATTGAATGTCGGTGCGGCGTCGAAGCCGGTCACGGCGCCGGTCGGTGTCGCCACGCCGAACTGGACCACCGATGCCGTTGCACCGCCGTTGCCGATCGTCAGCTTGCCGGCGCCCGTGATGCCGCCCGAGAACATGTTGACGCGCAGCGTCGTGATCGGATTGACCGACGGATCAATCGTCACGCCGGCGACGTTGTCGACTTCCCACGCCGTCAACGGCGCCGTGACCGCGCCGCTACCGGTGTACGTCGTCGCGCCCTGACCACCAAGGAAATAGAAGCGCGTCGACGTGGCCGTGCCGGTCAGCGTGCCGTTGTTGGTGAAGGTCGGGCCGAGCACGAGGCAGACCTGGCCGTTGATGACGAGGGTGGTGCCGGTATTGATCAGCGTCGTGCCGCGGAAATTGACCTGCGCCGTCGCCGTCGCCGTCTTCGCGTTCGTCGTGTTGTCGATGACGACGTTCGGCACGTTGCCGCGCAGGCGGAAGTTGAAGTTCGTCGCCGTGGCCGCGGTGCCGACATTGACGACGCCGCCGGTGACGTTGACCACGTTCGAGCGGATCTGCAGGTCGATCGGCGTGGTATTCACGGCAGCCTGCACGAGGTTGATCGTGCCGCCGCTCATCGTGAACGTCGAGGCGGTGTTGTTGTAGAGCTCGAACGTGCCGTATCCCCCGGTGCGCGTGTTGGCGACCACGCCGACATTGACCGTGCCGCCCGACTGGGTCCAGGTCACCGCGTTCTGCGGATCGATGCGCGTCGCGTTGATCGTGCCGCCTTCGATCGTGAAGACCGCACCGGTACCACCGCCCATGCCGTCGGCGCCGGTCACGCCGATGTTGTAGATGCCGCTGCTGATGCGGAACAGGCCATTGTTGACCGTCGTCGTGCCACTGGCCTGGCCGGACACGGTCACGTTCGGGTTGTTGAGCCAGAAGCCGCCAGTCGCCGGGATCGTGTAGATCGCCGTCGTGAAGAAGCGGTTCTCGAGCGCAAACGTGCCGGAGACCTTGAACGTGCCGCTGGTCAGGGTCAGGAAGCCGGCCACGTTCGTGGTGACGCCGCGGACCGTGAAGTTCGACGGGTTCAGCTCGAGCGTGTTGGCGATCGCGCCCTTGATGACGGTGACGGCGCGCACGTCGGTGGTGGCGCCGGTGCCGCCGAAGGTGGCCGCCGCCGTGCCGGTGAACGAAATACCCGCGCCGGCCGTGTCGGCATTCGTGCTGAAGTCGAGTTCGCCGTTGTTGACGAGGTTGCCGCCGAGCGACAGCACATGCGTCGTGACCGTGTTGGTGTTCGGCGTGGCGAAGCGGCCGTTCGCGGCAACCGTCACGTTCGTGCCGACGGTCAGCGTGCGCGCCATCGCGGAATCCCATTGCAGCAAGGCATTCGGCGAGCCGCCCGTGCCGACGCTGACGCTGAGCGCGACGGCCGCGGTGTCGATCGTGACGGTCGCGCCGTTGCTGATCGTGGCATTGTCACCGGCCGTCGGAACGCTGCCGCCGACCCAGGTCGCCGGATCGCTCCAGTTGCCGCCGGCGGCGGTCGAGACGACATTGCCGGGAGCGCCCGAGGCCTGCGAGCCGGCGAGCGGCGTGCTGGCCGAGCCTTCCGAGTAGGCGACCACGCGCCAGAAGTAGGTCGTGCTCGGCGCCAAGCCGCTCGCGACGAAGCTGGTCGCGTCCTGTGCCGCCGTGCCGGCCGAGGTGAAGTTCGTGCCGTCGGTCGAGCGGAAGATCTCGTAGGCGATCTCGTTCGGCGAATCGACCCAGTTGAGGGTCATGCCGGTCGGCGTGATCGCGCTGAACGTCAGCGCGGTCGGTGCGGTTGCGGCCGGCGGCGTGAAGCGGAAATAGCGACGCGCGCCGTCAGCGGCCGAGTCGAGTACCGTGATCGCGCCGGCAACGTAGAGATTGTTGACCGCGGTCGCCGAGGCGCCGTTGAAGGTCGGCGCGGGCGAGCCGCTCTGCGCCGCGGTGACCGAGCCGACTGTGCCGGCGGTGTTGGACGACGAGAAGCCGAACTGCGGGTCTTGCGAATCGACTGCGGCGGCTCCGGCCGTGCCCATCGTCATCGCGCCGTAGACGTACTCGATGACGCCCGTGCCTTCGTAGAGACGGACCTGATAGGTCAGGTCGGCCGTGCGCGGTGCTTGCCAGTGAGAATAAGAATTGAGCCATTCGACAATGAGCACGCGACTCGGTGCGGCGCCATCAACACGATAGTGCACCTTGCCGGTGCCCGAGGTGCTCTGGTCGGCGCCGAACGCGGTGAGTTTCGACTGGCCCGCGACCGCGAGCGGCTGGTAGGGCGACCCGCCGGCGAGCGCGGTCGGCCCGAAGCGGAATGCACCATTGTCGTTCACCGAGAACTGCGTGAACGCCGTGCCCTGGAAAATGAAGCTGAAGCCGATGTTGGTAACCGCCGAGGCGGTGTCGTCGACATTGGGTCCGAGCAACTGGGTCGTGCCCGTGCTCATGTTGGTCAGCGAGGCATCGGTACCGGTCGCAAACGCGTAATTGCTGGCCGCGTCCGGCACGTCCGGCATCGCGGCGGCGGCCGCCATCGACTCGGGCATGGCCGCGGGCTGCGGTTCGGCGACCTTCGCGGCTACTTCGGGCAGCGCCGCGCCCTTCTTGATGGCCTCGGCCACCGTCGTGTCGCCCTGCGCCCATGCGCCACCGGCGCCGAGTGCAAGCGACATGGCCAGGCCGAACACGGCCTTCAGCGATGTTTTCATGCGAAATTCCCCTGGATGAATGACGATCGCGCCCGGACACCGCTGTCGATCGAGTCGATGGCGTGCCAGCGGATGCCGGCTTGGAACGAACTGGAGTGATGACGACGAGGAGTGACCGGAACGCGAGCGTCCGTCGCGGCCCGCGGGCGGTGGCATGCGATGCGCGACATGGGCGATCCGACCCCCGAACACGACGATCTGCCGAAGGGAGCGTCTTGATGCAGAGGGCCTCGGGCATGGCCGTGGCGACGCTGCACTCGTGCCGGCGACGAGCTCCCCTGAGGCGCAGCCGGCGCCCCGGCGCGAGACGCGCCGGGGCCGTGCATCTTAGGCATACCGCTCAGGCGAAAGCCACCCTCTTTACCGATGCGGCGCACCA
This sequence comes from Lysobacterales bacterium, assembly GCA_017302215.1. GTDB lineage: Bacteria > Pseudomonadota > Gammaproteobacteria > Xanthomonadales > Rhodanobacteraceae > Dokdonella. The sequence continues at coordinate 16,866 of JAFLDX010000044.1, forward strand.
TGCGTTCGGGGCCTCGCGCCCCGGACGGGAGGGTCAATCGAACCTCGTTCAGCGCCAGCGCGGCGGATCGGCGACGAAGCCGTTCGGGAACGGGTCCGGTGTGCGCTGCACCAGCGGACGCTGCGGGAGGATGCCGCGCGCGACGAGGTTGGCGCGGCTGTCGTACTCGATGGTCAGGACCTCGGCCGGACGCGTGCTCGCGCGCTCGAACGTGGTCGTGGCGACGCGCGACCATTCGCGCTCGCCATGGCCGGTGCCGAGGCGCTCGCGCTTCGCTTCGGCCCGTGCCGCGGGTGCGGCGGCGCCGGCCGCGCGCGACTCGTTCGACGGTTCGGTCCTGGCCATGCTGTCGGCCGAGGATTCGCGGTCCATGGCCGAAGGTGCCGGCTGAGCGATGGCCGGCGGCGGCGGGCGGCGTTCAATGCGCTCCTCGAACACGGCCACGCCGATCACGCCGACATTGGCCGGGCGGCCCGTGCGTGCGGCATAGCTGTCGGGCAGGGCGGTGAAGTTGAACTGGGCGATCTCGTCGAGGCTCTTGCGCCAGCCGTTGATCTCGGTCGATTCCCACGCGTCGAGCACGTAGCCGTTCTGGCCGGCGCCGGCGGTCTCGCCGGTGACCGCATTGACGCCGTCGACCGACAGCACGGTCAGCACGCGCCCGCCGCTGCGGTTGACCAGGCGCACCGCGTAGCGATGCCCCGGCACGCCGGCGACATAGTGGCGTCCGGCGTGGCGCACGGTCGGCAGGGTGGCGCCGGTGTCGCGGTCGACGACCTCGAGGTCGACGAGCCGACCGGCGAAGGCCGGCAACGGCGCGGCAAGCAGGGCGGCAAGGGTGGCAGCACGGATCAGGGCACGCATGGGTCACCTCCGGGTTGGGTGATCCATGCAACGCACGTCGCCGTGCCGCGGGGTTTGCCGGCCTGCGGCGGGGTCCATGCAGGTGGCTTGCTAGAATGCGCGCCCCGAACGCCGTGCCCGCCATGACCCCGACGATCCGCACGCTGACCGGCATCACGACGACCGGCACCCCGCACCTCGGCAACTATGTCGGCGCGATCCGCCCCGCGATCGCGGCAAGCCGGCGCGAAGACGTCGAGTCGTTCTATTTCCTCGCCGACTACCACGCCCTGGTCAAGTGCGAGGACCCGGCGCGCGTCGCGCGTTCGCGCCTCGAGATCGCGGCGACCTGGCTCGCGCTCGGCCTCGACACCGATCGCGCGTTCTTCTATCGCCAGTCCGACATCACCGAGATCCCCGAGCTGACCTGGCTGCTGACCTGCGTGACGGCCAAGGGCCTGCTCAACCGCGCGCATGCCTACAAGGCGGCGGTCGACCGCAACACGACCGAGGCTCTCGATGCCGACGCGGGCATCACGGCCGGCCTGTTCATGTATCCCGTGCTGATGGCGGCCGACATCCTCGTCTTCAATGCGCAGTCGGTGCCGGTCGGCCGCGACCAGGTCCAGCACATCGAGATGGCGCGCGACATCGCGCAGCGCTTCAACCACCTGTACGGCGATGCGTACCGCGCCGTCACCGGCACCAGGGGCGAACCGTTCGTGCTGCCCGAGGCCGCGGTCGACGACCACATCGCGACCCTGCCCGGCCTCGACGGCCGCAAGATGTCGAAGAGCTACGACAACACGATTCCGCTGTGGCTGCCGCGCGAGGCATTGCGCAAGGCCATCCTCGGCATCGTCACCGACTCGCGCGCACCGGGCGAGGCGAAGGATGCCGATGCATCGAACCTGTTCGCGATCTACCAGGCCTTCGCCAGCGCCGACGACACCGCCGCGATGCGCGAGGCCTTCGCCGACGGCATCGGCTGGGGCGAGGCCAAGCAGCGCGTGTTCGAGCGCATCGATGCCGAACTCGCCGAGCCGCGCGCGCGCTACGAGACATTGATCGCGCAACCCGACCTGATCGAGCAGCGCCTGCAGGACGGCGCGCGCAAGGCGCGCGAGCGCAGCGCACCGTTCCTCGCGGCGCTGCGCGCGGCGGTCGGGCTTGGCG
>JAFLDX010000045.1 GCA_017302215.1 Lysobacterales bacterium
CCGCGCGGCGCGCGCTCGACGTCGCCGTGCGCGGCCTCCATTCGACCAGCGATCCGCAGACCCGCGAAATCGATGCGACGAGCTACAACAACTATTACGAGTTCGGCACCGACAAGGCCGACCCGGCACGGAATTCGACCCGCTTCAAGCCGGAACCGTGGAGTGTCGAGATCGCCGGGCATGCAGCCAGGACCGGCCGCGTCACGCTCGAGGACCTGCTCAAGCCGCATGCGCTGGAAGAACGCATCTATCGCCTGCGCTGCGTCGAAGCCTGGTCGATGGTCATTCCATGGGTCGGCGTGCCGCTAGCCGAGGTGCTCAAGCGCTTCGAGCCGACCGCGCAGGCGAAGTACGTCGCATTCACCACGGTCGAGCGCCCGCGCGAGATGCCGGGACTGGCCTATCCGGTGCTCGACTGGCCGTATCGCGAGGGCCTTCGCATCGACGAGGCCATGCACCCGCTGTCGATCCTGGCGGTCGGCCTGTACGGGCGCGTCCTGCCGGCCCAGAACGGCGCACCGCTGCGTCTCGTCGTGCCGTGGAAGTACGGATACAAGAGCATCAAGTCGATCGTGCGCATCGAGTTCACCGAGCACCAGCCGATGACATCCTGGAACCGCTCGGCGCCCGACGAGTACGGTTTCTACTCGAACGTGAATCCGGACGTCGACCACCCGCGCTGGAGCCAGTCCACCGAACGGCGCATCGCCGGCGACGGCTTCAACCTGCTCGGCAACCGCATCCGCACGCTGCCGTTCAACGGCTATGCCGACGCGGTCGCGGGCCTGTATGCGGGCATGGACCTGCGCCGGAACCATTGATGCCGCGACGCCTCGATCGCATTGCCGCGAGCAAGCCGCTCGTGTTTGCAGCGGCACTCGTGCCGTTGCTGCTGCTCGCCCTCGACACGCGAGCAGGCACGCTCGGTGCCGACCCTGTCGCGACGCTCGAGCACGCCACCGGCCTGTGGGCCTTGCGCTTCCTGCTTGCAACGCTCGCGATCACGCCGCTGCGCCGTCTGACCGGCTGGCACGGCCTTGTGCGCTACCGACGCATGCTCGGACTGTTCGCCTTCTTCTATGCGAGCCTGCACCTCGCCATCTACCTCGTCGTCGATCTCGGCGGGTTCTGGGCCCAGATCTTCGGCGAGATCGCGAAGAAGCCGTTCATCACGGTCGGCTTCCTGGCCTGGTTGCTGATGGTTCCGCTCGCGCTCACCTCGACCAGGGGCATGATGCGCCGCCTCGGCCGGCGCTGGAGCACGCTGCATCGACTCGTCTATGCCGCCGGCGCGCTCGCTGCGCTGCATTTCGTATGGCAGGTCAAGTGGGGCGAGACGATCGCGGCGCTCGAACCCGTGGTATACGCGACCATCTTCGCCGGGCTGATGCTGGCTCGTCTCGGGCCTTGGCCACGCGCACGATCCAAGGCCGTCGCGGCGAAGGGTGAACAAGGATGAGGCGCGGCGCCGAGGGGCGTCGCGGGAGCGGGCTCAGCGTCCGCCGACCCAGATCACGCCGGCGATGCAGATGCCGATGAGGGCCGCCGCGAGGATCAGCCACCACACGCTGCTGCTGCGCGGCTCGGCTTCGGCCGGCGGGTCGGGGATCTGGATCGCCGGCATCGTCTGCGTGATCGCCGGGGCGAAGGCCGGCGGGGTTTCGCGGCGTTGTCCGCGCGCCGCGTAACCGGGTGCCTCGAGCACGAACCGGTTGCGTCCAAAAGCGATCTGGTCGCCGGGATGGAGCACGGCGTCACGCACGACCACGCCATTGACGGCTGTGCCCGTGGTCGAACCGAGGTCGCGCAGTCGGATCATGTCGCCACCGACGTCGATCGCGGCATGGCTCTCGCCCATGCCCGGCTCGTCGAGCTCGAGGCCGCGCCTGCCCTGGCCGATGACCAGGCGGTCACCGACCGCGATCGTCTTGCCGAAGTGGGCGCCCGACACGCCGCGCAGGACCACGCTGGCCACGCCGGAGCGACCGCTCGAGGCCAGGTCGCTGGTCGGTGGCGCGTTGTCGATCACGTCGTCGCTGTCGGGCTTGAGCACCATCGCGACGGCGTCGATGCTGACCGTGTCGCCCAGGCGCAGGATCGCCTTCTCGAGCACGGGGCGCGCATTGACGTGGGTGCGTGCCTGCGCGTCGAGGACTTCGAGGACCATGCCGCGCGAATCGAGCACGATGCGCGCGTGGGTCGGCCTGGCTCCGGGCAGGACGACGCGGTTGCCCTGCGCGCTGCCGATGCCGACGACCCCGTTGCTGGCGATCACGTCCGCGTGCTCACCGCTGGGGAAGCTCAAGCGCATCGGCGCACCGGTCCTGGAAAGTGGGCGAACTCTAGCAGGATGACGGGATGCTGACACCCGGCGTCCGCCCTGGCCCCGCGCCGCGGCGACCCCGGCAGCCCCTCGCATGAATTGGGGTTGGCCGACGACTTCGGGCATCATAGCGGCGGTCGCGGCGTGGCAATCCGCCGCCGACCGCATCACCCCCTGGAGACCGTGAATGGCGCGCATCGACATCCGCCGCAAGCACACCCTGCCGATGAAGGACGCCCGCAAGGCGGTCGACAAGCTGGCCAAGCAGATATCGAAGGAATTCGACGTCGCCTGCAGCTGGGATGGAAACGTGCTGGCATTTTCGCGCAGCGGCGTCGACGGACACATCGCCCTCGAGAAGAACGAAGTGCATGTCTATGCCGAGCTCGGCTTCCTCATGGGCGTGATGAAATCGACCATCGAGAGCGAGATCAACCGCCACCTCGACGAGCAGATCGGCTGAGTCCATGCTCGTCGTCAAGGCCGCGCCGAAGCCGCACGACCCGCGCAAGCCTTCCCGCATCGGCCTCGCCGTCGCCGGCGGCGGACCGATCGGCGGGATCTACGAGGTCGGCGCACTGCGCGCGCTCGACGAATGCGTGGAAGGCCTCGACATGAACGCGCTCGACGTCTACGTCGGCGTCAGTTCCGGCGCCTTCGTGGCGGCGGCACTGGCCAACCGCCTCGACACGACCGAAATGTGCCGCGTGTTCATCACCGGCGACTCGGACCAGTTCCGCATCCGTCCCGAGGATTTCATCCGCCCGGCGTTCTACGAGTACCTGCGTCGCCTCGCCGGCGTGCCGCGCATGCTGCTCGGCTGGCTCGGCGAGCTGGCGCGCAACCCGTTCGACCTGCGCGTGGCCGACAGCCTGCTGCGCATCGGCAGCAGCCTGCCGACCGGCCTGTTCGACAACGAGGCGATCGAGCGCTTCCTGCGCGAGGCATTCACCACGCACGGGCGCAGCAACGACTTCCGCACGCTCAAGCGCCGCCTCTACATCGTCGCCGTCGAGCTCGACAGCGGCCAGGCCGTGCGTTTCGGCAGTGCCGGCCACGACGACGTGCCGATCTCGCGCGCGATCGAGGCCAGTTCCGCCCTGCCCGGCCTGTATCCCCCGGTCGCGATCGGCGGCAAGTACTACGTCGATGGCGCGTTGCGACACACCTTGCACGCCTCGGTCGCACTCGACGCCGGCGCCGACCTCGTGTTCGCGATCAACCCGCTCGTTCCGGTCGACACCGCGCAGGCGCGCGCGCGCCGCAAGGACTCGCCGACGACCCTGGTCGAAGGCGGGCTGCCGACGATCCTGTCGCAGACATTCCGCACCCTGCTGCAGTCGCGCATGCAGGCGAGCATGCCGAAGTATGCGAGCCGCTATGCCGGCTCGGACCTGCTCCTGCTCGAGCCGGATGGTGCCGACGCCGAAATGTTCTTCACCAATGTCTTCAGCTTCCACCATCGCGGGCGACTGGCCGAGCACGCCTACCAGCGCACTCGCGCGGACCTGCGGACGCATCGCGCTAGCCTGGCTCCGCTGCTGCGTCGACACGGCCTGCGCCTGCGCGAGGACGTGCTCGCCGATGCCGACCGGACCCTTGTCGGCGGACTCGCGAGCAAGCCGCCGCGACGGTCGGTCGCCACATCGCAGTTGCATCGCGCGCTCGACGATCTCGACGCCGCGCTCGAGCGCGACGCGGGCAAGCCGCACCCGCGCAAGCTCGCGACGTCGCGCCGCGCTCCGGCGAGCCGCGGCTGAGGCGGCCGGCCGGGCGTCGCAGCGTGGGGCAGTTGCTCTAGCGACAACGACTACGCTTTACATCTTCCGGGCATCACGATGCCCGGTTCACCGAAGGAGGGAGCAGTGAACAAACCCAAGCTCAAATCGAAGGCGGCGCCGGCCAAGGGCACGGCCGGTCCAACCCCCGGCGTCGCACGCGCCGCCGGAAAGACCATTGTCGAATCGGCCCAGCACATCTGGCTGGCGGGTCTCGGCGCATTCGCCAAGGCCCAGGACGAAGGCACCCGCCTGTTCGAAGCACTCGTGCGCGAAGGCGTCGCGCTCGAGCAGAAGACGCGCAAGCTCACTGCCGGCAAGGCCGATGAGGCACGCAACGCGGTCGAAGCCGCGGTCGGACAGGTGCGCGAGCGCAGCCAGGAGACCTGGGACAAGCTCGAGAAGGTGTTCGAGTCGCGCGTCTCGCGCGCCCTCAATCGCCTCGGCGTGCCGGGTGCCAGCGAGCTGAAGGCGCTGACTGCGCGCGTCGAGGAGCTCGCACGCGAGGTGCACAAGCTCAACGTGAAGCCGGCCAGGGCGTCGGCCCGCGCGGGGGCGACGCATTCGGTCGCGCGCGTCAAGGACGAACTCGCCGACGTCGCGCGCGAGCTCGAATCGGCCCAGCTCAACCGTCGCGTCGCCGTCAAGAAGCCCGCGCCCGCCAGGACGGTTGCGCGCAAGCCCGCGAAGAAGTCGAAGAAGTGACGTCGCGTCGCCGGCCCGGCCGCGGGCCGGCGACTGCCATCCCCGCTACCAGTGCACGCCGCGCATCAACGCGGCGAACGCGACCTGCTCGGTCGACGGCCCTTGCTGCGCCTCGGCGCGCACGCCCTTGATGCCCTTCGCCGCGGCCGAGTCCGGGAACAGCCGGAACGCCGTGTTCATGACGATCTCGTACGCGCGCGGCGCCAGCGAATAGAACAACTGGGCGAAGATTCCGGTGCGCGTGGCGATGCGAACCGGGCGTTCGATGATCGCCTCGACGACGAGGTCGGCCGCTTCATCCGGCGAGAGTGTCGGCACCGAATCGTACATCTTCGTCGGCGCGATCATCGGCGTCTTCACCAGCGGCATGTTGATCGTGGTGAAGTTGATGCCCTGGTCGGAGTACTCCGCCTGCGCGCAGCGCGAGAACGCATCGAGCGCAGCCTTCGAGGCGACATAGGCCGAGAAGCGTGGCGCGTTGGTCAACACGCCGATCGACGAGATGTTGATGATGTGGCCGCGGTGGCGCTCGGCCATCCTCGGCAACAGGCCCATGATCAGGCGCAGCGAGCCGAAGTAGTTGAGCTGCATGGTGCGCTCGAAATCGTGGAAGCGGTCGTAGCTCGAGGCGATCGCGCGTCGGATCGAGCGGCCGGCGTTGTTGACGAGCACATCGACCGCGCCGTGTTCGTCGAGCACCTGCTTGACGAAGGCGTCGCAGGAACCGAGGTCGGCCAGGTCGACGACGTAGGTGTGGCAGACGCCACCGGCGTCCTCGACCTCCTTCTTCGTCGCCGCGAGTTCGTCGGCACCGCGCGCACAGATGACCAGCTTCGCACCGGCGGCGGCGAGCTTGAGCGAAACCGCCTTGCCGATGCCCGACGAACCACCGGTGACGACGACGACGCGCCGACGCACCTTGCCCGACAGCGAACGGTCGATGAACAGGTCGGGATCGAGGTGGCGTTCCCAGTAGTCCCACAAGCGCCAGGCGTAGGTTTCGAGCTTCGGCAACTTGATCTTCGAGCCGCGCAGCGCGCGCTCGGTCTCGCGCGTGTCGAAACGGGTCGGATAGTTGACGAACTTCATGACCTCGGCAGGTATGCCGAAGTCGCGCAGGAACATGTTCACCATGCGCCGGACCGGCGGCAGGCTCGACAGCGCCTGGCGCACGGCGCCGGGCACGAAGGCGAACATGCGCGCGTCGAGGCGCATCGTCATCTGCGGTGCGTGGCCGGCGCGGGCGAAGATGTTGAGTACCTCGCCGATGCGCCGGGGTGCAGGGTCGGTCAGGTGGAAGCAGTGGCCGTCGAGCTTGGGCTGGTGGGCGATATGATCCATGGCCGCGGCGACCCAATCGACCGGCACGAGGTTGATGCGCCCTCCCTCGAGTCCGATGGTCGGCATCCATGGCGGCAGCACTTGCCGCATCCTCTTGATCAGCCGGAAGAAGTAATACGGGCCGTCGATCTTGTCGATCTCGCCTGTGGTCGAATCGCCGATGACGATGCCGGGTCGATAGATGCGCCAGGGGCGCGTGCACTCGGCGCGCACGATACCCTCCGACTCGTGCTTGGTGCGGAAATAGGCGTTGTCGAGCCCTTCGGCTTCCTTGAACATGTCCTCGCGGAACACGCCGGGGTAGAGGCCGGCGGCGGCGATCGAACTGGTGTGGTGGAAGCAACCGGCCTTGAGCGCCTCGGCCAGTGCGATCGCATTGCGCGTGCCGTCGATGTTGGCCGTGACCTGGCTCGCCTCGTCTGCAGCGAGGTCGTACAAGGCGGCGAGATGGAAGAAGTGCTTGATCTTGCCGGTGAGCCGCGCGAGCGTCGCCGGCGTCACGCCGAGGCGTGGCTTGCCGAGATCGCCCGGCACCGCCACCAGTCGATCCTTGCCGGCGCCGAGGGCGTTCGCGAGTTCATCGAACCTGGCCATCGATTCCTTGCGCACCAGGCAATAGATCGTCCCCTTGCGCAACAGCAGTTTCGCCAGCAGATGGCGCCCGATGAAGCCGGTCGCGCCGGTCACGAAATACGTCATTTCCACTTCCCTCCCCTCGTGGTCGATGCCGATGCCGGCGCCGTGGTGACGTCGGCGCGAGAGGCATCGATCGACAGCATAGTCGTCCACGTCGGGGCTTGCCATGCGCGTCGCAGCGCGCGTTGACCATGCCTGGGGCGCGTGTTAGAAGGTCGACGCGCAAGGGGGCGCGACCGCACGGGATTTCCGCACATGTCCAACCTGAAATCGCGCTTCGAAAAGGCCGCCGAGGACGTCAAGCAGCTTTCCGAGCGCCCCGACAACGACACCCTGCTCAAGCTCTACGCCCTCTACAAGCAGGGTGCGGAGGGCGACGTCTCCGGACCGAAACCCGGCTTCTTCGATTTCGTCGGTACCGCGAAGTACGAGGCGTGGACCAAGCTCAAGGGCACCAAGCCCGACGAGGCGATGCAGAAGTACATCGACCTCGTGGCCAAGCTGCGCGCCTGAGGCGCGCCATCGCCGGATCGCAGGTGGCACGCCAGACCCGCGAGCGCATCCTCGAGACATCTCTCGCGATGTTCAACGCGCAGGGCGAACCGAACGTCACGACCAACCACATCGCCGACGAACTCGGGATCAGTCCCGGCAACCTGTACTACCACTACCGCAACAAGGACGACATCATCGGCCAGCTGTTCGCGCGCTACGAACAGCGCATCGACGACGCGCTCGTCGTTCCCGATGGACGACTGCCGAACCTCGAGGACATCTGGCTGCAGCTGCATCTCGTCTTCGAATGCATGTGGGACTACCGATTCGTCCACCGCGACCTGGTCGACATCCTCTCGCGCAACCGCAAACTGCGCCTGCACTACGCGCGCATCCTGCGGCGAGCCTCGGACAATGCCGTCGCGGTGATGCGTGGTCTCGCCGCTGCCGGCATCCTGCGTGCGAGCGCGGACGAGATCCGCGCGACCGCAGACAACATCGCCCTCGTCGCGGCGTTCTGGCTCAACTACGATGCCGTGCGCCACCCGCGCCAGGACGGCGCTGCGGTCGATCTCGGGCGTGGCATCCATCAGGTCATGATGCTTGTCGCGCCGTTCCTGCGCGATGCCGAGCGCCTGCATCTCAATACCCTGGCCGGCGCCTATCTGCGCTGACCGCGCGCGCATTCAGCGTGGTTCGGACGCAGGCAACTTGTGACGCGCGCGGTACGAGCGCGGCGCCGCGCTGCCTTCGCAGGTGACCAGGGAATGCGCGCGCAGCCAATCTGTTATCGCAAGATAATCGCACAACATATTGAAATATAAGCATATTGCCAGCGCGCCGCAGCGCCGCCAACGCGCACTCGCGATGCCGAAACCGGATCGACTTTCGCGCGGACCGCTGGCATGACTGTTGCGTACAGCGGGTACCCTCTGATCGTCTGCGTGCGTCATGAACCCCAGTCATCCTGCCACCGGCAGCACCCCGCTGCTGAGCACACGCTTCGGACTCCGCATCGTCGCCCTGTTCCTGGCCCTCGCCATCCTGCTCGTCACGGTCGCCGTGCAGGTCTATCGCGCGGTCGGTGAATTCGTCGAGGCGAGCGACTGGGTCGCTCACACGATGGAAGTCGAGCAGGAGATCGTCGCGACGATCGCCTCGCTGCGCGATGCCGAGGCGAGCCAACGCGCCTTCGTGATCTCGGGCAGTGCCGAGCGCCTTGCCGACCATCATGGCGCCCTGCCACGCATCGGCGATCACCAGGCGCGCCTCGCCGGGCTCGTCGCCAACAACCCGCAACAGGCCGCCAACGTGCAGGCGCTGTCGGGGTTGCTGGACCGCCGCCTCGCGGGCATGCGCGAGATCCTCGACCTGTTCGAGCGCGAAGGCATCGCGGCCATGCGCACGTCGGCGCCGGTGCAGCGCTCGCGCGACGAGGATGCCGCGATCGAGGCCGCCGCGCGACGCATGCTCGCGATCGAGGACCAGCTGCTCGCCGAACGCCGCGCGCGCACCGACGACAAGGCCATGCTGACCCGCCTGCTGACCATCGGCGCCGTCATCTCCTGCATCATCATCCTCGGTGCCGCGCTGGTCTTCGTGTTGCGCGAGCAGGCTCGCCGCTTGCGCAGCGAGGGCCGGGTGCGCTCGACGAACGAGGAGCTGACGCACAGCCTCGACGAATCGCAGCGGCTTGGCCGCACCCTGCGCCAGCTCGGCGAGCTGGGCGAGATGCTGCAGGGTTGCCGAAGCCCCGCCGAGGCGACCACGGGCCTAGCGGTCGCGCTTCCGCAGCTGCTGCCGCGCATGTCGGGATCGATCAGCCTGATCAACTCGTCGCAGAACCTGGTCGAAACCGTAGCCGCGTGGGGCGAGGCCGGTACCGCCGGCGAGGGCCTGTTCGCGCCGGACGATTGCTGGGCCCTGCGCCGCGGCCAGGCCTACCCGCCCGCCGGTGTCGTGCCGCCGTTCCGCTGCCGCCATCTGCCGGCCACCGCCGGCGCGGATTCGCGCGCCCACCTCTGCATTCCGCTGCTCGCCCAGGGCTCGATGCTCGGCATCATGACCCTGGTGGCGGACGAACCGGCCGACGCTGCGGAACGCGCGGTGGCCGTCGCCACCGCCGAGCAGGTGTCGATGGCCCTGGCCAACCTCAGGCTGCAGGAGACCCTGCGCACGCAGTCGCTGCGCGATCCGCTGACCGGCCTCTTCAACCGGCGCTATCTCGAGGCATCGCTCGATCGCGAGCTGCAACGCTCCGCGCGCGGCAAGCAGCCACTCAGCGTGCTGATGCTGGACATCGACCACTTCAAGCGCTTCAACGACACGCACGGACACGACGCCGGCGACGCGCTGCTCGCGCAGTTCGGGGCACTGCTCGCGCGCAGCGTGCGCAGCGAAGACGTCGCCTGCCGCTACGGCGGCGAGGAGTTCACCATCCTGCTGCACGAGACCGATGCCGAGCAGGCGGTGGAACGTGCCGAGCAGATCTGCGCGGCGGTGCGCACGCTCGATGTGCAGCATCGGCGCCAGACGCTCGGACCCGTCACTGTTTCGATCGGCATCGCGACCGCGCCGCGCGATGGCAACGCCCCCGACGAACTGCTTCACTCGGCCGACCGCGCACTCTACGCAGCCAAGCACGGCGGCCGCGACCAGGCGCGACTCGCCGCATGAGCCCTGCCTCGAGCGCTTAGCGCACGCCGGTTTCGTTGCGCGCGATCACCAGGCGCTGGATCTCGCTCGTGCCCTCGTAGATTTCGGTGATCTTGGCATCGCGGAAATAGCGTTCGAGCGGCATTTCCTTCGAGTAGCCCATGCCGCCGTGGATCTGCACAGCCTGGTGGGTAATGAACATCGCCGCCTCCGAGGCGAACAGCTTGGCGACCGATGCCTCGGTGCTGAAACGTCCACCCGTTCGCGATGCCTCGCCCTTCGCGAACGCCGCGCGCAAGGTCAGCAGCGTCGCCGCGTCGAGTCGGCACTTCATGTCGGCGATCTTGGCCTGGATCATCTGGAAAGACCCGATCGCCTGGCCGAATGCCTTGCGCTCGCGCGCGTATTCGAGACTGGCTTCGTAGGCGGCGCGCGACAGCCCGACCGCCTGCGAGGCGATGCCGATGCGGCCTGCATCGAGGACGCCCATGGCGATCGCGAAACCCTTGCCTTCTTGGCCGAGCAGGTCGGCTGCGGGGCAGACATAGTCCCTGAACTCGATCTCGCAGGTCGCCGAGGCGCGGATGCCGAGTTTCGGCTCGGTCTTGCCGGCGTGGAAACCTTCGCGCGCGGTGTCGATGATGAAGGCGGAAATACCCTTGGCGCCGACGCCAGGCGTGGTGATCGCGAACAGCACGATGTAGCGCGCGACAGGCCCCGAGGTGATCCAGCTCTTCTTGCCGTTGATGACCCAGTCGCCCTCGCCGTTGCGGGTCGCGCGCGTGTGCATGGCCGAGGCGTCGGAACCCGACTGCGGCTCGGTCAGCGCATAGGCACCGATGTGTTCGCCCGACGCGATCGCGCGCACGTACTTCTGCTTCTGCGCTTCGCTTCCGTAGGTCAGGATGCCGTTGCAATACAGCGAATTGTTGACCGACATGATCGTCGAATGCGCCGTGTCGGCCGCGCCGATCTCGATCATCGCCAGCGCATACGCGACCGGATCCATGCCGGCGCCGCCGTACTCGACCGGCACCTCGATCCCCATCAGGCCGAGCCGGCCCATCTCGCGGATGTTCTCGAGCGGGAACTCGCCGCTGCGATCGAGTTCGGCGGCCATCGGCGCGATGCGCTTCTGCGCGAAGTCGCGCGCGATCGACTGGATCGCCTGCTGGTCGTCGGTGATGTTGAAATCCATGGATCCTCCCGGTTGAAGCGGAGCCCGCACGCGCGGGCAGCCCTGCATTCTAGCGCCGTGCCGCCGGTCCGGCTCCGCGCCGTCCGCGCGATGCGCCGGCCGGTCCGTCACGCAGTTCCGCGCACAACGGTCCGCGGCGACGCTGGCGCAGCATCCAGGGCAGCAATGCGTCCTCCCCATAGGCCTGGTGCCAGATCGGATGCCAGCCCTCGGCATACTCGGTGTAGCGCGGAACCGCTCCCATCGCGCGCAGGGCACGCACGATCGCGCGCGAGCCGAGCATCGCGCCGCCGTAACCGGTCTCGATGTCGGTGTCGTTGTCCCTGGCGCCGTGGAAGATCCATTGCGGCACGTCGCGGATCGAGGCCAGGCCGGCCAGCTCGGTCATTCCCGACATCGGCACGCCGGCCGCGAAGCAGCTCGGGTACGCCTTCAGGGTGCTCCACGTTCCGGTACCGCCGTCCGAGATGCCGGTGACGAGGACACGACGCGGATCGATCGGGAAGCGTGCCAGTGCGTCGCGCACGACCGCCAGCACCTGCGCCGGCGGCCAGTAGTCGGCATCGACCTGCGGCGCGGCGTAAACGAGCGGGATGCCCGCGACGAGGGCCGCATCGACGAGTTCGAGCGAGCCGTTGCCGTAGCCGCCGAGTTGCGAGGCGTTGTCGGCGCCGTTCTGACCGGATCCGTGCAGGAACACGATCAGCGGGATGCGCTCGCCGTTGCGCCGGCCCGGCGTCTCGATCGCTCGATAGGCGTACTCCGGGTCGCCGTCGGTGTGCATGACGCGCAACGCGGCGAGATCGACCGCGAATGCCGGTGGCACGACGCCGAGCGCGAATGTCCACGCCACCCATGCCGGCCACGGCGCGCCGGTGGCTCGACTCGCGCGACACGCACGCCCGTTGACGCTTCGCGCCGCCGCGATTACGCTGGACAGGCATCTTTTGATCAAGATGAAAGGATAAGTCTTGGATCTCGCCGCCACTTCGGCCCTGCTCCGCCTGCTCTCCGATCCGACGCGGGTGCGCCTGCTGGCCCTGCTCGAGCGCGAGGAGCTGACCGTGGCCGAACTTTCCGCCGTACTGCGCCTTGCCCAGCCACGCGTATCGACGCACCTGGCCAAGCTCAAGGAGGCCGACCTCGTACGCGACCGTCGCGCCGGCGTCTCTTCATACTACCGGTTCAACGGCGAACTCGATGGTGCCCAGGCCGGCCTGCTCGCGGCGTTGAAGGCCGGCGTCGACGATGCCCTGCTTCGCGACGACGAGCGGCGCCTGCCGGCCATCCTGGCCAAGCGCGCGCGTGCCGAGGGTTGGGCGGATACCGTTGCAGGCGACATGGAGCGGCACTATTCGCCGGGACGGACATGGGAAACCCTGGCGCGCTCGCTGACCCGACTGGTCGAGCCCGGCGACGTGCTCGACATCGCCTCGGGCGACGGCGTGCTCGCCGAACTCCTCGCCGCGCGCGCCCGCTCGATCGTCTGCGTCGACGCGAGCGCACGCGTCGTGACCGCCGCACGCGCTCGCCTCGAGGGCTTCGCCAATGTCGAAGTCGTCGAAGGCGACATGCACGCGCTCGACCTCGGCAAGCGCCGCTTCGACCTCGTCCTCCTGATGCACGCGCTGACCTACAGCGACCAGCCCGCCGCAGTGATCGCCGAGGCGGCGCGCCTGCTGCGCCCAGGGGGCCGCCTGCTCGCCGCGACGCTCGCGCGCCACGCACACCGAACCACGGTCGAGCCGTTCGACCATCGCAACCTCGGTTTCCGTCCCGAGGAACTCGGCGAGTTCGCGAGGGCGGCGGGACTCGCGGTCGCCTCGTGCGAACGCATCACGCGCGAAGGCAAGGCACCGCACTTCGAAGTGGTCTGCCTGCTGGCCACGAAGCCATGAGCGTTCACCGCCTGCCCTGGCGCGATCCAGCGCGCGTCGCGACCCTCGAGGACGCGCTGGCCCGACGCATCCTTGTCATCGACGGGGCGATGGGCACGATGATCCAGGGCTGGGAACTCGGCGAAGCCGACTACCGCGGCAGCCGCTTCGCCGATGGCTGCGACGCCACCCACGCCCACGCGCACGGGCAAGGCTGCGCCCACGACCTCAAGGGCAACAATGACCTGCTGCTGCTGACGCGCCCCGACATCATCGCTGCCGTGCACACGGCCTATCTCGAGGCAGGCGCCGACCTGATCGAGACGAATACGTTCAACGCGACTTCGATCAGCCAGGCCGACTACCACCTCGAGCATCTCGTCTACGAACTCAACCGCGAGGGTGCGCGCCTCGCGCGGGCCTGTTGCGACGCGGCCGAAGCCAAGACGCCGCACCAGCCTCGCTTCGCGATCGGCGTACTCGGCCCGACCAGTCGCACCGCCTCGATCAGCCCGGACGTCAACGACCCGGGCTTCCGCAACACGAGTTTCGACGCGCTGCGCGCGACCTATCGCGAAGCGACCGAAGGCCTGATCGACGGTGGCGCCGACACGCTCATGGTCGAGACGATCTTCGACACGCTCAATGCCAAGGCTGCGCTGTTCGCAATCGAGGAGGTGTTCGACGCGCGCGGCCAGCGGCTGCCGATCATGATCTCCGGCACGATCACCGACCGCTCCGGGCGCACGCTGTCCGGCCAGACCGCCGAGGCATTCCACGCCTCGCTCGCGCACGCGCGTCCGCTCTCGGTCGGCCTCAACTGCGCGCTCGGCGCGAAGGATCTGCGCGAGCACGTCGAGACGCTGGCCCGCGTCGCCGCCTGCGCGGTCAGTGCCCACCCGAATGCCGGCCTGCCGAACGCGTTCGGCGGCTACGACGAAACTCCCGGGGAGATGGCCGCGACGCTCGCCGAGTTCGCCGAGGCCGGCCTGCTCAACCTCGTCGGCGGCTGCTGCGGCACCACGCCGGCGCACATCGCCGCGATCGCCGCCGCGGTCAGCGGATGCCGCCCTCGCGCGCTGCCCGCTTCGGCGTTCGAACGCGCCGCATGAGCACCCCGCCCCGTCGCATGCGCCTGTCCGGCCTCGAGCCGCTCGTCGTCACGCCCGAACTGAACTTCATCAACGTCGGCGAGCGCACCAACGTCACCGGCAGCGCGCAGTTCCGCAAGATGATCAAGGAGGAACGCTACGAGGATGCGATCGAGGTCGCCCGCCAGCAGGTCGAGAACGGCGCGCAGATCCTCGACGTCAACATGGACGAAGGCCTGATCGACTCCGAGAAGGCGATGGCGAGGTTCCTCAACCTGATCGCTTCCGAGCCCGACATCGCGCGCATCCCGGTGATGGTCGACTCGTCGAAATGGAGCGTCATCGAGGCCGGCCTCAAGTGCCTGCAGGGCAAGGGCGTGGTCAATTCGATCTCGCTCAAGGAGGGCGAGGCGGCGTTCGTGGAACACGCTCGCAAGGTGCTGCGCTACGGCGCCGCCGCGGTCGTCATGGCGTTCGACGAGCAGGGCCAGGCCGACACCTGCGCACGCAAGGTCGAGATCTGCGCGCGGGCGTACCGGATCCTCGTCGACGAAGTCGGCTTCCCCCCCGAAGACATCATCTTCGACCCGAACATCTTCGCCATCGCCACCGGCATCGAGGAACACGACAACTACGCGGTCGACTTCATCGAGGCGACGCGCATCATCAAGGCGACCCTGCCGCATTGCCACGTGTCGGGTGGCGTCTCGAACGTCTCGTTCGCGTTCCGCGGCAACGAACCGGTCCGCGCTGCGATCCATTCGGTGTTCCTGCTCCACGCGATCGCTGCCGGCATGGACTTCGGCATCGTCAATGCCGGTGCCTTGCCGATCGTCGACGACCTCGACGCCGAACTGCGCGAGCACGTCGAGGACATCGTCCTCAACCGCCGTCCCGACGCCACCGAGCGCCTGCTCGCGATCGCCGACCGCTACCGCGCCGGCAGGGAAAGTGCGCCCGACACGCGCGACGAGGCCTGGCGCGCCCTGCCCGTGTCGAAGCGCCTCGCGCACGCCCTCGTGCACGGCATCGATGCCTTCGTCGACGACGACACCGAGGAGGCGCGTCTCGAAGCAGTGCGCCCGCTCGACGTCATCGAAGGTCCGCTGATGGACGGCATGAATGTCGTCGGCGACCTGTTCGGGGCGGGCAAGATGTTCCTCCCGCAGGTCGTGAAATCCGCCCGCGTCATGAAGAAGGCGGTGGCCTGGCTGCTGCCGTACATCGAGGCCGAGAAGGCGCGCACCGGCGATGCCGGCAAGTCGAACGGCAAGATCGTCATGGCGACGGTGAAGGGCGACGTCCACGACATCGGCAAGAACATCGTCGGAGTGGTGCTCCGTTGCAACAACTTCGACGTGGTCGACCTCGGCGTGATGGTGCCCGCGCAGAAGATCCTCGACGTCGCGCGCGAGGAGAAGGCCGACATGATCGGCCTGTCCGGCCTGATCACCCCATCACTTGACGAGATGAGCCACGTCGCGCGCGAGATGCAGCGCCAGGATTTCCACGTTCCGTTGCTGATCGGCGGAGCAACGACGTCACGCGCGCACACGGC
The DNA here is from genome assembly GCA_017302215.1 of Lysobacterales bacterium. Lineage (GTDB taxonomy): Bacteria > Pseudomonadota > Gammaproteobacteria > Xanthomonadales > Rhodanobacteraceae > Dokdonella. The sequence continues at coordinate 15,658 of JAFLDX010000045.1, forward strand.
CTTGCGCATCGAGCCGCACTACAAGGCGCCGACGGTCTGGGTCAAGGATGCCTCGCGTGCGGTCGGCGTCGCCCAGTCGCTGATCTCGAAGGATCTGGTCGAGGCCTTCATGGCGAAGATCCGCGCCGAGTACGCCGAAATCCGCGAACGCCACAGGGATCGCAGTGGCGCGAAGAAGCTCGTGAGCCTCGACAAGGCGCGCGCGCAGCGCTTCGACGGTGGCTGGACCGACTACATTCCACCGGTGCCGCGCCGACCGGGCCTCTGCGTTCTCGACGACGTTGCGCTGTCCGAACTCGTGCCGTTCATCGACTGGACCCCGTTCTTCAACGCCTGGGAACTGGCCGGGCGATTCCCGGCGATCCTCGACGACGCCATCGTAGGCGTGCAAGCGAGCGAACTCTACCGTGATGCGCGCGCGATGCTCGAGCGCATCGTTGCGGAAAGATGGTTGCGTGCGAGCGGCGTGTTCGGCCTGTGGCGCGCGGCGGCGGTCGGCGACGATGTCGAGGTGCGCGATCCAGCGGCGAATGGCGCCGCGCCGCTGGCGACGCTGCATTTCCTGCGCCAGCAGGTCGACAAGCCGATCGAGCGCCCCGATTTCTGCCTCGCCGACTTCATCGCCCCCGCCGCGAGCGGCCGCGAGGACTGGATCGGCGCGTTCGCGGTGACCGCCGGCATCGGCATCGACGCGCACGTCGCGCGCTTCGAACGCGAGCACGACGACTATTCCTCGATCATGCTCAAGGCGCTCGCCGACCGTCTCGCGGAAGCCTTCGCCGAGTACCTGCACCGGCGCGTGCGTCGCGAGTACTGGGGATACGCACCCGACGAGGCGCTCGACAACGAGGCGCTGATCGACGAGAAATACCTCGGCATCCGCCCGGCACCCGGCTATCCGGCCTGCCCCGACCACACCGAGAAGGGCACCCTGTTCCGCCTGCTCGATGCGACCGCGAACGCCGGCATCTCGATCACCGAGAGCTTCGCCATGCTGCCGACCGCGGCGGTCTCGGGATGGTACTTCTCGCATCCGCGCAGCCAGTACTTCGTGCTCGGCCGCGTCACGCGGGAGCAGGTGGCGGACTACGCGAAGCGCAAGGGCTGGTCGCTCGCGGAAGCCGAGCGCTGGCTCGCGCCGAACCTCGACTACGACCCGGAATGAGCCCGCGGCGCGACCCGGTCGCGCCGCGGGCTGTCGCTCAGATGCCGCTGCTGCCGACCCCGCTCATGGCGGTCATGAAGGCGGCGCCGCCGAGCAGGAAGAACAGGGCGATCGCGATGACCATGATGATCAGGTAGGCCTTGCAGAAGTTCGCCTTGTTCGGGTTGGTCGAGCTCGAGAATGCCCATACCAGCAGCATGATGAAGCCGACGATCGGAATCGACGCCACGATCAAGGTGATGAGCCAGTCGCCGAGCGACATGACCGGTGCAGTGCCACGGTTTTCCATGATCCCCTCCCCGGGGTGGCTGGCCGGGCGGCCGCCCGGCATCGGCGATTCTGGCATGCGCCGAGCGCGCATGCGCGGTCAGGCCGGCTCGCCCGCCTGCCTGTGCCGGTAGTCGATGACGAGGTTGTAGATCGAGACGACCGCCGGGAACAGGTTCGAGAGTACGCCGACCGAATCGTTCTTGCCGAACGTGAAGTAGCTGACGAGCATCAGGCTGCCGGCCACCGACAGCCACCAGAATGCACGTGGCATGTGCACGCGGCCGAGTCGTTTCGTCGCGATCATCTGCACGAACCAGCGGCTCGTGAACAGCAGTACGCCAAGGTAGCCGATGAGCTTCCACGGCGTCACGCCGATGGTGTGAATACTGAAGAGGACTTCGTTCATGGCGGGTCGGCGAGCTCGGGGAAGCACGCATTCTATCCGCACCGCCGCACCGCACCCCGCAGGCACGTCAGGCCGCATCAGGCCTCGAGGGTTTTTCCGCGGTGCGCCGACCTCAACTGCGCGCCTTCAGCCAGTCATGGATCGCGGGCGGCACTTCGCGCTGGGCACGACCGGACACATAGATGCCGATGTGCCCGCCCTTGAACGCGATCTGGGTGTAGTCGCGACTGCCGACCACGTCCTTCAGCGCTCGCGAGGCATCCGGCGGAACCAGATGGTCCTGCTCGGCGAAGATGTTGAGCACGGGCATCGTGATGTTCTTGAGGTCGACCGCCTTGTCGCCGATGCGCAGACCACCCCTGACCAGCTTGTTGCCCTGGTAGAAGTCGCGCATGAACTGGCGGAACGCCTCGCCGGCCTGGTCGGGCGAGTCGAAGATCCATTTCTCCATGCGCAGGAAGTTCTCGAGCTCGGCCTTGTCGTCGAGGATGTCGACCATGCCGATGTACTTCTGCTGCAGCAGGCGCATCGGCTTGAGGGTCAGGTAGCACCAGTTCATGAGGTCGGCCGGCACGTTGCCGATCGTGTCGACGAACAGGTCGGCATCCATCCTGCGCGTCCAGTTCGACAGCATGTTGTCGGGTGTATGGAAGTCGACCGGCGTGACCATCGTGATCAGGTTCGCGACCTTGCCCGGGTAGATCGCGCTGAAGCACAGCGAGAACGCGCCGCCCTGGCAGATGCCGAGCAGGTTGATGCGCTCGACGCCGGCCTTGCGCGCGACCGCATCGACGCTGCGGCGGATGTATCCGTTGATGTAGTCATCGAGGGTCAGCCAGCGGTCGGCGCGGTCCGGATAACCCCAGTCGATCAGGTAGACGTCCTCGCCCTGGGCGAGCAGGTTGCGCACCAGCGACTTGTCCTCCTGCAGATCCACCATGTAAGGACGATTGACCAGTGCGTACACGATCAGCGTCGGCACGCGCGCCGTCGGTTCGCGGTTGCCGCGGAACCGGTACACGACGAGATTGTCCTCGCGATAGACCTCTTCCTTCGGCGTGCAGCCGAACTCGACGTCGTCGAGCTTGCGCAGCACCTCGGCGCCGGCAGCAAGCTTCTTCTGGAAGCGGATCGCTTCGTCGACGAGCTTGGCCGGTTCGATGCGGACGGGACCCATGGCGTGCTCCTCAGCGCTTGGCCGGCTTCGACTTCGGATTCAGGACCGGCGACCGGCCGGCATCGGCATTGGCACGCGCGAAACGCTCCATGCGCGCGGCGAACGATGGCGCGACGGCCGACGGCTTCTCAG
>JAFLDX010000046.1 GCA_017302215.1 Lysobacterales bacterium
TTCGCATGCAGCATCGACCCGTTCCACTCGAACACGCGCACGCCGGCTTCGAGCAGCGCCCGGTAGCCGGCACGTGACATCGAACCGACCGCGGGAATGTCGCTCGTGCCGGGCACGAGCAGGCGCACGTCGACGCCGTCGCGGGCCGCCGCGGCCAGCGCCTGCACGTACGGCGCGACGCCGACGAAGTAGGCGTCGGTCAGCCACAGGCGATGCTGGGCCATCGCGGCGATCATCTGGTCGAGGCGGTACAGGCCGGCCGCATTCGGCACGGTCGCGACCACGCGCACGTCGACGTCTCCGGCCGCTTCGCACGGCGCGCCGTAGCACGAGGCGGCATCGTCGAGCGGCGCGCCGAGCCGCGCCCAGGTGTCGGCGAAAGCGTTGACCAACTCGGCCACCGCAGGCCCGCGCAGGGCGACCCCGGTGTCTCGCCACGGCGCGATCTCGCGGGACGGATCGCCCAGCCATTTCGCGCTGACACAGATGCCGGAGAGAAAGCCGGCGTTCGCATCGACGACGAGGAGCTTGCGATGGTCGCGCGACAGCCAGCCGAAAGGGCTGCCCAGGCGCGGCGGATTGAACGTGCGGATTTCGCCGCCGGCGGCCGCGAGCGGCGCCCAGAAGCGCTTGCGCGACTGGCCGAGGCAGCCCAGCCAGTCGCGCACGACGCGTACGCGCACGCCGGCGCGTGCGCGCTCGACGAGCGCATCGAGGAACTCGCGCGCGGTATCGTCGTCGCGGAAGATGTAGTTCTCGAACAGGATCGAATCGCGCGCCGTGCGGATCGACGCCAGCCAGGCGTCGTAGTTGGCGCGCGCATCGATCAGCAGGTCGACCCTGTTGCCGGCGATCAACGGCGCACCGGCGGCTCGACTGAATGCCTGAGCGGCGAGCAGGCGCATCGACGCGCTCGACGTGGCGGCACGGGGCAGGGCGGAAGGCTGGGCGGACATGCGGCGCAGTGTAGCCGGGCCCGACGCGCGTCCACGCGCGTCGCGTGAACTCAGGCCGGCTTCCGTTCAGATGCGAGGAAGCGGTCCAGGGCGAGCCGCGCATCGTGCCGAACCTTGCGTCGCAGGAACGGTGTCCAGCCGAGCGCGACGCCGAGCGGCCCGAGCGCCTGTCGCGACCATCGCCAGAAGTCGAACGCATCGGTCTGCGCGGCGATCAGGCCGTCGACGAGGCGGAAGCGCGAGTGCACGATGTTGTGCACGCGGCGGCCGGTCGCCGAGAACGTGTACCACGCCTGCCAGTCGGCACGACCTTCGTCGCCGTCGACGACAAGGCCGCTCGCCTCGACGCGCAGGTCGCCGGCGCGCGCGCACAGCATGCGCCACATCGCGCCGACCTCGGCGCCGCGCAGGTCGAAAACCGGGTCCGCGAAGGTCGCGTCGGGACAGTAGCACGCGGCCATGGCCGCGCCGTCGCGTCGGGCGAACGCCGCATGCAGGCGCTCGATCGCAGCGGCTCGCGACGACGTCACGATTGCTTCGCGATGCGCCGCGGCCGATCGGGCACGACGACCCTCACGGCAGCGGCGCGATCGGTGCCGCCTGCGCGGCCGGTCGGGCGCCTTGCGCCGGCGCGAGCGCCGTGCCGTGGTCGTCGAGGCGGTTGCTGACGTACCACGGCGTGCCATCCGCCTTGAGGAACAGCCGACGCATTTCCTCGAGCGTGAACGGCCGCGAGCCGATGCGTCCGAACACGGCGACCTGATGGCCGCTTTCGTCGACCGCGCGATCACGTTCGAGGCCGCGCGAGAGCGACAGGGCGGGCTTGTCGGTCGGATACCACGCGATCAGCTGCGGCTTCGGATCGGGCGCGAAGCCGTAGAACTTCGGCTGCGACTCGGGCGACGTCAACTGGATGACCTTGAGGCCGTTGCGGCCGTCGGCGACGTAGGCGAACAGCGAGGCATTGGTCGTGCCGACGATGACATCGCGCGCGTCGTCGAGCTTTCCGCCGGCGTTGTACATCTGGTACAGCTTCGGCTGTTCGGGATTGGTCACGTCGACGATCGCGAGACCGTCGGCGCCGTTGGCGACGAAGGCCCAGGTGCGCGCGACGTGCAGTTTGTGCGCGTCGCGCAGCGCGAGCTTCGCTCCGGCCACCTCGACCGCCTGCTCGGGTTTCGTCACGTCGACGACATGCAGGCCGTCGGTGGCGGTGACGAACAGGTAGCGGAACTGCACCTGGCTGGCCCGCGCGCCGGCGATCGGAATGGTCCTGACGTAGCGCGGCTTGAGCGGATCGTCGAGATCGAGCACGACGATGCCGGCGTCGGTGGCCACGTAGAAGGTCGTGCCGGCGATCGTCAGGTGGCGCGCGCCGTTCAGCACGCCGTCGGCGTTCCAGGTCAGCGCGCGCTCGAAATGGTTGTTGCGCGCCTCGCCGTCGGCCAGCGTCTCGATGTCGGTCGCGATCAGGCCTTCCTCGGCATCGGTGATGAAGGCGTACTTGTAGACCGGATGCATCGGCTGTTCGGCGTTCGGGCCGCGCATGAGCTCGCCCTCGTTGCGCTTCGGTGCCACCGGCTGGGTCGTCGCGAGCGCGACGCAGGTCGCGTTCCGCGAGGCGATCGTCGTGTCCTGGCCCAGCGCCGAGAACGGGGCGCTGACGATCTTCTGCGAGAACCCCTTGTTGCCGATGCTGGCGACGTCGTAGACGCGCATGCCCCTGCTGCCTTCGGCGACGAACAGGTATTCGCCACGCAGCTGCAGGCATTCGGCGGTGCCGGCCGAATGGCTCGCCGCGGTCGGCAGGCGCTGGCCGCGCGCGGCGTGTTCGGCGAACCAGTCCGGGTAGGCATACTTCTGCAGGTAGCTGCCGATGACGGCCTGCGGCTCGTCCCATTCGGTGACCTGGACCGCATTGATCTCGCCGTCGCCGCCGACCCAGGCGTGGAAGCCGACGAAGTCGATGAACTTCGTGCCGAGCAGCAGCAGCTGGGCCATGATCGCGTTGTTGTCGTTGGCCTTCGAGAGGTGGCAGTCCTCGCAGTCCTTGGTTTCGGTCTTGCGCTCGGTGTGCGGGTAGTGCGGCGCGAATGCCTGCGAGCTGTAGCCCGACGCGGCGATCGGCGGCTGCTGCACGTAGATGCGCTCGCGGTTGAGGTTGGTCGAGGACAGCACGAGCGCGGACGACGAGCGCACCGGCGCGATCTTGCCGTCCTTGATGCCGCCGTGCTTGCCGAGGAAGAACATCTCGTCGCGCGCGACCTGCGGGTTGTAGGTGGCGAAATTGCGTGTGAAACCGCCCTCGTACTTGTGGCGTTCGGTCTTCCAGTTCGCCTGGATCGGCAGATGGCAGCCGCCGCAACTCGTCGTCCACGAGGTGTGGCAGGAGTAGCACAGCATCTTGTCCTCGCCGTGCGCGCGCTCGCCGAGAGGCACGTCCTTGCCCCAGCGCAGTTCATCCGTGCCGCGCGCCATCGTGTGCGCGCGCGTCGCCCTCTCGTTGTAGTTGCCCGACAGCGGATCGACGCTGTCCCTGACCAGGCTCATCGTCCACTCGAGCCCGGGCGTGACGGCCGAACGCTGGATCAGCCGGTCGCCGACCCACTCGAAGCGCTTCTTGCCGTCCGGGTTGCGGATCAGCAGCAGGTTCGTGCCGAACTTCGAGGCGGCCGGGCCCGAGGTCTTGAGCGTCGGCGCCGCGTCGGCGGTGCCGTGGCAGTCCTGGCACTGGATCTCGACCGCGCCCATGACCTCGGCCTTGAGATAGCCGTTGCCGTGGTTGTCCTGCGCGAAATGACAGTCGACGCATTGCATGCCGACGTCGACGTGGATCGACGACAGGTGCACGCCCTTCTTCCACTTCTCGGGATCGTCGTCGGCGATCTTCGCGCCGGCCGCGTCGAGCAGGTTGCCCTTGCGGTCGCGCTTGTAGATCGCACGGAAGTTCCAGCCGTGGCCGTGGTAGTCGGCGAACTGGGTGTCCTTCAGTTGCGGATTGAGCAGCGACACGTCGCGCGAGAACGCCGGATCGCCCCACTTGCCGCGAATCGCCGCTTCCTCGGGATTGCGGTCGAGGATCTCGCGCATCTTCTCCGCGTCGGGATACTGCTGCTTCTCCGGCCACAGGAACGGCGCGTCGGACTCGTAGTCCCACATCGTGTAGCCGAGCATCGTGTTGATGAACATGTTCGGCTGGTGCATGTGGCAGATCATGCACTGGCTGGTCGGGATCTGGCGCGTGAACTCGTGCTTGAGCGGATGGCCCGGCACGTCCTTCGGAATGGTCGGGTCGGCCTGCTGGCTCGTGCCCATGTTGCCGAACTTGGCGTAGATCGCCGAATGGCGCGGATCGCGGTCATTGGCGTAGACGACATGGCACGAACTGCAGCCCGACGAGCGGAAATCGCCCGGATTGTCATTGGTGCCGAGCATCCAGATGAACGGGTCGTTGAGTCGTGTCTTGTGGATGTTGAGTACCGGTATCGACACGCGCAGGCCCGTGCCGGGCCCGCGGAACGACTGCTTGAGGTCAGGTCGGCCCGGTTCCTCGAGGCGCTGGATCTGGCCGAACTCGTTCGGCAGGCCGATTTCGGCGAACACGTTGTTGATGTTGCGACCGCCGCGTTCGAACACGCGGAACACGTCGCCGGGCGGCACGGTTTCCCACGAGGGCATCGGGCTGATCTTCGGCAGGATGCCGCGCCTGTCCATCGCGGCGTCGTTCGGCACGCCGTTCTCGACGGCGGCCGGCTTGCCGTCGCGATCGTAGGCTTCGCCGAGGATCGAGTGCTTGAACGGCAGGATGCCGTTGTTGTACGACGCGGCGCCCCAGAACATCGCCGCGTTCGCCATCAGGCTCTTCTCGTTGGCCTGAATGATCGGCAGGTGGCAGGCGCCGCAGGCCTCGCGCGCGATGCGCAGGTCACCGGGGTTGATGAAACGCACGAACTCGGGCGATTCCTGCATGAGCCAGGCATAGCTGCGTTCGGGGTTCGCGCTCGATTCCCAGCGCGAGGGGTAGCGCGGCAGGACGTGGGCGCGCTCGAGCGCCGCGCGATACTCGACGCCCTCGTGCGTGCCGCCCGGGCCGCGCACGGTCGCGTCGCCGCCGTGGCAATCCGTGCAGCCGAGCACGACGGCCGGATTGGCGTGCATCGTCTTGCGGTCGGAGGCGGTGTGGCAGTCGATGCAACCGGCGGATTTCGCGTCGGCCTGCTCCCAGGTCTGGAAAGCCGGCGCGTTGGCGGCGGTCACGTACTCGCGATCGACCTTCTCGGGCTTGCCGCTGCTGGCGAGCAGCGGCGTCGCGGCGAGGGCGATCGATGCGATGCTGGCGGCAGCTAGGGATCGCAGCATGGGGCGCCTCAGTACGTGAAGATCAGGTTGCCGAGCACCGTGTAGTAGCGGGTGTCGTCACCGTAGAGGTCCTTGAGCCCTTCGCCCGGCAGCAGGGTCGCCGCCGACAGGCGCAGGATGATGTTCTGGGTGAAGTACGGCCGCCAGATCCACGCGACCGAGACATCGGTGCCGATGCTGCGGCCGATGTCGGCCTGGTTGCGCGCGACCTCGAGCACCTCGGAGCGGTCGAACCACAGCTGGTTGACGTTGGCGGAGACACGCGACTGCGGGGTCAGGTCGAAGTCCGCGCCGATGCCGAGCAGCTGCAGGCCCGGATTGTCGAAATTCGACTGGCCCTGTTCCTTCGACGAGTGCAGGTTCGCGAGCAGGCCGTTGCGACCGGCCAGGGCGACGCCACCGCCGCCGATGAACGGGATGTTCTGGCGGATCCAGTAGCTCGTGTCGGCGCCCGCGAAGATCGGGTTCTCGAAGATCGCGTCGTAGCCGGTCGAGCGGTCGTCGAACGGGTCGTCGTCCCCGCTCGCCCAGGCGGCCGAGCCGCGCACGCGGATCCAATCGAAGTCCATGGATGCCTCGGCCGCTGCGAAGCCGGCGCGGATATCGGTCTTTTCGGGAACGAACACGCCCGCCGACTGGTCGCCGATCGCCGCATAGGCGGCGACGGTCAGGTTGAGCCTTCCAATGCGGCCGTCGCCGTTGTAGCCGATGTAGCCGACGTCGTAGGTGCGCGGCGCTTCGCGACCGATCGCGGCCGGGCGCTGGATGAAGCCGTTCGAGTCGTAGAAGCTTTCGTCCTCGCGGTTGCGGTTCCAGGCGACGATCGCCTGCGAGGTGAAGCCGACGAACGGGAAATCCTGGCGGTACAGGCTGGCGAGGAAGATGTCGTCGTCGCGTGGCGACTCGGTGATGTCGTTGAGGCCCGAATTGAGGTCCTTCTCGAGGCGACGGAACCAGGCGATGTTGTACTGCCAGCGGTTGTTGTCGCGGTTGCCGAAGAAGCGCACGCCGGGCTGGTTGTCCTGGAACAGGAAGCCGCGGAAGTCCGACGAGAACGGCTGGATGCCGACGCGCACCTCGTCGACGTCGTAGCGCGCCGAGGCCGTGCGGTAATCCTTGGTGACGAACAGTTCCTGCACGCCGACGAAAGCGTCGTCGCGCGTGCGCCCGAAGGTCGGGTCGAGCTGCAGCGCGCGCACCTCGTCGGTACGCACGCGGTTGTAGTTGAAGGCGAGCGCAAGCTTGAACTCGTAGTCGGGCGGCTTGAACGCGGTATCGCCCTTGTAGAGCAGGAAGCTCGTGATCGCGGTCTGCGCGAAGATGACCTGGTCGGTGTCGCCGAGCACGTCGTTCGAGCCGGGATCGGTGCCGGATTGCGGGCCGACCGGCGTCGGGATGCCGCGCGGTTCGAGCAGGGTGTCGGAAATGCCGGTCATGGCGAAAAACCAGTCTTCGCCGAACATCGGCTTGTCGCCCTTCAGCACGTTCTGGTGGTACGGGTCGTACCACGGCGTGTTGATGCCGAGCGATTCCATGATGCGCCAGCGATCCGGGACCGGCACGAAGCTGCCGGCCTGGTCGACCGGCGCCGGGTTGACCGCGTCGGGATTCTGCTCGACGAACATCGGCAGCGGTTCGGGAGGGTGGCCCGGGCGCCGCCGCGGGATCTGCGACTGGTAGGGATCGTAGGTCGGCGCCGGCAGCACGCCGAACAGGATCAGCCAGTCGGCCTGCACACCGGGCAGGTCGGCGCGCGCGGTTCCGGCCGAGCCTGCGGCGAGCAGGCTGGCGACGAGGGCGGTGCGGAACGCTGCGATGCGCATGTCACTTGCCCTCGCACACGAACTGTTCGTTGGAGTCGATGAACGGTGACTGCGGGCATTGCACGTAGAGAAGGCGCGCGCCTTGCGGGACGAGGGTGTCGGCGCGCCGCGCCGGAGCGGCGTTTCCGATTGCGCCGGCGAGGGCGGTGCCGGCGTTGTGCAGGCCGAGGAAGGCGACGAGATCGCTCTGGTCGGTGCCATCGCCCGAGGCGGCGATCGCACCGACCAGCGTGTTGCCGCGGTAGATCGGGAAGCTGCCGCCGAACAGGGTGATGCCGTTCGGCAGGCGGTCGATGCCGGTGCAGTTGTCGGGTGCCTCGCCGAGCGCGGGCAGGTCGGTGCCGTCGAGGCTGACGGTCAGGCCGATCTGCTGCAGGTAGAACGCGAGGAACAGGGCCGCCTGCGAATAGTCGAGGTCCAGCTCGAGTCCGGTCTTGAACACGCTCCAGTCGGTGATCGGCAGGCTCAACGGGCCGGGCGGGCGACCCTGCACGCCATCCGGATAGAACGGTCGCGAGATGTTGCCGATCGCTCGGTTGGACCAGGCGAGCGCGCCGTCGCCGAACGCGGTCGCCGACGGCAGGAATGCGCGCACCGCGTCGACGGCGTCGGACGGATCGCTCGATGTGGTCGAGGTGAAGGCGACGCGGCCGTTGGCGAGGTCGAGGCTGCCGGCGAGATAGCGCACGGGTGTCACCGAGGCGATGTCGGCGGCGGCGTAGCCGCCCGAGAAGAATGCCGCCGTGCGCGCCTTCTGGGTGGTCACGTCGACGGCGTCTACGAGCGCGTCGCGCGAGCGCAGGATGCCGAGCACGACGCCGTTGGTGTCGACGACCACGATCGTCTCGCCGGCCGGCGAGCCGAGCGGCTTGCGCACCTGCGCGCGCGTCCGGTTGGCGACCTTGAGCGATTCGGTCAGCAGGGTCTTCACTTCCGTCGCGCTGAGCGCCGCCGCGCCATCGGTGCCGGCGCGTGGCGGGAAGCGGTTGGTGCCGGTGCCGTCGTCGACGACGAACGCATCGAGACCCGGGAAATTGACCGGATCGGGGCGGATGCCCGATTCGACCTGACCGAAGGCGAGGCCGCGTGCGATCGTGCCGCTGAAGAACGCCGGTATCGCGAACACCTGGCCGGCGCCCGCGCCGAGCGAGGCGAAGGTCGGGGCCGTCGCCGGGTCGCGCGCGAGCTGGCCGAACTCGACGTCGGTGAAGCGCAGGGTCAGGCCACCCGCCGTGATGCGGTCGGCGCGGCGGTCCTGCGGGGCGGCGAAGCCGAACGTGCCGGCGAGCGCGATGGTTTCGTCGATGTTGCGGTCGATGTCGCCGGCGAACGTGTCGACGCCGTAGATCTCGTCGGCGGACACGCCGATTGCGCCGACCGGCACGCCGTTCTTGTAAAGCGGAACCCCGCCCGGGTCGGCGGCGATGCCGATCGGCGAGCGGTGCGGGCCCGCGCTCGGGCCGGTGCCGTTGAAGCGCGCCGAGATGTCCGAACACGGCAACTGCGAGAACTGCACGCCGAACAGCGGGCCCGACGGAGCCGTGATGTCGCCCGGGTTGAAGTGCTCCTGCGCGACCTGGCCGGCCGTGCGCGAGGTGAAGGCATTGCCTTCGGACGAGAAGTAGACCGAGGTGATCGCCTTGGCGATCGCGGTCAGCTCGCTCGGGATCTGCAGGCCTTCGAGACCGCCGGTGATGCCGCGACCCGAGTCGACCCGCTGGGTGCGGCGCGCGTTGGCCATGCGGTAGGCACCGAGCACGTTGCCGACGCGGTCGACGACGGTGATGGTGGCCGGGGCGTTCTGCGCCTGCGCCTCGTTGACAGCCTGCGCGATGATGCGCCGGATGTCGTCCTCGGTGAGGAACGAGCTGGCCGTCGCGCACGATCCGGTGCAGCCGGAATCCCCGTTGCCGGTGCCCGGTCCCGGCGACGTGCCGGTGTCGCTCCCGGTGTTGCTGCCGCCGCCACAGGCAACCAGCAACGACACGCCGATCAGCAGCGAGCCGAGTCTGACGATCCCCATCCATCCTCCCGTAGCTAGCGCAAAGCTGGCCTGCGGCACCCCGCCGCGATCATAGCCCAGACGCGCACAGGCGCCTATCGCACGCCTGTGGCCGGCTGCGCGCCGTGCTCAGGGGCTGCGCGGTGCGTCGAGGGTCAGTGTCGGCGACCGGTGGTAGTCGTGGCAGGCGATGCAGGTACTGGCGATCTTGCCGCTCGCGTCGGCGCCGGCATGGCACTGGCGGCAGTTGTCGATGCCGGGGATGAGCAGGTCGTTCGATCCCTTCGAGGTCGTGGCGCCGGCATGGCAGTCGACGCAGGCCATCGTTTCGTGCCGGCGGTGGCTGAACTTCGCTTCCAAGTACCAGACTCCCGACACGCGCACCGGGGCGATGCGCCAGTCCGGGCTGGACGGTCCCGGCGGGGCGACCGAGTGGCAGGTCACGCAGGCCTTGCCGGTGAACAGCGTGCGCGCGGCTTCGCGTGAACGGTCGCGCGCCCAGGCGAGCGCCTCGACGGTCTCCTGCCGCGACAACGGCGGCGAGCCGGGGCGCCGGCGCTCCTGCACGATCGTCGGCGCGCGCGCATCGGCGTAACCGCCCTCGAGCGCGCGGCGTGCGTAGAACTCGTCGAGCGTGTAGACCACGGCGGCGACGTCCGCATGCGGCACCTCGCGCTCCGGAGCGAGCGTGTCGAAACCGAGCTGGTGGCAGGAATGGCACATCGCCTCGAACGCGATCGGCTTCATCGCGGCGCCGCCCGGTTCGGCCTCGTGGCAGCTCGCGCACGTGAGCGTCCTGCGCCCGTCCGGCGTGTTGAGGCCGTCCTTGGCGAGATGCACGGCGTGGTCGAACTTGAGGCCCGAGTTCTCCTTCAGGCTCGCCGTCCACGGCATCGATTTCGGCATGAATGCGCCATTCGCGCTCCAGCCCGGCAGGTTGACGTGGAACTCGGGATGGGCCGTGCCGAAGTCGCCGATGTCCGCGATCGTGCTGGCACCTTTCGTTCGTGCCCTGAGGTCGACGTGGCAGCCTGCGCACAGGTCCTGGTTCGTGCTGACCATGCCGCGCTCGCCGTTGTGGTCCTTGTGGCAGGTCGCGCAGCGCGCATCGCCGAGCTCGGGGATGTTGAAGCGGGTCGCGTCGGCGTGCGCGGGCGTGCGCACGTGGCAGCTCGTGCATTCGGTATCGCGCACCATGAGGAACGCATTCCTGTGGCAACTCGTGCAGTCGTCGCCGAAATGACGGTGGGCGGCATCGAGTTCACCCGATAGCCACGCGCCGCGGCCGGGCAACGGGGAGTGGGCGAGGATCGAGCGCAGGGGTGGCATGAAATGGGCGAGCAGCGGCAGCAGCAGGAACAGGCCCAGCACGACGAGGAAGCCGGCCCAGGATGGCCAGCGCTTGCCGATCCAGGTCTCGGCGAGCGTGGTCGGCTTGCTGCGGCTGGCAACGATCGCGGCCTGTTCGGACTTGTCGATCGCCGCGACCTCGACCGAGGCGTCGTAGTCCTGGCGCGCATCGAGCAGGGTCAATCGCGTCGAGCCGACCTCGACGACGGCACCGGAGCCGACCGTCGTCGCGTAGGTGATCTCGCCGTTGACGCGGATGCCGGCGATGATCAACGACTCGACGCGGTACTGGCCGCCGCCGAGCGACGTCACGCGTGCATGGTTGAGCGCGGCACGCAGGTCCGGCAGGAAGATCGCCTGGTCGGCGGCGCGGCCGATCGTCAGCACTTCGCCGTAATGGATGTCCTCCTCGTACGAAACCGAGCTCTTGCCCTTCCTGAGGACTCGGCGGATCAGCCAGCGCATGGGAGGGCCCTGCGTCCATCGCACGCCATTGCCGCGGCAAGGTGCGCACTCGCGCTCGCGCATCGGCCGCAGTTCGACGCGTCCTTGCTCCGTCGTTGGCGCATGGCGGGCCGGATGTTCACCAGTAGAAGAAGACCGAGAGAATGTGGGTGAGCAGCGCGGCGAGCAGGGTGATCGACAACGGCACGTGGACGTACAGCCAGATTTCCATGATCGCCTGGTACTGGATGTCGCGCGCCACGCGCGTGGCCAGGCTGCGCTTGCGCGAGAGCATGTCGATCAGTCGGCGCAACGCTTCGGTCTGCTTGTCGTCGGCCTGGTCGGCGAGGAAATCGACCATGGCGATGATCGTCTGACCCGCCTTGAGCGGCGCCGGCTTCGCGCCGAGCTGGGTGTTGCGCTGCGCGATCGCATCGCGGATGCGCGCGATCGCGATGTCCGACCCGTCGCGCGCGCGCAGTTGCGTCCACACCCCGCCGCCGAGTCGCGTGTTCTCGATCGAACGCAGGACCACGGCGTGGATCTCCGGGGCAATGCCGTCGGCCAGCGCCAGGGCATTCTGGTCGATCTCGGCGATCTCCTCGAGCATGGCATCGCGCGTCGCGTTCTCGCGGTTGCGCGTCATCAGTGCCGGGTAGCGCAGGTAGACGTAGACGCCGAAGAACCCGCTGAAGATCACCAGCAGCATCAGCACGAGCGCGAGCGTGTGCACGTTCCAGCCGAACTGGAAACCGCAGTGGAGCAGGGCGACGAGGATCAGCGCGGTACCGAGGTAGATGTGCGCCGACAGCCAGCCGCGCGTCGAGCCGAGCGAGGTCGAGTAGCTGCGCTTGCGTACCCCGAACAGCAGCAGCCACATGATCAGCAGCGCGCCGATCGTGCCGAGCGTGTAACCGAGCCAGGTCCCGCCGTTCGGCACCGGATCGGGGTCGTGCCAGACATAGAGTCCGATCGACACGAGACACAGTGCGAGCGCGACCCACAGATAGCGCGAGCGGGCGTGGGTCAGGATCGACTCATGCACGGGGGCCTCCTGCTGCTTCCTCTCGCAATTGCGGATATTCCTTTAGGCGGAGGCGGTGCCCGCCGTCTGCGGCGAATGCCGTTGTTTCGCCTCGATTCTTCGCTTTCTCGTGGTTGTGTCGAACTCGCGGTTCCGCTCGCCCCGCGGCGAGCGGGTTACTTCTCTTTGCTTGCCCAAAGAGAAGTAACCAAGAGAAAGGGCACCCCGATGCCGCGGTCTCCGGGCATCCCCGGATCGAGTCCGGGGCAGGCTCTGCCCTGCGACTGCGCGGGCAGGCTCCGGGGGTTCGCTGACAGCGCATCCCTGCGCTGGCAGCGAACTGGGCGCGATCCCTCGCGCCCACCCTGCGGGCCTTTCCTGCGCCTGCCCGCCGCGCCATAGGGGCCCCGGACCAGCGCGCATCCTGCGCGCCGAAAATGTAGGAGCGCACCCTGTGCGCGATCACGACACGGTCGCGCACAGGGTGCGCTCCTACGCCATCATGCCCCTGCGCAGCGCCGAGGAGCGCAGCCGACCAGCGGGGATAGGCGAACTGTCCGAGGCGAGGGATGGCCGAGTTGTTCGCCGGCCGCGGGGCGGCGAGCACCGCAGGGTACCGATCGGGCAACGCCCGATCGGCGCGGATGCCGGGGCGCCCTTCTCTTTGGTTACTTTCTCTTGGGCAAACAAGAGAAAGTGACCCGCGCGCCGCGAGGCGAGCGGAACCCTCGAGCCAAAACGACCGGGGAACAGGGACGAGCCAACGCTGGATGCCTGCCTTCGTACGCTGCTCGGCCTCTGTAGCGGCCTCCGAGCCGAGCAAGCTCGGCTCTACAGGAACATCCGTCTGCAAGACGGCAGCGGGGCGACGCGATGCGAACCGAACGTCGGTCTCGACAGGCGCGGGTGGAAGCGAAGAATCAGCCAATGCAATGAGGCCGCGATGAGCAAGGCATCGCTGCGAACGCGCCACCATCGCGGCCTCGGCCACACTCTCGTGAACCGCGGGAATGATGTCAGCGTCGCGACTGCGCATACGCCGGAAACTCCTCGGGACTGATGCGGATCGCCGCGCCGGTCGGGCAGGCGCGCACGCAGGCGGCGCCGCCGGCCTGGTCCTTGCACATGTCGCACTTGACGGCCTTCTTGGCCTGGCCGTCCTTCTTGATGCCCGCATCGTAGGGTGCCTCGCCGGGCCCAGGTCCGCGGCCGAACAGCAGCCATTGCAGCAGGCCGGGCTTCTTCGGCGGCTTGCTCGCCATGTGGATGACGCCGTACGGGCAGTTGCGTTCGCAATTGCCGCAGCCGATGCAGTTGTCGGCGATGAACACCTCGCCGTTCGGAGCGCGGCGCAGCGCGTCGGGCGGACAGTCCTTCATGCAGTGCGGGTGCTCGCAGTGACGGCACGAGGTCGGCACGTGCACGTTGGCGAAGGTCGGCCCGGCCTCGCGGTCGAGGCGCGAGGTGCCGCCGTGGGTTTCCGCACAGGCCTTCTCGCAGTTGTCGCAACGCACGCACAGCGACTCGTCGATGAGCAGGATGTCGGTCGCCTCGCCCGCGCCCTGGGCCATCAGGAACGAGATGATGTCGCCGCCCTCGGGCGCCGATTGCATCGCGAGGTTGGCGGCGGTGCGCTGGCGGTACTCCTTCTGCAGGCGCAGCTTGAGTACCGGAATTTTCGCGAGCAGGCGCTTGAACGCGTCGCCGTCGAGGCGGATCGTCTCGGTCGCGATCGCCGCACGCGCCGTCGCGGAGCGACGCGATTCGCCGAGCAGGGCCATCTCGCCGACGTAGTTGCCGGCGGCGACGTAGGTCAGGACGACGTCCTTGCCGCCAATGTTGCGCGAAATCGTCAGCGAGCCGACGCGCACGAGGTGCAGGCAGTCGCCGACCTCGCCCTCCTGGAATACGTTGTCGCCGGCCTTGTAGCGCACGAGTGTCGCGTTCGCGGCCATGTCGGCCAGCTGTTCGTGGGTCGCCTCCGGGGCGAAGCGCGACTGGATCGCGCGCACGATGAAGATGCGGTCGATCTCGCGCTTGACCGCCTCGACCGAGGAGATCAGTCGGTTCATCGAGCGACGCGGCGTTTCGACGAGAATGCAGTTGCGTCCGGCGACGACGGTGGCCGAGCGCCGGCGCCCGGAGATCAGGCTCATCTCGCCGAAGAACTCGCCGCGGCGCAGGACGACCGATGCGGCCTGGCCCTCGACGACGATCCGCACCTCGCCCTCGACGATCGAATAGAAGCTGTTCGTGTAGTCGTTGCGCGCGAAGATCGTCTCGCCTTCGGCCGGCGTGCGGATGTCCGAGTCGAGCATGAACTCGCGCATCTGCAGCGGCGTGATGTGCGAGAGCACCGGCACGTTCTTCTGGATGCGCGCGAGTGCTTCGTCGACCGAACGGAAGCCGCCGAGCCCGGAGAACTTCGCCTTGAGCAGCGGGGCATCGGCCGGCTCGACCACGCTGCCGGTGATGTACTCGACGACCTCGTAGCCCTGGTTCATCGCCTGCTTGATCAGCGGGTACCCGCCGAGCGCGCCGACGATGTAGAGGCCTTTCACGTTCGATTCGTACTGCGGGCTGATCGCCGGGACCGAAGCCGGATCCTTGCTCGGGAACGTCACCCCGCAGGCCTCGACGAAGCCGCGCGGCGCGGTTGCGCCGAGGCGCGCGATGACGCGGTCGAGCAGGATCTGTGCACGGCCCTTGTCGGTCGACAGGATCATGCGGCCCGGCTTGCGACCGGCATTCAGTGCCTCGACGCGCTCCGGAGCGGAGTTGTAGTAGCACTCGATGACGCCGTCCTCGATCGCCTTGAGCACGGCCTGCTCGTTGCCCTTCTTCGCGCGCGAGAACTCGTCCTTGCGGTTGATGAGGACGACGTTGTTCTGCTTCGCGAGGGCGAGCGCGTTCTCGATGGCGGCATCGCCGGCACCGACGACCACGATCGTCTCGCCCTCGTAGGCGTCCGGATCGTCGAGTTGGTACTGCACGAACGGCAGGTCCTCGCCGGCCACGCCGAGCTTGCGCAGGTTGCCCTGCAGGCCGATGCCGAGGACGACCGCTTGTGCCTCGAACTTGGCTCCGTTCGTGCAGGCGAGGTCGAACACGCCATCGGCGCGGCGCTGGATCGACTTGACCTCGTGGCGATGGCGGACGTTGACCTTCAGGCGCGCCGAGGATTCGTCCCAGGCTTCGAGGATCGTCTCGCGCAGGCCGGCGACGAACGGAATCGGCGAGCGCAACGGCAGGATGCCGGGCTCGTCCATGACATACTTGCCCTTCTGGTAGCGGTAGATCGTGTTCGACAGATGCGGCTCGGCCTCAAGCAGAACGTGCGATTCGCCACGCTCGGCCGCGCGCGCGGCTGCGGAGAGGCCACCCGGCCCCGATCCGACGATCGCGATCCTGAAACGCTCCGCCATGCCTTCCCCCGCCCGGGAATCCCGGACTTCGCCTCCATGGCGTTCACCGGGGCGGCGACCCCGGGCGCAGGCCCGCATCGCCGGTCTCGACCGTGCGCCAGTGCGTCCGATCGTGGAAGGCACGTCCCGTGCCGCGGACGGCGTGATGAAAGCGGCGCCGTCTTCCGCGTCCGATCATACCCAACTGCAACGCGATCGCGCAGCGCGACCGCGCTCGCGCGAGGCGGTAGCATCGCGCGAGCCGGTGCGAGGGCAAGCTGACGTCGATGTCGAACCTGCATGCAACCGAGGACGCGGTCGAGGCCATCCTCGCCCATGCGGGTGACGAGGTCGTCCTCGCCACGCCGCTCGGGCTCGGCAAGCCGAATGCCCTGATCAATGCACTGTACCGGCGCATCGCCGCCGACCCGGGGCGCCGGCTGACGATCTGCACGGCCTTGTCGCTGGCCGTCCCGGCCGCGTCGTCGTTCCTCGAGCGACGCTTCCTCGATCCGTTCGTCGAACGTCATTTCGGCCGCGATCGCGCTCCGCTCGAGTACGTCGCGGCGATGCGCGCCGACCGCCTTCCGGCGAACATCCGCGTGCACGAGTTCTATTTCCAGTCCGGCACGATGCTCGGCTCGCGCGCGGCCCAGTCGGATCACGTGGATCTCAACTACACGCACGTCGCGCGCGACCTCGCCGCGGCGGGCATCAACGCGATCGTGCAGCTCGTCGCCCGCCGTGCCGACGGGGCGGGCGAGCGCTTCAGCATGGCCAGCAATCCCGACGTGACCCTCGACCTCGTCGACGCGATCGCCGCGGCGGGGCGTGCACGACCTTTCATCGTCGGAGTGGTCTGCGCGGCGATGCCTTTCCTCGAAGGCGACGCGTGCGTCGGCGCGACCTTCTTCGATGCGATCGTCGACGAGCCGGCCACCGAGCAGGCGCTGTTCGCGCTGCCTCGCGAGGATGTCGACGACGTCGAGCACGCGATCGGCCTGCATGCCAGCACGCTCGTGCGCGACGGAGGAACCCTGCAGATCGGGATCGGCGCGCTGGCGGACGCGCTCGTGCATGCGCTGCTGCTGCGCCAGCGTGACAACGCGACCTATCGCGGGACCTTGGCCGCGCTGGCCGGTGGGTCGGCGGCGGCGCCGTCGATCGGTGGCCTCGATCGCTTCGAACGCGGCCTTTACGGCTCGAGCGAAATGGTCATGGACGGTTTCATGCACTTGCGCCGCGGCGGCATCCTCACGCGCCGCGTGTTCGCCGACGCGGCCCTGCAGCGCGCCATCGATGCAGGCCTGGTCGGTGATCCGATGCGCGTCGGCGATGCGCGGCACCTGCGCGAGGCGGGCGTGCTGCCGGCGCGGCTCGATGCCGGGGCGGTGTCGCGACTCGTCGCACTGGGCGTACTTCCGCCGGACAGCCGTGTCGATGGCTCCGGGCTGCGCTGTGAAGGCGCCGCCGCGCTTTCCCTCGACCTCGACGACGCATACGCGCTCGCGGCGCTCGACGGCGTGCTGGCCGGACGGTCGCTGCGCGGTGGCCGCTACCTGCATGGCGGCTTCTTCCTCGGCTCGACCGAGCTGTACGACTGGCTGCGTGGCCTGACCGGCGAGGATTACGCGGGCCTCGAGATGGGGCGCATCTCGACGATCAACGCACTCGACCCGCACGACCCGGTGCTCGCCGCCGTGCAGCGGCGCGAGGCGCGCTTCTTCAACACCTGCATGATGGCGACGCCGCTCGGCGCCGCCGTGTCGGATGCGCTCGACGACGGTCGCGTCGTCAGTGGCGTCGGTGGCCAGTACAACTTCGTCGCGCTCGGCCAGGCGCTGGCCGGTGCACGCTCGATCCTGATGTTGCGATCGACGCGCACCGAGCACGGTCGCACGACGTCGAACCTGCGCTGGAACTACGGCCACACCACGATTCCACGCCACCTTCGCGACGTGTTCGTGACCGAGTACGGCATCGCCGACCTGCGCGGACGGTCGGACCGCGAGTGCGTCGTGGCCATGCTGGCGATTGCCGACGCGCGCTTCCAGGACGACCTGGCCGAAGCCGCGATCGCGGCGCGCAAGCTGCCGCGCGACTTCCGCGTCCCGGAGGCCTGGCGGCGCAACACGCCGCATGAACTGGCCGCACGCATGGCGCCGGCGCGCCGCAGCGGGGTGTTGCCGGACTGGCCGTTCGGCAGTGATTTCGACGCGGTCGAACGGCAGTTGATGCCGGCTCTGGCCCGGCTGCGCACCGCGCTCGACGGGATCGCCTTCCCCCTGCCGCCGCCCGGCGCCAGTGCGCTGGAACACAGCGCCAGCACCCAATTCGCCCGTTGCGCCACCGAGCTCAGCGCCATGCTGCTGGAGGCGCGCGGCACGCAGGCCGTGACCGCGCCGCCGTTCCCGACGGCAGCTTCGGCTTGAGGGGGTAACCCGGCCGGCGGCCGGGTTCCATCTCAATTCAGTTTTGCCAGCACCAAGCTCACCGCGAAGCCGATGAACACCACGCCGAGCACGCGGTCGATCCAGTGGCCGTGGCGCAGGAAGCGCCGGCGACCGAGATGAGCGTGCTCGACACCGTGATGGCCGCCGACACCGAGCGCGCCGCGCTGATGGCGGAGGCCGAGCACGCCACCGACGCTCACCGCATTTCCGACATTCACATGCGTCTCGCCGACATCGACGCGCACACCGCCGAAGCGCGCGCCGCCACCATCCTCAAGGGCCTCGGCTTCGAGCAGGACCGGCAGCTCGGTCCGACCTCTGAGCTGTCTGGCGGCTGGCGCATGCGGGTGGCTTTGGCGGGCGTGCTGTTCAGTCAGCCGGACCTGCTGCTGCTCGACGAGCCGACCAACTACCTAGACCTCGAAGGCACGCTCTGGCTCGAGAAGTATCTCGCGACCTATCCCTACACCGTGTTCATGATCAGCCACGACCGCGACCTGCTGAACAAGGCGGTGAGCTCGATCGTCCACCTGGAGCACGGCAAG
>JAFLDX010000047.1 GCA_017302215.1 Lysobacterales bacterium
GCCGAGCGCGATATCGCGCGCCAGCAGGCCGCGCGTGCCGAGCGCGTCAAGGAGTTCGTGCTCGCACTGTTCCGCGAGCAGGATCCGGCCAGCCGCGCCAGCGTGCTCGCGCGCACGCCGCCACAGCTGATTCGCGAAGGCATCGCGCAAGTCGATGCGACCCTGGCCGGCGAGCCTGCCCTGCAGGCGGACCTGTTGCGCGATCTCGGCGAGATCCAGACCAGCCTCGGCGAACGCGAGGCGGGCAAGGCGACCCTGAAGCGTGCGTGGGACCTGCAGAAGTCGCTGTCGGGCGAGGACAGCGCAGCGGCCGCCGAAGCGCTCGCGG
Source organism: Lysobacterales bacterium (assembly GCA_017302215.1). Taxonomy (GTDB): domain Bacteria; phylum Pseudomonadota; class Gammaproteobacteria; order Xanthomonadales; family Rhodanobacteraceae; genus Dokdonella. The sequence goes on from JAFLDX010000047.1 coordinate 329, forward strand.
CCTACGCCACCGCGACGATGATGGCTGGCGACGCAACGGCGGCGGAGCCGCTGCTGCGACAGGCGATCGCGACGCTCGAAGCGACGCGCGGTGCCGGCCATGCAAGGACCGCGCAGGCCAAGGCGGCGCTCGCGCGCATCGTCATGATCGCCGGGCGCGACGAGGAGGCACTCGCGATCGCCGAGCAGGCGCTCAAGGTCATCGTCGACACCTCCGGCGCGAACTCGCCGCAGGTCGCTCCGGTCATGCACCTGATTTCGGTCATCGAGGCGTCGCTGTCGCGTTACGACGAGTCGCTGGCGACCGCGCGCGAAGCGCTGCGCATCGTCGAGGCCAGCAGCGGCGTCGACCACGTGCGCACGATCATCCTGCATTCGCAGATCAGCGACGTGTTGCGCAACCAGCGCAACTTCGACGAGTCACTGGATCATCTCGCGAGCGCCCTGCGCATCGCCCGCGCCAACCTGCCGGCGCGCCACCCGTCGCTCGGCGCGATCCTCACGCGCCAGGGCGACCAGCTGCGCCGCATGCGGCGCTTCGCCGAAGCCGAGGCATCGTTCGCGGAGGCGGTTTCGCTGCTGGCCGGATCGCGCAGCGCCGAACTTGCGCAGATCATGCAGAACTACGGCACGCTGGCGCTTGCCCAGGGCCACACCGATCTCGCCGTCGCGCGCTACCGAGAATCGGTCGACCTGTTCCGGCAGTCGTCGGGCGAGAGCACGTACACATGGCTGACGACCTTGCTGCTCGCGGACGCGATGGCCACCGCGGGGTCGCTCGACCAGGCCGCACGCCTTGCCGACGAGGCCGCGGCCGCTCTGGCGCGCACCAGCACGCCGGATACGTATGCGAGTGCATTCGCGGCCACCGTCGTCGGTCGCATTCGCTATCGCCAGGGCCGGCCCGAAGAGGCCGTCGACTTGCACCGCCGCGCGCTCGCCGTGCTCGCGCGCAGCTACGGCGAGGATCACGTCGAGACGGCTGAATCGCGCGTCTTCCTGGCGCGCAGCCTGGCCGCGAGCCGCGACGCGGGCGCACGTGCCGAAGCGCTCGCCCTGGTCGAAACCGCGCTGCCGATCATCGAGGCTGCGTTCAACAAGCAGGCCCTGCTCGCGGAAGCCCTGCTCGTGCGTGCCCAGTTGCGCCTCGACGCCGGCGATACCGGCGGCGCGCGTGGTGACATCGAGCGCGCGGAAAGTGCTTTTGCCGTCGATGTATCGGACCGGCCCGCGCAGCAACGGCGCGCGCGCCAGTTGCGCCAGCGACTGCAAGCGCTGTCCTGATCGCTGCGCGTGCCGCCGGCTCGCGCGGGCCGGCACCGTGCCGGTCGTCACTTGAACGCCGCGTCGCGGTCGCGTATCAAAGTCGCACCGTTGCCGAGGGAATCCCATGAAACGTCTCATGCTGGCGTCGTGCGTCGTGCTGGCTTCATTCGCCGTCCACGCGCAACCGCGCACGACGATCACCCACGAGGACCTCTGGCAGATGCCGCGCGTCGGCGCGCCTCAGGTCAGCCCCGATGGCCGCTTCGTCGTGTTCGGCGTGACCGAGCCTTCGTACAAGAAGGACGAGTCGGTCAGCGATCTGTGGCTCGTTCCGACCGATGGCCGCGAGCCGGCGCGGCGCATCACCGCCGACAAGGTCGGCGAGAGCGGCGTGGCCTGGAGCACGGACAGCCGCCGCATCGCGTTCTCGGCGAAGCGCGGCGACGACAAGCAGGCCCAGCTCTACGTGCTCGACCTCGCCCGCGGCGGCGAGGCGCAGCGCGTGACGAAGCTGTCGACCGGGGCGGCCGCGCCGGTGTTCTCGCCGGACGGGACGCGCCTGCTGTTCAGCGGTCGCGTCCCGCCCGGCAGCATGAACGATGCCGACAGCGAACGCCTCGCCAAGGAAGAGGAGGAGAGGAAGTACAAGGCACGCGTCTACACCGGCTTTCCGATCCGCGCCTGGGACAAGTGGCTCGACGACAAGCAGGGCCGCCTGTTCGTGCAGGAGATCGGGCGCGGTGACGCGCGCGATGTGCTCGCCGGCAGCGCGCTGGTCAAGCTGGCGGGGTACTCGCTGCCCGACAGCGGCGCGGTGTGGTCACCGGATGGCCGTTCGATCGTGTTCGCCGCGAGTCGCAACCGCGATCGTTCGGCGTGGTCGTTCACGAACCAGGACCTCTTCGTGGTCCCGCTGGACGGCGGCGAGCCGCGCCGCCTGACCGGCAAGGACGCGCTCGAACCGGGCGAGGACTTCGGCGCGCCGCATTTCAGCCGCGATGGCAGGACCCTGTTCGCCCTCGTCGAACCGTTCACCGGCAAGGTCTACAACGCCAAGCGCATCGTCGCCTTCGCGTGGCCCTCGATGCGCGAGCTCGGTCGCGTCGAGCTGCCGGACGGTCGCGAGGTCGGCAGTTTCGATGCAACACCCGATGGCCGCACCCTGTTCATCACGGCCGAAGACGCCGGCCAGGAAAAGCTCTACGAGGCGGCGGCGACCGGTGGAACGGCCAGGCTCGTCGGATCGCCGAAGCACGGCACCTGGTCGGGACTGACCGTCGGCGGCACGCGCGAGCCGGTGCTGGTCGCCGCGTATGAAAGCGCGACCGAGCCAGCCGAGATCGTGCGCCTCGACGCGCGCGGCGGCGTGCACAAGCGGCTGACCGCATTCGCCGTCGACCGTGCCGCCGCGCTCGACCTCGCTCCGGTCGAGCACTTCTGGGTCGACAACGCGCGCGGCCAGCGCGTCCACAGCATGCTCGTCAAGCCACCGAAGTTCGACCCGGCGAAGAAGTATCCGCTGCTCGTGCTCATGCACGGCGGACCGCACTCGCAATGGCGCGACCAGTTCGTGCTGCGCTGGAATTACCATCTGCTCGGCGCGCAGGGTTATGTCGTGCTGCTGACGAATTACGTCGGTTCGACCGGATTCGGCGAAGCCTTCGCCCAGGCCATCCAGGGCGATCCGCTGAAGGGCCCGGCCGACGACATCAACCTGGCCGCGGACGAGGCGATCCGCCGCTACGCCTTCATCGACGCCGATCGCCAATGCGCCGGCGGTGCAAGCTACGGGGGCCACCTCGCCAACTGGCTGCAGGGCACGACGACGCGCTACCGCTGCCTCGTCAGCCACGCCGGCCTGGTCAACCTCGAGTCGCAATGGGGCACGAGCGACGGCATCTACTCGCGCGAAGTCAGCGCCGGCGGCCCGGTGTGGGAACAGGCGGCGGTGTGGCGCGAACAGAATCCGATCCGCCTCGCCGCCAACTTCCGCACGCCGGTGCTCGTGTCGTTCGGCGAGAAGGATTTCCGCGTGCCGCTCAACAACGGCCTCGAATACTGGGCGGCATTGCAGCGGCAGAAGGTCGAGAGCCGCTTCATCGTCTTTCCCGACGAGAACCACTGGGTGCTCAACGGCGAGAACAGCCGTTTCTTCTACCGCGAGGTCGGCGACTGGCTTGCACGCTGGCTCGATGCCAAGCCTGCGCAGGGCACGAAGAAGGACTGAGCGATGGCGCACCCGGCGTGGCGACGTGCCGGGAAAAAAAGCCCCGCAATGCGGGGCTTCGCAGGGCCGGGGTTGGAGAGAGGGAACCCCGGTCTGGACTCAGCGGACCTTGAGGCCCGACGAGTCGACGCTCTTGACGCCCTTGATCGCCTTGGTCACGGCGATCGCCTTCTCGACTGCGGTGTCCGAGCCGAGCACGCCGATCAGGGTGACCACGCCATTGGTGGTTTCGACCGAGATTTCGGAGCTCTTGACGCCATCGGTCGTGGCGAGATCGGCCTTGACCTTGGTCGTGATCCACGTATCCGAGATCGGCTGCTCCGATTTCTGGTCGGCGGCATTGCCGTCGGCCGGCGTCATCGGCGACGCATACGCGCAGGCGGAAGCGCCCACGGCGAGGGCGAGGCCGAACACGACGCGCTTGAGATTCGAATGGTTCATGGGCGATTTCCTCTTGGGGTAGTCGTCCCGCCGTGCGGCGGAATCGTTGCGATGCGCGGACCCGCCGTTGCAGGCGTGCCGTCACCGGCAGGCGCAGTCTCGCTGCGCAAGCGCCTACCTCGCCTGAACCGGATGACCGGCGCAGCCCCCTCGTTGCGAGCGATTCAGCATGAACGTGCGCTCAGGTTCGCTCGCGCAGGAACGCGCGACGGTCGCCTGCCTCGCACGATTGTTCGGCGAAGCCGAGCCGCACGAGCACTGCGCACGAACGCAGGTTGGCGGCATCGACGCTGGCCTCGAGCACGTCGAGCGCGAACGTGTCGAACGCGATCGTGACGAGTGCGGTGACGGCTTCGCGCGCGAGGCCCTGTCCCTGCGCGGCGTGCGCGAGCGCGTAGCCGATCGAGGCGCGGCGGCGGTCGTTCGAGAACCCGTGCAGGCTCGCCGTGCCGATCAATCGATCATCGGACACGCGCACGACCGCCCAGCGCCAGTGGGTGCCGGCGCGGCGGCCGCACTCGGCATCGCGCAGATACCACGCCATGTCGGCCGCGGTGCGCAGCGGCGCATGGCTCCAGTAGCGCATCACGCGTGGATCACCGAGCACGTCGCGCAGGGCTGCCGCATCGTCGGCGCGCAGCGCGCGCAAGGCGACGCGTGCGCCGGATGCGGGTGCGAGGTCGGGCCGGTTCATGGCGGATGCGCCGGATCGAAGCGACATCCCGCTGGGCGCGCGGGAAGGTCGTTGCGGCGCACGGCTTCCGGAGGGGCGATATCGGGGGGCCGCATGGTGTTTCGCGCATCGTCGAGGCGTCGGCAGGCGCAGCCGGTGGCTCAGCCGTCGTCGCTGGCGACCTGGTCGCGCCCGCGCTGCTTCGCCAGGTACAGGCGTCGGTCGGCGAGCGCGAGCAGTCCGCGTGCATCGTCGCGTTCGCCCCAGGTCGCGATGCCGATGCTGACCGTGCAACGCAGTTCGAGGTCGCCGGTGCCGACCGGCGTGGCGGCGATGCGGCGGCGCAGGGCATCCGCGCGCGCGTGCATCGCGACGAGGTCGTCGCAGTCCGCACTGAGCAGGAACTCCTCGCCGCCGTGACGCCCGACGAAGACTTCGTCGCCGAGTGCCTCGCGCAACACCTGCGCGACCATGCGGATCACCGCGTCGCCGGTGTCGTGGCCGAACTCGTCGTTGATGCGCTTGAAGTGGTCGATGTCGAGCAGGCCGACGCAGAAGCTCGGTCCGCCGCGGCGCGCGCTCTCGAGCCGCTCGCGCAGCAGCAGATCGCCGGCGCGGCGGTTGGGCAGGCCGGTGAGCACGTCGTGATTGGCCTGGTGCGAGAGCTGGTGCAGCGCTTCGCGATGCTGGCGCTGCACCTGCTTGAGCGCGACGTTCTTCTCGCTCAGCTCGCGCGTGCGGCGCTCGACGATGTCGGCGAGCCGGTGTTCGCGGTGGCGCAGGCTGGCCATGCGCCAGCGATGCAGCCCCACGACCAGGGCGAGCAGGCCGATCGCGACGAACGCGAGGAACCAGGACTGCCGCCAGAACGGCGCTTCGATCTCGATCTCGATCGCCTCGGGTTCGGCGAGGCCCGGCCGGTTCCAGTCGACCGGATGCCGCATGGCCTGGACCTCGAAGCGGAACTGTCCCGGCGGCAGGTTCGTGAACACCGCCGAGGTCATGCTGCCGGCTTCGAGCCAGCGCGAATCGAAACCGGTCAGCCGATAGCGGTAGCGTACGTCGCGTGTCGCGCGCAGGCTGATGCCGGCATAGTCGATCGCGAGGCGACGCGTGTCGGCCGGCAGGATCATCGGCGGCTGCAGCGGACGCACCGCGCCGTTGACGCTGAATTGCTCGAACGCGATCGGAACCGGGTTCGACGATGCGCGTCCTGTCTGCGCGGGGTAGAGCACGGCGATGCCGCCCGCGGTCGGAAACCACAGCTCGCCGTTGCGCGTGCGCGTGCCTGCCGGTGCGCTGCCGCCGTTGGCCTGGCTGCTCGGCATGCCATCGGCCTGATCGATGACATCGACGCGCAGGCTCGGCAGGCGGCCTTCGTCCAGCGCGGCGAAATCCGCCCGCCGGACCCCGAACAGCCCGCGGTTGCTCGACATCCACAACGTGCCGAGGCCGTCGTCGAGAACGCGGAAGACGCTCTCGCTCGGCAAGCCACTGGCGTTGTCGTAGCGCGTGAAGCGGCCATCGCGCATGCGCACGATGCCGTGGTCGGTGGCGATCCAAAGCGTGCCGTCTTCGTCGTCGAGGACATCGAACACGCCTTCGGCCGGGAAACCCGATTCACTCGACCACGCGCGCAGTCCGCCATCCGTGGCCAGCGCCGCGATGCCGGTGGTCGTTCCGATCCACAGCGTGCCATCACGTCCTTCGTGGAGCAGTCGGGTGTAGTCCGACGGCAGGCCTTCGGCGCGTCCGAAGCGGCGCATGGCGCCATCCTTCCACGCGGCGAGTCCCTCCGAGGTGCCGATCCACAGCGTTCCGTCGCGCGTCTGCGCGATCGCGCGCACATGGTTGGCCTGCAAGCCGTCGCGCCGGTCGAGTCGCGTCGGCAGGCGCGGGTCGTCGGAACCACCGATGCGGAGCACGCCCTGGTCGTAGGTGCCGAGCCAGACACCGCCGCCGTTCGCCTTCGCCAAAGCGAGCACGGAAGAGGCCGGGTGGCCGCGTGCTGCGAGATCGATGTGTTCCATCCGGCCCTCGACCCAGCGGTCGACTCCGACCGCGTGGCCGATCCAGATTGCGCCGTCGGCGGTTTCGAGGATCGAGCGCACGTAGTCGTCGCGCAGCCCGTCCGCATGCGTGAGCCCGTGGGCCACGCCATCGGCGATGCGGAACAGGCCGTTTGTCGTGCCGACCCAGATCAGCCCTTCGCGATCCTCGAACAATGCCGAAGTTCCGCGGCCGATGATCCCGCGTTGAGCGCCGATCGTTTCCAAGCGGTCGCCGCGCAGGCGCGCCACGCCATTCGCCATGGTGGAGATCCACAGCACTTGATGGCTGTCCTCGATGATCGAAACGACGCGCTCGGAAAAGAATCGTTCAGCGTGCGTCAGCGCCGCGTCGATGCGCCATGCACCGCCATCTCCGCCGACCCGCAGTGAGCCGTCCGCTGCCGCCACGATCGTGCGGATCGTCGCGGTCGGAATGCCGAGGGCCTCTCCGAGCGGTTCGAACCGGCCTTCGCGCAGCCGGTGCAGGCCGATGCTGGTGCCGACCAGCAGCTCGCCGTCGCGCGTCTGGCTCAGGGCATAGATGAAATTGCCCGGAAGCCCGAACTGCGCACCGGCCGCGCGCAGGCGCCCGTCGCGCTCGAGTCGATACAACGAATCCTCGGTGCCGATCCACAGTGCGCCGTCGCGGTCGCGCAGCAGGTTGGTCACCTTGAGGCGCTGTGCGTCGTCACCGCCGAGCGCGTCCCAATGACCGGCCTGCAGACGGCGCACGCCGGCCCGGGTCGAGCCGAACAGGATCGATCCATCCGCTTCGACGAGCAGGCCGCGCACGCCGACAATGCCGGGTCCGGCCGCGCTGCTCGCGTCGAACGCGGTGAAGCTGCGTCCGTTGAAGCGCGCCGCACCCTCCCAGGTGCTGATCCAGAGGAAGCCGTCATGGTCCTGGGCGATCTGGTGCACGAGGTTGTGCGGCAGTCCGTCCTGCATGGTCCAGCCGGTCACGGTGAACTCGTCCACCGCGCGATCCGGGTCGAGCGCGCGCGCGGGCGTCGCTGCGGTCAGGACCACGGCGGCGGCAGCCAGGCGCAGGAGGGTGACGATAGGACGCATCGGACAACGGGTCGAGAGACCCGACGAATGTAGCAATTCGCGTGCCGCGCGGACCCGCAGGCCACCGATTCCGTTCAGGAAAACGTGAAGAATCCTGACGGATCGTGCGTGCGCGCCACGCTGATGATGAACGCATACACCACGAGCGCGCCGGCGAAGCACGTCGCACGCAGGCCCTGCGTCGGCGCGCGGCGCAGGGCGAGCACGCCGAGGATGATGTAGGCGACGAGGCAGGTCACCTTGACCGTCAGCCAGGCGTGCACGAACGGGTACTGTTGCAGGATCGCGACGAGCATGAGCGCCGTGGTGAGCAGGGTCGTGTCGATCGCATAGGAGAGCCAGCGCAGCGCCGCATGATTGCCCCAGCCTGCGCCGGCCAGCACGGCGAGGCCGCGCAGCGCGAACAGACCGCCCGATGCGATCACGCAGAGGATGTGCAGGCTCTTGATGGCGAGGTAGTACGTGGCCATGGTCAGCCCGGCTTGCCGTCGACGCGCGGCGTCAGCCAGATCGTCGCCGATCGCAGGACCCACGGCACGAAGGCGACGATCCAGGCCGCGGCGGCGATCGCCAGCCAGGCGCCGGGGTCGCGGCTGTACTCGGCGCCGATGCGCAGCAGTGCGACCCCCTGCATGGCGATGAACCCGATCCACGCCGCGGCGCCCATCCGAAGCGGCCGACCCGAATGTCCCTGGGTGACGCGCGTGACCATGGCCACGAGCATCGAACCGAAGTAGCCGATCGTGAGTGCATGCACCGGCACGCGTGCGGGCACGGACGCGAGTCCGGCGAACAGCGCAAACGACTGCCACGCGTAGAGGGCGAACGCGATCGGCAGCCACAGCAAGGCGATGTGCAGGACCGCGAGCAGGCCCGGGCGGCGTGCCTTCCAGGGCTGCCACGCCAGCGCGTGCCAGATGAAGAAGCCGCAGAGCGGCACGTCGGCCAGCCAGCGCCAGCGCGGTGCGCCGGCGAGCGTGCAGGCGATGTGCAGGGCCAGCAGCAGCCACATCAGCGGCAGGCTCCAGGCCGGTCGCACGACGCGGTAGCCCGCAACCACGTTCGCGCTGAAGAACGGAATCATGCGGTGGCTGACGCTGAAATAGACCGGCAGCAGCAGGCCGATCACGCCGAGCTCGATCGCGGCCGGTCCGAGCGTGGCGGGTGCGCCGAGAGTGAAGGCCAGGAACAGCGTCTCGCCGACGAGGCCGATGGTCAGGGCGAGCAGGATGCTCTCGGCGTGCGGGTCGCGTCGCCCGCTGGCGAGGCGCACGCGCAGCAGCACGCCGCCGGCGACCGCGTGGCCGGCAAGCATGAGCAGCAAACCGGCGACGAACAGCGCATGCACGCCGAGCAGGCCGGCGTGGGCGAGCAGATAGCCGCCGAAGCTGCCGGCGAAGACGGGGACATAGGCCTGCCGCATCAGTGCCGGCCGCTCGAGCCAGCGCGGGAACACCGTGAGCAGGAAGCCGAAAAAGAACATCGGCAGCATGCCGAAGCCCAGCATGGCCGCATGCGCCCAGCCGGCCGGAACCGGCGCGGCCGGCTGCGGCATGTCCCAGCCCCAGCGCCAACCGGCCAGCACCAGCGACCACCACGTCATCGAAACGAGCACTGCGCTCGCACCGGCGAAGAACATCAGGCGGTGCGGCGCGGCGGCCAGCACGCCGGCGAAGTCGCCGAACGCGCGCACCGGCGATGCGCAACGCTCAGTCGGCATGTGCGACGGCCGCCCTGGCGTCGGCGTCCCGCACAGGTTCGGAGCGCGCTTCGCGTTTCGGCCACAGCCACAGGCGCAACACGAACCAGCCGAGCAGGATCGCGCCGCCCGCGAAGATCGTGTCGCCCGGCACGCGCATCCACACCAGCATCTCGACGATCGGCCGGTCCATGAACTCGGCCGAGCGCGCGAACCAGTATCCGTGCTCGAGCGCCGCCGAAAGCTGCAGCACGCCGAGCGGGAGCAGGGTCAACAGCGCCATCAGCGAAAGGCCGATGTTGAGCGACCAGAATGCGCTGCGCAGCAGGCCGCCGTTCCACGCGACGTCCGGGCGCAGGCCGCGCAGGCAGAACAGCATGAGCCCGATGCCGAGCATGCCGTACACGCCGAACAGCGCGGTATGGCCGTGCAGCGGGGTCAGGTTGAGTCCCTGCATGTAGTAGAGCGCCATCGGCGTGTTGATCAGGAAGCCGAACAGGCCGGCGCCGACCAGGTTCCAGAACGACACGGCGAGGAAGAACACGATCGGCCAGCGATAGCGGGCCATCCACGGCGTCGCGCGGCCATGCGACCAGGTCTCGTAGGCTTCCATGCCGATCAGCGCGAGCGGCACGACTTCGAGCGCCGAGAACGAGGCGCCGAGCGCGATCACCGCCGTGGTCGTTCCCGTGAAGTACAGGTGGTGGAACGTGCCGAGCACGCCGCCTGCCATGAACACGAAGGTCGCGAACAGCACATTCGTGGTCGCGGACGTGGCGCGGACGAGGCCGAGCTTGACGAACAGGAAGCTGATCACGGCGACCGCGAACACCTCGAAGAAGCCCTCGACCCACAGATGCACGACCCACCAGCGCCAGTATTCGACGACCGACAGGTGCGTGTGCTCGCCCCACATCAGGCCGGCCCCGTAGAACAGCGCGATCGCGACGGTCGACAGGAACAGCAGGCCGACGATCGAGGACAGGTCGTCCCTGCGCCGCAGCGCGGGCCACAGCGCGCGGCCGACCAGCCCGAGCCAGAGCAGCAGGCCGACGAACAGGAAGATCTGCCAGAAGCGGCCGAGGTCGACGTATTCCCAGCCCTGGTGGCCGAACCAGAAATTGTGCTCGGGGTTCATCTTCTGCATGACCGCGAGCCACTGGCCGGCGAATGCGCCGACGACGATGACGAGCAGGCAGACAAACAGGAAGTTGACGCCGAGGCGCTGGAACCTGGGCTCGTGCCCGGACACCGCCGGGCCGATGTAGAGGCCGGTCGCGAGCCATGCCGTGGCAATCCACAGCACCGAAAGCTGGGTGTGCCAGGTGCGCGTCAACGCGTACGGCAGGATCGCCGACAGGTCGAAACCGTACGCCTGCTGGCCTTCCACCTGGTAGTGCGCAGTGGTCGCGCCGAGCAGGATCTGCACGAGGAAGAGGGCACAGACGAGCCAGAAGTACTTCGCCGTGGCGCGCATCGACGGTGTCACCACGAGTCCGGCCAGCGGATCGCGCGCGGGCGGTGACAGGTGCGGTTCGCGGCGCAGCCACACCGCGTAGTGCCACGCGAGCAGGGCAATGCCGGCGATCAGGAACAGCACGCTGAAAACGGTCCAGATGAACTGGTCCTTGGTCGGCGTGTTGCCGACGAGCGGTTCGTACGGCCAGTTGCTCGTGTAGCTGATCGCCTCGCCGGGACGATCGGTCACGGTCGCCCAGGCGCTCCAGAAGAAGAACGCGCCGAGGGTGCGGCGTTGTTCGAGCGTGGCCAGCGTGTTCTCGCGCATCGCGTAGGTTTCACGCAGCGCCTTCGTTGCCGGATCATTGCTGAACAGGCTGAGGTAGTGCGCGGCGACGTTCGAGATCGCGAGCGCGCGCTCGTCGGACACGCGCAGCACGCCGCTCGCCGCGTCATAAGTGTTGGCGCGGATCTCGTCGCGCAGCGCGGCCTTGAGCGCCTCCTGGCGCGGCCTGTCGAGTTCGCCCCAGGCGGCCGCGTGGTCGCGTCGCGCGCGCAGTTCAAGCCAGGCCATCGCCTCGCGATGCAGCCAGTCCGCGCTCCAGTCCGGTGCCACGAGCGCGCCATGACCCCAGACCGAACCGAGCTGCTGGCCGCCCATGCCCTGCCAGACCACGCGGCCCTGCTCGATGTCGGCGCGCGTGTACAGCGTCGAGCCCGACGCGCTGACGACGCGTTCGGGCAGCGGCGGCGCGGCGTGATGGATTTCCCGCCCCATCCAGAGCAGCACGGCGAACGTCGAGGCGAGCAGCACGGCGAGTGCGATCCAGAGGCGACGATGGACAGGCATGGCGAGGTTCCTCGAACGGGTTGTTTCGAGTTTCGGCCGCGTGCAGCGCCCATGCACTGATCCAGGTCAAGCGCTATGGAATCCCGTCGCCGGCGCGCCCGGCGACAGCGTCGCCGCGAGGGCATGCAGGCGCTCGCGCTGCAGCAGCTCGACCTCGCGCTCGTCGATGCGCAGCAGGCCGTCGTCCTGGAACCGGCGCAGCACGCGACTCACCGTCTCCGGCGCCAGGCGCAGGTGGTTGGCGATGTCCGAGCGCGGCATGCCGAGGCGGAACCGCGTGGCCGAGAAGCCGCGTGCGGCGAAGCGCTCGGACAGCCGCACGAGGAACGCCGCGAGGCGCTCGTGCGCGCTCAAGTCTCCGCTGAGCTGGGTGGCCTTGCCGATGTCCTCGCTGATCAGGCGGAACAACTCCTGCTGCACGAGCGGCATGCGCGTCGCGAGCACGGCCAGGGCCGGAAACGAGAAGCGGCAGAGGTAGACCGTGTCGAGCGCGATCGCGTCGCACGGATAGCGTGACGGATGGATCGCCGACAAGCCGATGAACTCGCCCGGCAGGTGGAAGCCGAGCACCTGCTCGCGGCCGAGCGCGTCGATCGTGCGCGTCTTGACGATGCCGGCGCGCACCGCGTAGATCGACTCGAAGCGGTCGTTGGTGCGGAACACGTGCGCGCCGGCGCGCAACGGGCCGGTGTGCTCGACGAGACAATGCAGTTCGGCGAGCGCCGACTTCGTGTAGCCACCCGGCAGGCACACCGCGCCGAACGCGCAGGTCGAGCAGAAATGGATATCGCTGCCATCACCGGGTCCCGGGTCGATCGGGGCCGGCTGGAATGCGGTATTCGGCACGTCGTTCCCCAGTCGCGTCGCGCGAGCGACGGCCGCGGGTGTCCGTGAACCGGTGCGGCCGGAACGGAATGATACAAAGCCGGTCGCCCGGCCGCGATGCGCGGCACCGCGGCGCGCCGTCTCAGGGCGAGGCGAGCGCACCGTCCACGGCGGCGAGGAAGGCCGCATCGACCTTGCCCATCGTTTCCGTGCGGGCCAGCACGCGACCCTCGCGATCGAGCAGGACGAGCATGCTCGAATGGTTGAAGTCGCCGTTGCCGAGGTCGCGATAGCGGATGCCCAGTGCCGTGGCCAGTTCACGCACGTGCGCGGCGTCGGTCCGGGCGAGCGTCCAGCGTGCGGCATCGAGCTTGCGCTTCCCGGCCAGCGCCATGAGCCGGTCCGGCGTGTCGTTGACGGCGTCGAGGCTGACCATCAGCACGCGCAGGTGCGCGCGCTTCGCCTCGTCGAGGCGCGCTTCGGTCAGCTTCAGCGTGTCGATGATCAGCGGGCACATGTACGGGCACGAGGCGTAGAACATCGTGACGACGGTGACCTCGCCGCGCGTCGCGTCGAGCGCACGCGCCGTGCCGCGCTGGTCGGTCAGCGGCAGCCGCAGCTGGTACAGCGAATCGCCGGGCAGGACGTCCGCTGCGCCGACGCCGCCGACCGTCGCGGCGAGGAGCAGGCCGAGCACGCACCTTCGCATCGCGTTCATCGCGTTCCCCCGCTCGATGTGGAACGCGCGCAGCGGAAGCCGAGGTTGCTCGTCACGTCGGCGCCGCCGAGCGAGGACAGCATGGCGATGCGCATCAGCACGGCGTAGTTGTCGCGATCCTGCATCGACAGCGCGCCGGCGCCGCAGAACTTCTGCCGGTCGGGATCGCCCTGTTCGCGATTGTCGGCGCTGACCATCAGCGCATTGGCGTCGTCGACCCATTCCCACACGAGCCCGTGCAGGTCGCGCACGCCGTAGGCGTTCGCTTCGCCGCCGACTGCGCCCGGACCGTCGCCATTGGGCCGCGAGTACCAGCCGAGGATGCGCTCGCGCCAGGCCGGGTCGGTGCGCGCGTCACGCCGCGTCGCATCGGCGGCCGCGGCGTATTCCCACTCGTGCCAGGTCGGCAGGCGCGCTTGCTCGGACTCGCAGTAGGCCCGCGCGGCGAACCAGCTGACGGAAGTGACCGGCCACTGCGCCCTTGCCGGATCGATGCGCTCCGCGGCGGGCCAATGCTGCAGGTAGCGCGGCTCGGCCAGCAGGCGCGGCGCACGGTCGCGGCGCCACTGCGGGTGCGCCGTCACGAATGCCAGGAACTCGGCTTCGGTGACCGGCTCGGTGCGCAGCGCAAAGGCCGCGACCTCGACCGGCGCGCCGACGTCGAGGCCGGGCAGGACCGAGGCGAACGATCCGGCCGGGATCGGCGCGTACCCGGAGGGCGCCGCCGCGGCCGCCGTTGCAGCCGCGAGGACGCCGACGAGTGCGGCTGCGGCTCGGCTCGCGCGGGCTCGCAGGGCGGACGGCTCGTTCATCGACTCCACTCCTCCAGCGCATTCGCATGCCGGACCTTCGCGCGGGCCCGGCATGCGCGGTTGCATCAGTGCGCGGCGCCCTCGGCGCGCGGCGTGGCCGCGCGCACCTTGGCGACGTCGGCCGCGGAGACCTGGCCGAACGAATTGCCCCAGCTGTTGAACACATAGGTCAGGATGTTGGCGATCTCGTCGTCGTTGAGCTGGCTCATCGGCGGCATGACCGAGTTGTAGTCCTTGCCATTGACCTTGACTGCTCCGGTCAGGCCGTTCAACACGATGCGGATCGCCGCGGCCGGCTCCTTCGCGAGGTAGTCGGACTTGGCCAGCGGCGGGAACACACCCTCGAGGCCCGTGCCGCCGTCCTGATGGCAAACCGAACACGTGCCGGTGTAGTGGGCCTTGCCGGCAGCCACCTGTTGCTCGAGCGTCAGCGTGCCGCTGCTGGCCGCCTCGCGTGCGGCCGTGACCGGGGTCAGGTTGGCCGCCTTGTCGCCGAGATAGACCGAGTCGACCTCCTTGCCCGAATAGATCGCCTTGTCCTGCTCGCCGTCGACCTTGAGGATCGCGAGTGCGCCCTTGTTGAACGCGCGGAACAGCGAGTGGTCGACGATGACGTAGCTGCCGGGCACCTCGACGTGGAACTCGCCCATCATCGCGCCGCCGGCCGGGATGAGGGTCGTCTGCACGTTCTCCTGGAAATGCGTGCCGCCTTCGTACCAGACCTTGTCGAAGATCTCGCCGATGACGTGGAAGCTCGAGACGAGGTTCGGGCCGCCGTTGCCGACGTAGAGCCGCACCGTCTCGCCGGTACGCGCCTTCAGTGCACGGTCGTTGATCAGCGCACCTTCCGAGCCGTTGAACAGCACGTAGGTCGGGTTCTCGTCGATCGCCTTCTGCATGTCGAACGCCTGCAGCCCCTTCTCGCGATACTTGCCGACCGTGTAGAAATCGCCCTGCATGACGTAGTACTCGTGGTCGACCTTCGGCAGGCCCTCCGGCGGCTCGACCAGGATCAGGCCGTACATGCCGTTGGCGACGTGCATGCCGACCGGCGCGGTCGCGCAGTGATAGACGTACAGGCCCTGGTTGAGCGCCTTGAACGTGAACTGCGAGGCGTGGCCCGGCGCGGTGAAGCTCGACGCGGCGCCGCCGCCCGGCCCGGTCACGCCGTGCAGGTCGATGTTGTGCGGCATCTTCGAATCGGGATGGTTCTTCAGGTGGAACTCGACCGTATCGCCCTGGCGCACGCGGATGAAGCTGCCCGGCACGGTGCCGCCGAAGGTCCAGAACGTGTAGGTCGCGCCTTCGGATATCTCGAGATCCACCTCGCGCACCTCGAGCTCGACGATGACCTTGGCCGGCTGGCTGCGCCCGGTCGGCGGCGGCACCATCGGCGGGCTCGTCAGCACGGCCTTGACCGGCTCGCCCTGGGGCGGTCCGAAGTCGCCTCGTGCCGAGCCTCCGGTGGAGGCTGAGGCCGTCGGCGCTGACGCCGCGGCGATCGGGCCGGCCGGCGCATTCGAGCAGCCGGCGACGAGCAGGCTGGCCAGCACGACCAGGCCAAGGGCGCATTTCATGGCACATCCTCCATGTCCGCGGATTGGGATGCGGACACCGTACGGCGGGCGCGGCCGCGCCGTCATTGACATGGATCAAGCGGGCCGCAAGCGCTGCCGCGGCGCAACGCACCGTTTGCAAACCACTCTCCCTGCCGCTGTAATCGCCGGCTTCGTCACCTTGCCGCAAGGAAATCCCGATGCCCATCGTGCGCATGAGCGATCTCGACCTCGCCGGCCGGCGCGTGCTGATCCGCCAGGACCTCAACGTGCCGATCGAGGACGGCCGCATCACCTCCGAACAGCGCATCACGGCCTCGTTGCCGACGCTCGAACAGGCCCTCGCCAAGGGCGCGACGGTGCTCGTCATGTCGCATCTCGGGCGACCGAAGGAAGGGGCATGGACCGCCGAGGATTCGCTGGCGCCGGTCGCCGCGCGCCTCGGCGAACTGCTGGGTCGTGAAGTCCTGCTCGTGCGCGACTGGGTCGACGGCGTCGAGGTCGCGCCGGGATCGATCGTCTTGCTCGAGAACTGCCGCATGAACATCGGCGAGGGCAAGGACGACGAGGCCCTGGCGAAGAAGTACGCCGCGCTGTGCGACGTGTTCGTCATGGACGCCTTCGGCACCGCGCATCGCGCGCAGGCATCGACCCACGGCGTGATCCGCCAAGCCAAGGTCGCCGCCGGTGGGCCGCTGCTGATGGCCGAGCTCGACGCACTGGCCAAGGCGCTCGAGCAGCCGGCACGACCGCTGCTCGCGATCGTCGCCGGCTCGAAGGTGTCGACCAAGCTGACCCTGCTCGAGAACCTCGTCGGCAAGGTTGACCAGCTCATCGTCGGCGGCGGCATCGCCAACACCTTTCTCGCCGCGGCCGGGCATCCGGTCGGCAAGTCGCTGTGCGAGCCCGATCTCGTCGACACGGCGAGGCGCATCGTCGCGGCGGCGCGCGCACGCGGCGGCGATGTGCCGCTGCCGACCGACGTCGTCGTCGCGCCCGAGTTCAAGGCCGATGCGCCAGCGACCGTCAAGGCCGTCACCGAGGTCGGACCCCACGACATGATCCTCGACATCGGCCCGGACACGGCCGCGCGTTACGCCGCGTTGATCGCGGACGCCGGCACCGTGGTCTGGAACGGGCCGGTCGGCGTGTTCGAGTTCGATGCCTTCGGCAAGGGCACCGAGACCCTCGCGCGCGCGATCGCCGCGTCGAAGGCGTTCTCGATCGCCGGCGGTGGCGACACGCTCGCCGCGGTCGACAAGTACGGCATCGCCGATGCGGTGTCCTACATCTCGACCGGTGGCGGTGCCTTCCTCGAATTCCTCGAAGGACGCGAACTGCCGGCCGTCGCCGCGCTCGCCGCGCGCGGATGAACCGGCTCGTCCTGTTCGACCTCGACGGCACCCTGATCGATTCCGAAGCCGGCATCGTCGGTTCGATGCGGCATGCGCTCGCGGCGATGGGTGCCGAGCCGGTTGCGCACGAGGTGCTGCGCGGCTGGATCGGACCGCCGCTGCGCATGACGTTCCCGGAGGTGCTCGGCGACGATCCGGGGCGCCTCGAACAGGCGGTCGCGCACTACCACGAGCGCTTCGACGCGGTCGGCTGGTCCGAGCACGCCGTCTACGCCGGCATCGCCGAGGTCGTCGCGGCACTCGCCGCACGCGGCGACCGCCTCGCCGTCGTCACGAGCAAGTTGCGCGAGCAGGCCGAGCGCATCGTCGCGCACCTGCCGTTCGGAAACCTGTTCGAGCGCATCTACGGACCGGCCCAGGGCAGCCGCACGAGCGAGAAGGCCGCGATGATCGCGCAGGCGCTCGCAGACTTCGGCGCGATGCCTGCCATGGCGGCGATGATCGGTGACCGCCGCTTCGACATCGAAGGCGCACGTGCAAACGGAGTGCGTGCCGTCGGCGTCGAATGGGGCTTCGGCACGCGCGCGGAACTCGAGCAGGCCGGTGCCGATGCGATCGTCGATTCGCCGGGTCGGCTGGTCGTGGCGACATCCTGATCGCGGCTGCGCATGCCGCGCGATCGTGCCGGATGCGCGGCGCACGAACGACCGCGCGCGAGCGGGCTGCCGCACGGGAGCGACTGCCGGGCGCGTTCGCGGCCCCG
>JAFLDX010000048.1 GCA_017302215.1 Lysobacterales bacterium
CAGGCGCGCCGGCATGCGCGTGCCGTACGAGTCGAGGTACTCGCCGATGCCCGCGGTCTCGTCGCGCCAGCCGGCCGGGTCGACGGCGAGCAGTTCGGTGGCCGCGGCGCGCGACAGATCGAGGCCCTCGAGATTCAGGTCCTCGACGCGCGGCACGTGGCCGATCGCCGTCTCCTGCGCGCCCTTGCTGCCGTCGCAGCGGCCGATGATCCACTCGAGCACGCGCAGGTTCTCGCTGTAGCCGGGCCACAGGAAGCGGCCGTCGGCGCCCTTGCGGAACCAGTTGACGTGGAAGATCTTCGGCAGCTTCGCGCCGGCCTTGTCGAACGACAGCCAGTGCGCGAAATAGTCGGCGAAGTTGTAGCCGCAGAACGGCTTCATCGCCATCGAGTCGCGGCGCAGGACGCCGACCGCGCCGGTTGCGGCGGCGGTGGTCTCCGACCCCATCGCCGCACCGACGAGCACGCCATGCGCCCAGTCGCGCGCCTCGAACACGAGCGGCACCAGCGACGGGCGGCGCCCGCCGAACACGATCGCGCTGATCGGCACGCCCTGCGCGTCCTCGGCGCGCGGCGACCAGCTCGGGCATTGCCGCGCGGCGACCGTGAAGCGCGAGTTCGCATGCGCGGCCGGACCGTTGGCCGGATCGTAGGGCCGGCCCTGCCAGTCGGTCGCGGGCGTCCCTTCGTCGAGTCCTTCCCACCACGGCCGGTTGTCGGCAGTGACTGCGACATTGGTGAAGATCGCGTCGTGGTCGAGCATGGCCAGCGCGTTCGGATTGGTCTTGCGGCCGGTACCCGGCGCGACGCCGAAGTAGCCGGCTTCGGGATTGATCGCCCACAGGCGGCCATCCGCGCCTGGCTTCATCCAGCAGATGTCGTCGCCGATCGTCCACACCTTCCAGCCGGCGCGCCGATAGCCTTCGGGCGGGATCAGCATGGCCAGGTTGGTCTTGCCGCAGGCCGACGGGAACGCGGCGGCGATGTAGTGCGTTTCGCCGCGCGGGTTCTCGATGCCGACGATCAGCATGTGCTCGGCGAGCCAGCCTTCCGTGCGCGCCTGCCAGGAGCCGATGCGCAGCGCGTGGCATTTCTTGCCGAGCAGGGCGTTGCCGCCGTAGCCCGAGCCGATCGACTTGATCGCGAGTTCTTCCGGGAAGTGCATGATGAAGCGCCGGTCCGGATCGAGTTCGCCGGTCGAGTGCAGGCCCCGGACGAACGTGCCCTCGCGCTCGATGCGCGCGAGCGCCGCGGCACCCATGCGCGTCATGATGCGCATGTTGGCGACCACGTACGGCGAATCGGTGATCTCCACGCCGCAGCGCGAGATCGGCGAGTCGATCGGGCCCATGCAGTACGGCACGACGTAGAGCGTGCGTCCGCGCATGCAGCCGGCGAACAGCGCGTCGATCTTCGCGTGCGCCTCGGCCGGATCCATCCAGTGGTTGTTCGGGCCGGCGTCGTCCCTGTCCTTCGTGCAGATGAAGGTCAGGTGCTCGACCCGCGCGACGTCGGACGGATGCGAGCGGTGCAGATGGCAGCCCGGGTGCGTCTCGGGATTGAGCGCGATGAGGTCGCCACTCTCCTGCATGCGCGCGGTCAGCAGCGCACTCTCGGCGTCGGAACCGTCGCACCAGTGGATCGCCGACGGCTGTGTCAAGCGGGCGACGTCCTCGACCCAGCGGTTCAAGGCTTCGAGCGAACTGGCCATGGATTCCCCTCGACGGCGGCGCGAGTCGCGGTCGGCAATGGATGATTGCGGCGGAAACTAACGACCCCCCGGGGCCTTGGCAAGGTTCGGCGCCGCACGATGCGGCCGGCCGGATCCCGTCCCGAGCGCAAGACGACGCACGCGAGTCGCTGGCATCTGGCGACATCGCGTTGATGAAAACGTCTACATCGGGTCGGCGCCCACCGCGGTTCCGGCGTCGCAGGGCAGCGGCATGCGGCGACATGTCGCAGGACATTCCTGTCGCCGGGACATCTGCTGCCCCTCGGGACAGCCGTGCGAATCGTTCGGCGCGTCCGGATCCGTCGGGCCGCAATCAGGCTGGAGCACCTGCCGCCTCCGGCGCTGGCCAGTCTGCAAGTGGGGCCAGTAACAATGTTACCGGCACGGCATGCTTCGCGAGGAGGAGGCCGGGCGCGAGAAGGTGTTTGTCCATCCGAATTTCCTGCGTCTGCTGAAGAGCGAGGAGCCTTCGTTCGCGCCATGCCGACAAGAATGACCGAAGAGTCGTCGTCAGACTTCGTTGCAAACGCGAGGCTGGCGCAAGAAAAGCCTGCGCTCACTCAGGAATCAGCGTCTCGATCACGTGCGCGACATAGGCCTCGTAGTCGGCCTGGTCCATGCGCGGCATGCCGTGGCGCTGGTTGAGCTGGAGAAATCCGGTGTAGGCGGTGTAGGCGAGCCGCGCGCGATGGCCGGCGGCGCCGCGCTCGAAG
Organism: Lysobacterales bacterium; assembly: GCA_017302215.1. Classification (GTDB taxonomy): domain Bacteria; phylum Pseudomonadota; class Gammaproteobacteria; order Xanthomonadales; family Rhodanobacteraceae; genus Dokdonella. The sequence continues at coordinate 2,445 of JAFLDX010000048.1, forward strand.
CCGGCCTGGCGGTAGGCAAGGGTCAGCAGGTCGAGGCGACGGCGCGAGATGCGCTCGATGACCGGCTGCACGAGCGGATGGTCCGACGCCTGCAGCAGGGCCGCATAGATGACGTGAGACTGCGCCTCGCGGCTGACCCGCAGGAACAGTTCGCGCAATCGGTCGCGCGGGTCGGCGATCGGCTCGACGCGCGTGAGCACCTCCTCTTCGTCGCGCTGCTCCCAGCGATCGATCGCCGCCTTGACCAGCGCTTCGCGCGTGGCGAAGTGCCAGTAGAAGCTGCCTTTGGTCACGCCGAGCGTGCGCGCCAGCGACTCGACGGCGACGGCGGCCAGTCCTGACCGCCCGAGCACGTCGAGGGCGGCCAGTTCCCAGTCCTGGGCGGTCAGGCGCGGGCGCGGCTCGGCGCTTTGCGTGGCCTCGGTCATGGCCCGAGTGTGCCCGAGCGCGCCCGGCGCAATCATGTTGCAGGGCAATAACCTGCGAGTTGATCGGCCCACCGGATCCGTTCCATACTTAAGCGTATGGTGGCCGCCGCCTCCGCCGTCGATGAACCGCGCGCGCAGCGTCTCGCTGCGGAGGATGGCGTCGTTCTCGCCTTGGACGAGTACGGCGACGCCCATGCACCCGCTGTCGTGCTCGCGCACGGGTTCGGCCAGACCCGCAGTGCCTGGTGCGGCACCGCCCTGGCCATCGCACGCACGGGGTGGCGTGCGATCACCTATGACGCGCGCGGCCACGGTGACAGCACCCGCCTGCGCGATGGCGGCTATCGGGTCGACCAGTTCGTCGACGACCTGCGCCGCGTCTGCGCGCACGCCGGGAATGTACCGATCGTGGTCGGTGCATCGATGGGTGGCCTCGTCGGAATCGTCGTCGCGAGCGCGGAACCTTCACCGTGCCGCGCGCTCGTGCTCGTCGACATCACCCCGCGCTGGGAAGCGGCTGGCGTCGCGCGCATCGTCGATTTCATGCGCGCGCACCCGCACGGATTCGCCGACCTCGACGAGGCTGCCGGCGCGATTGCCGCCTACCTGCCGCATCGCGGCGAGCGCAAGTCGCCGGAACGGTTGCGCACCCTGCTCGTCGCCGGTACGGACGGCCGCCTGCGCTGGCATTGGGATCCACGCATGCTCGCGCCGATCGCCGAGGACGGCGAACGTCACCAGGGCGACCTGCTCGCTGCAGCGCGCCGCCTGCGCGTACCGACCCTGCTGGTCAGCGGCGCTGAAAGCGATGTCGTGTCGGCCGCGACGATCGGCGAGTTTCTAGAGCTAGTGCCCCACGCGCGCCATGTCACAGTGCCGCGCGCCACCCACATGGTCGCGGGCGATGCGAACGATGCATTCCTTCACCATGTGGACATTTTCCTGCGCGGCATCGATGCCGCAACACCGACGGCCTGACGCCGATACCGGTCCGGGTCGCGCAGATTTCGAGGAGACCGTGCCATGTCCAACCTGATTCCCCTTCTCGTCGGCCTGCTCGCCTGCATCGTCTTCGCCTATCTGCGCAGCGGCCTGCGCACGTGGTCGATCGGCGTCGCCGTCGCGATCGGCGCGGCCGGCTGGCTGGCCGGCTCGCACTGGCTCGCGATCGCGTTGCCGCTGCTCGCGCTCGCCGCGGTCGCCGTGCCGCTCAACCTCGGCGACTTCCGCCGCGCGCGCATCAGTGCGCCGCTGCTTTCGATCTACCGCAAGATCACGCCGCAGCTCTCGCCGACCGAACAGGTCGCGCTCGAAGCCGGCACGGTCGGCTTCGAAGGCGAACTGTTCAGCGGCAAGCCCGACTGGAATGCGCTGCTCGCCCAGCCGAAACCCGAGCTGAGCGTGGAAGAGCGCGCCTTCCTCGCCGGTCCGGTGGAAGGCCTGTGCAAGCGCATCGACGAGTGGCAGATCACCCACGAACTCGCCGACCTGCCACCCGAGTTGTGGGACTACCTCAAGGTGAACCGCTTCTTCGGCATGATCATCCCAAAGGAATACGGCGGCCTCGGCTTCTCCGCGCTGGCCCACTCGGCCGTGCTGCAGAAGATCGCGAGCATGTCGGCGACGGTGTCGTCGACGGTCGCCGTGCCGAACTCGCTCGGCCCGGCCGAACTGCTGCTGCACTACGGTACCGACGAGCAGAAGAACCACTACCTGCCGCGCCTTGCCGACGGTCGCGAGATCCCGTGCTTCGCCCTGACCGGACCGTACGCCGGTTCGGATGCGACCTCGATCCCCGACTACGGCATCGTCTGCAAGGGCGAATGGCAGGGCGGCAACGTGCTCGGCGTGCGCCTGACCTTCGACAAGCGCTACATCACGCTCGCGCCGGTGGCGACGATCGTCGGCCTCGCGTTCCGCATGCACGACCCCGACAAGCTGCTCGGCGATGTCGAGGACCTCGGCATCACGCTCGCGCTGATCCCGCGCGAGACGAAGGGCCTCGACATCGGTCGCCGCCACTTCCCGCTCAACGTGCCGTTCCAGAATGGCCCGGTGCGTGGCCGCGACGTGTTCATCCCGCTTTCGCAGCTGATCGGCGGTCCCGACATGGCCGGGCAGGGCTGGCGCATGCTGGTCGAGTGCCTGTCGGTCGGTCGCGCGATCTCGCTGCCGTCGACCGCGACCGGCGGCAGCCGCATGGCCGTCGCCGCGACCGGCGCGTACGCGCGCCTGCGCAAGCAGTTCGGCCTCGCCATCGGGCGCTTCGAGGGCGTCGAGGAAGCACTCGCGCGCATCGGTGGCTACACCTACGCGACCGCGGCGCTGTCGCGCGCGACGGCCGCTGCCGTCGATCGCGGCGAGCGCCCGGCCGTGCCGTCGGCGATCGCGAAGTACCACGCGACCGAATGGGCGCGCGAGGTCTCGCGCGACGCGATGGACGTGCACGGCGGCAAGGGCGTCATCCTCGGCCCCGGCAACTACCTCGGCCGCGCCTGGCAGGGCCTGCCGATCATGATCACGGTGGAGGGCGCGAACATCATGACGCGCAGCCTGATGATCTTCGGCCAGGGCGCGATCCGCTGCCATCCGTACGTGCTCGAGGAGATGCAGGCCGCGGCGATCCCCGACTACGGCACGCGCCTGCGCGCGTTCGATCGCGTGCTGTTCAAGCACATCGGCTTCGGCTTCTCGAATGCGGCGCGCAGCTTCGTGCTCGGGCTGACCGCGGCGAAGATCGGCCGCGTGCCGGGCGACGCCTGCACGAAGCGCTACTACCGCAAGCTCAACCGCTACTCGGCCGCGCTCGCGCTCGTCGCCGACACCTCGATGCTCGTGCTCGGCGGCAAGCTCAAGTTCAAGGAAAAGATCTCGGCGCGCCTCGGCGACGTGCTGTCGTATCTCTACATCGCTTCGAGCCTGCTCAAGCAGTACGAGGACGAGGGCCGCCCGGTCACCGACCAGCCGCTGCTCGCGTGGTCGTTCCACGAGTGCGCCTGGCGCATGCAGGGCGCGCTCGACGGCGTGCTGCGCAACTTCCCGCTGCGCCCGGTCGCATGGCTGCTGCGCGCGCTCGTGTTCCCGCTCGGGCGCCGCGAGGTGCCGCCGTCGGATCGCCTCGGCCGTCGCGTCGCCGCGATCCTGACCGCGCCGAACGAGGCACGCACGCGCCTCATCGATGGTGCCTTCCTCACGCCGTCGGCGAACAACGCGGTCGGGCGCATGAACGCGCTGCTGCCCGAAGTCATCGCTGCCGAACCGGTCGAGCGCAAGTTCCTCAAGGCGGTGAAGTCCGGCGAGGTCGGCGGGCTCGATTTCGCGGCGCAGATTGCAGAGGCCGAGGCCAAGGGCTTCATCGACGCCGCCGAGCGCCAGTTGCTCGAGCATGTGCGCGCGGCGACGTTCGAGTTCATCTCGGTCGACGACTTCGACTCGGCCGAGCTGCGCGCCGCCACCACGAAGGCGGCGCCGAACGCGCTGCGGTCGGTCGCTTGAGATCCCTTGTAGGAAGCGCACCCTGTGCGCGATTGGGTGTCGCCGAAAAGCAATCGCGCACAGGGTGCGCTCCTGCGAGAGAGGGCGTGAGATGAGCTCGCAAGCGCTGCGCCTGTTCCGGCGCCTCGGCGGTTCCGCGCCGGGGCGCTGGCTCTATGCGCGCCTGATCTGCTTCCAGGCACCGTACTTCGCCTCGATCCGTCCGGGAATCGAACGGCTCGAACCCGGCACCTGCACCGTTCGCTTCCGGCAGCGTCGCGCGATCCAGAACCACATCGGCACCGTGCATGCGATCGCGCTGTGCAACGCGGCCGAACTCGCCGGCGGTCTCGCCACCGACGCGACGATCCCCGACGCGATGCGCTGGATTCCGAAAGGCATGGGCGTGCGCTATCTCGCCAAGGCGCGCGGCGCACTCGTCGCGACCGCGCGCGTGCCGGCGATCGACGACGGCCCGGGGCGCGAGGTGCATGCCCTCGTCGAGGTCCGCGACGCAGCCGCAACGCTCGTGTTCGATGCCGACATCACGATGTGGGTGTCGTCGAAGCGATGACACTGCGCTGGCGACGCACGCATCGTGCGCCTCGTGGCACGCCGAGCAATGGCTGCGCCATCGGTTCCCTCAGCTTTGACCTCAGCCGTGCAACGCCGCCGCATGGTGCAGCAGGTGGTCCTCGATGAAGGACTGGATGAACCAGTAGCTGTGGTCGTAGCCGGCGTGCAGGCGCAGCGTGAGCGCCTGGCCGGCGGCACGCGCGGCGGTGTCGAGGCGCCACGGCTGCAGTTGCGGGTCGAGGAACTTGTCGGCCTGGCCCTGATCGACGAGCAGCATGCCGGGAAAGCGCGCGCCGTCCTCGAGCAGGGCGACGCTGTCGTAGGGACGCCAGACCTTCGTGTCATCGCCGAGATAACGCGGGAAGGCCTTCCGCCCCCATGGCACCTGACTCGGAGCGACGATCGGCGCGAAGGCCGACACCGATCGGTAACGATCCGGATTCTTCAGCGCGATCGTCAGCGCGCCGTGGCCGCCCATCGAGTGGCCGAAGATCGCTTCGCGGCCGAGATCGGCCTCGGCGAATGCGCCCGCGAGCACGCGCGGCAGTTCCTTCGTCACGTAGCTGACCATGCGGAAGCGCGACGCGAACGGCGGCGTGGTCGCGTCGAGGTAGAAGCCCGCGCCCTCTCCGAATTCCCAGTCGCCGGTCGCGCCGTCGATGCCGGTGTCGCGCGGGCTCGTGTCGGGCGTGACGAGGATCAGGCCCAGCTCGGCGGCGAGGCGCTGCGCGCCGGCCTTGATCGCGAATGTCTCCTCGGTGCAGGTGAGCCCGGCGAGGAAGTACAACATGGGCGCCTTCTCACCCTTGCCGAGCGGCGGGCGGAACAGGCCGAATTTCATCGCGCCGCCGGTTTCGGTCGACGCATGGCGGTAGGTGCCCTGCACGCCGCCGAAACAGCGTTGCTCGGAAACGGTCTCGATCGTCATGCGGTGCTCCGGAAGTTCATTGAAGGCGCGGCGCGAGCGTGATGACGGCGGCGCCGGCGAGGATCAGGGCGACGCCGGCGACGTCCCACGGGCCGGGCCGGATGCCATCGACGAGCCAGAGCCAGGCGAGCGCGGTCGCGACGTAGACACCGCCGTAGGCCGCGTAGACGCGTCCGCTCGCGGCCGGATGCAGGCTCAGCAGCCAGACGAAGGCAGCGAGGGCCAGCGCGGCCGGCAGCAGCACCCAGGCGCCGGCACCCTTGCGCAGCCACAGCATCGGCAGCCAGCAGCCGACGAGCTCGGCGATTGCGGTCACGGCGAACAAGCCGAAGCCGCGCAGCAGGGACTCGGTCATCGCGCGACCCGCAACCGCGCGTCGGCCCGACCCCTCGTGATTGCGTCCTGGATGGCCGGCTTCGCGCTCATGCGCCGCAGTCTGCCATGCGTGCGCGTTGCGCGGCGAGCGCCTCGCCGCTACCGTGCTGTCGCCGCGCCAGCCTCCGGATGCCGATGAACGACATTGCCAAGCCGGCTTCCGGCCTCGGACGCTTCCAGGCCGCGCTGCGTGCCTCGCCGCCTTTGCTGTGGGCCTTCCTGTACTTCTTCTGCCTGCTGAGCGGCTACTACGTGCTGCGCCCGGTGCGCGAAGCGATGGGTGCTTCCGCCGACGCGAACGTCGTGTTCCCGCCGTGGCTGATCGACTGGTTCGCCGCGCGCGGCCTCGACGCCGGCGAGTTCACCCTGCAGGTGCTGTTCACGGTCACCTTCTTCGTCATGCTGCTGTTGCAGCCGGCTTACGGCCTGCTCGTGAGCCGTTTTCCGCGGCGCGTGTTCCTGCCGGTCGTCTACCTGTTCTTCATCGTCACGCTGCTGCTGTTCCATCTCGCCTTCGAGAGCGGCATGCCCGGACGCGGCATGGCCTTCTTCGTCTGGATCGCGGTGTTCAACCTGTTCGCGGTGGCCGTGTTCTGGAGCTTCATGGCCGACGTGTTCGACGACGTCGAGGCGCGCGCCTACTTCGGCTACATCGGCGCGGCCGGCACGCTCGGTGCGTTCCTCGGGCCGTCGCTCACGCGCATGCTGGTCGAGCGCGTCGGCATCGCCAACCTCATGCTCGTCGCCTGCGGCTTCCTCGCGCTGTGCCTCGTCTGCCAGATGCGCCTGCGCCGGTGGGCGGTCGCGCGCGAGCAGGCGCGCGGCGACCGCAGCCGCGAGCAGGCGATGGGTGGCGGCATGCTCGCGGGACTCTCGCTCGTCCTGCGCGAACCACTGCTGCGCTGGATGGCCATGGTCGTGCTGTTCGGTGTCGGCGTCGGCACGCTGCTTTACAACGAGCAGGCGGCGATCGTGCGCCAGTTCTATCCCGATGCACGTGCCGCGACGGCGTTCTACGCGAACATCGACCTCGCGATCAATGCACTGACCCTGATCGTGCAGGTGTTCGTCACGCGCTGGCTGCTGTCGCGCTACGGCGTGCGCCCGGCGCTGCTGCTGCCGCCGCTGGCGATCCTCGCCGGCTACGCGATGCTGGCGGCCTCGCCGCTGCCGTTGATGGTGGCGATCGTGCAGATCGTCACGCGCAGCAGTGAATTCTGCCTGGCCAAGCCCGCGCGAGAGACGATCTACACGCGCGTGCCGCGCGAGTGGCGCTACAAGGCCGGTGCGGCGATCGACACGGTCATCTACCGGGCCGGCGACCTCACCTTCGTCTGGGTGCACAAGTTCCTCTCCGCGTTCGGCAGCAGCGCGGTGTTCGGCGCCGGCATGGTCGTCGCCGCGCTGTTCGGCGTCGGCGCGTGGGGGCTCGTGCGCGAGCAGAAGAAGCTGCCGGAAGGCCGCGCGCGCGGGCAAGCGGGATGAGCGCGATTCTGTCGCCGCTGCACGTCTATCCGGTCAAGTCGTGCGCGCCGCTCGCGCCGGCAGACGCCGTCGTCGAAGCGCTCGGCCTCGCCCACGATCGTCGCTGGATGGTCGTCGACGCCGCCGGCAGGTTCATGAGCGCGCGCAAGTGGCCGCGCATGCTCCTCGTGCACGCCCAGCCGGTTGATGGCGGCGTCGCGGTCGACGCGCCCGGAACGGCACCGCACGTCGTGCGCGCGTTGGCCGATCCGGCCGCGCGATGCGATGTGACCGTGTGGGGAAGCACCGTATCGGCGCGTCGCGCCAACCCCGAGGCCGATGCCTGGATCAGCGGCTTTCTCGGCACCGACGCGCATTTCGTGCACATGGACGAGGCGGCGCTGCGCCCGGTCGACCTCGCCTACGGACGCGCCGGCGATCGTGTCAGCTTCGCCGACGGCTTCCCGCTGCTGCTGGTCTCGCAGGCCGCGCTCGACGCGCTCAACGAGAAGCTGGCAGCGCCCGTGCCGATGCTGCGCTTCCGTCCGAACCTCGTGGTGACCGGCACCGACGCGCACGCCGAGGATACCTGGAGGCGCGTGGCGATCGGCGGCGTCGCGTTCGACGTGGTCAAGCCGTGCACGCGCTGCGTGCTGACCACGGTCGATCCCGCGCGCGGCGAGTTCGATGCGTCCGGCGAACCGCTGCGCACGCTGCTGACGTATCGGCGCGGTGAGAGTGGCGTCACGTTCGGCCAGAACCTGATCGCGCGCGGACGCGGCACGCTGCGCCCGGGCGATGCCGTCGACGTGCTGGAGCACGTGCTCTAACCGCGCCGTCTAGCCTCGGCCGAATCGATGGCATCGTGCCCGCAATGACTTACGACTACGTGATCGTCGGCGCCGGATCGGCCGGATGCGTGCTGGCCGGTCGGCTCAGCGCGGATCCGACCAAGCGCGTGCTGCTGCTCGAAGCCGGTGGACGCGACTGGCATCCGTTCATCCACATGCCGGCCGGTATCGCCAAGCTCGTCAACACGACCTGGCTCAACTGGAACTGCACCACCGAACCCGAACCGAACCTCGACGGCCGGCGCCTGTGGTGGCCGCGCGGCAAGGTGCTCGGCGGGTCGAGTTCGATCAATGCGATGTGCTACACGCGCGGCGCGCCGGGAGACTACGACGAATGGGCGCGCGTGGCGGCCGATTCGCGCTGGTCGTGGCAGCCCGTGCTCGAACGCTTCAAGCGCAGCGAGGACAACGAGCGCGGCGCCGATGCGTGGCACGGTCGCGGCGGGCCGCTCGGCGTCGCCGACCTGCGCCACCGCAATGTCCTGTCCGAAGCGTTCATCGACGCCGCGGTCGCCGCCGGCCATGTCCGCAACACCGATTTCAATGGCGCGCACCAGCAAGGCGTCGGCTGGTACCAGGTCACCCAGCGCAACGGCGCGCGTTGCTCGACCGCGCGCGCCTGGCTGCACGGCGCGCGCCATCGTCGCAACCTCGTCGTGCACACGCATGCCCATGCCGAACGCGTGCTGCTTGCCGGAACGCGAGCCGTCGGCGTCGATTACCGCCACCACGGAAGGCTGAAACGTGCCGAAGGCGCCGAGATCATCCTGTGCGGCGGTGCGCTCAATTCGCCGCACCTGCTCATGCTGTCCGGCATCGGTCCGGCCGACCATCTTCGCGAGCAGGGTGTGCCGGTGCGTCACGCATCGCCGGACGTCGGTGCCAACCTGCAGGACCACCTCGACATCTGCACGCTGCAGCGCTCGACGCGAGCGGTCAGCTACGACCGCACCAACGACGTCGCCGTCGCCCTCGAGTTCCTCCTGCACCGCCGCGGCGTGGGTACGTCGAACATCGCCGAGTGCGGCGGCTTCGTGCGCTCGCGGTTCGCCGAGGATGATCGCTGCGACCTGCAGTTCCATTTCGTGCCGGCACTGCTCGACGACCACGGCCGGCACCGCCTCGAAGGCAATGGCTATACGCTGCATGCCTGCGCGCTGCGTCCGCGCAGCCGCGGCCGCTTGCGCCTGAAATCGACCGATCCGGCGCAGCCGGTGGCGATCCAGGCCAACTACCTCGGCGATGGCGAAGGCCACGACCTGCGCCTGATGATCGAGGGCGTGCGCCTGTCGCGCGAGATCTTCGCCCAGGCCGCCTTCGCGCCGTATCGCGGCGACGAGATCTTCCCGGGCATCGAGGTCGAGGACGAGCGCGCGCTCGAGGCGTTCGTGCGGCGCAAGGCCGAGACGATCTACCACCCGGTCGGAACCTGCCGCATGGGCGTCGACGCCGATGCCGTGGTCGACAGCGAACTGCGCGTGCACGGCCTCTCGGGCCTGCGCGTCGTCGATGCGTCGATCATGCCGACCCTGCCGGGCGGCAACACGAATGCGCCGACCATCATGATCGCCGAGCATGCCGCCGACCTCCTGCTCGCCGAATCCGGGTTTCGCGCCGAAGCACGCCTCGCGTAGACTCGGGCTACCGGCGAGGGACCGGTCGGGGATCTGCATGCACGAGGATGCCATCGGCGCGAACGCTGCCGCGCCACCGCCGCCGCCGCGTGCGGAGCTGCCGGACTACTGGCCGCCGCCCGCACCGCCGCAGCCCGATCCGGTCGAGTATGCGTTCAGCTTCGACGGCAGCGCACGCGAATACTTCCGCATCTGGATCGTCAACCTCGCGTTGAGCATCGTCACGCTCGGCATCTACTCGGCCTGGGCGAAGGTGCGCACGCAGCGTTACTTCTACGCGAACACGCGCCTGGCCGGTGTGCCGTTCGAATACCTGGCGAAGCCGCTGCCGATCCTCAAGGGCCGCATCATCGCGGTCACGCTGTTCACCGCCTACGTGCTCGCCGGCCAGTTCAGCCTGGTCTGGCAACTCGGCCTCCTCGCGGTCATCGCCCTGGCCACGCCGTGGCTGATCGTGCGCGGCCTCGCCTTCCGCGCGCGCTACTCGTCGTGGCGCGGCCTCGTGTTCCGCTTCATTCCGGACTACGGCGAGGCCTACATCCGCTACCTGCTCCTGCTGCTGCCGATGGTCCTTACCCTCGGCATCCTCTATCCGTGGGTGCAGGGCAAGCAGAAGCAGTTCGTCGTCGAGCACCACCGCTTCGGCGGCCACGCGTTCCGCTTCCTGACCACGCCGGGCCGCTTCTACATCCCGTACCTGATCGCCTGGGGCGTGATCACCGGCTGGGTCTTCGTGGCCATGTTCGGCGTGGTCGGCATGACGATGGCCACCGTCGGCGAAGGCACCGGCAGGACACCGCCGACATGGATTCCGTTCGCGATGATGGCGGTCCTCTACGCCGGCTATTTCGTCGTCTTCGTGTTCCTCAGTGCTGCCCTCGTCAACCTCGTCTACAACCACGTCGACATCGGTGGCCGGCGCCTGCAGTCGCGCCTCAAGGGGCGACGCCTGCTCGCGATCTACGCGCTCAACACGCTGGCGGTCCTCGCCAGCGCAGGCCTGCTGATCCCGTGGGCGAAGATCCGGCTTGCGCGCTACCGTGCCGAATCGACGGGCCTGCTCGCGCGCGACGACCTCGAAGGCCTCGTCGCCGAACGCCGCGGCGAGATCGACGCCACCGCGGCCGAAGTCGACGGCCTGTTCGACATCGACATCGGCCTGTGAACGCCTTTTCCGCCCACTGGTTCGACGGCATCACCAGCCGCATGCACGCGGTCACGGTGGCGCGCGGCGACGACGGCTTCGTGCACGTGGCCGGCGACGACGTCGATCGTCGCGAGCCGCTCGCCGACCTGCGCATCTCGCCGCGCCTCGGCCGCACGCCGCGCACGATCGCGTTCCCGGACGGCGCGCGCGTGCTCGTTGCCGATCACCCGATGCTAGACGACTGGTTCCCGCAGGAAGATCGCCTGCTGCGCCTCGTCGACCGCCTCGAGCGACACGCCCACGCGGTCGCCGCGTCAATCGTGCTGTGCGTGGCTGCCCTCGGCGCCGCCGCTGCGTGGGGCATTCCGTGGCTGTCGGATCGGATCGCCGAGCGCGTGCCGGCCAGCGTCGAGGCGAAGCTCGGCGACGGCGTGCTGGAGCAGCTCGACAGCCGGTTCGGCTTCGGGCCGAGCGGACTCGAGACGGCGCGCGAGGCCGACCTGCGCGCGCGTTTCGAGCGCGTCGTCGCGGCATCCGGCACCGACACGACGCATCGCCTCGAGTTCCGCCATGCCGACGCCGTCGGTGCGAACGCACTGGCCCTGCCGGGCGGCACGATCGTCGTCACCGACGATCTCGTCAATGCCTTGCATGACGATCGCGCGTTCGACGCCGTGATCGCGCATGAACTCGGCCATCAGCAGCATCGGCATGCCTTGCGCCAGACCCTGCGCAGCTCGTTCGTGGTGATCCTCGCCGCATTCTTCGCCGGTGACGTCAGCGCGGCGAGCACGGTCGTCGTCGGCGTGCCGACCTTCCTGCTGCAGAGCCATTACTCGCGCGGCTTCGAGGAAGAGTCGGACCGCTCCGCCTTTGCCACGCTCGAGGCGACGGGCGAATCGCCCGCCTGGTTCGCCGAGGCGATGCGTGCCCTGATGGCCGCCCACGACGAGGTGGCCGGCGACGACGTGAAGTACCTGTCGACGCATCCGTCCAGTGCCGAACGCATCGAGGCGGCCGAGCAGGCCGGTGCGGGTTTCCTCGAACGCCATCCGGAGAAGTCGCGCGACGTGCCCGGGTACGACGCCTGCGAGGAGGAGGGAGTCTGCGAGGACGAGGAGTCGCCGGAAGACGAGTCGGAGTCTTGTGGCGACGACGAAGTCGAGCCATGCCTCGACGAAGACGCCGCTCCTGCGCCCGGTGAATGACCGCGCGAATCCCGATCGCGCCACAGACCGCTCTTCCGCATCCCAAGCTGTCGCGGCAGCGACTTCAGTCGCGATGCTTCGATCGGAGGTCTTGGCAAGAGGGAAAAGATCGCGGCTGAAGCCGCTCCCACGGCCTACGGTCGACGTCGCGGTGTTCTTGTGGGAGCGACTTCAGTCGCGATGCTTCGATCGGAGGTCTTGGCAAGAGTGGAAAAGATCGCGGCTGAAGCCGCTCCCACGGCCTACGGTCGACGTCGCGGTGCTCTTGTGGGAGCGACGTCAGTCGCGATGCTTCGATCGGAGGTCTTGGCAAGAGGGAAAAGATCGCGGCTGAAGCCGCTCCCACGGCCTACGGTCGATGTCGCGGTGCTCTTGTGGGAGCGACTTCAGTCGCGATGCTTCGATCGGAGGTCTTGGCAAGAGGAAAAAGATCGCGGCTGAAGCCGCTCCCACGGCCTTCGGTCGACGTCGCGGTGCTCTTGTGGGAGCGACTTCAGTCGCGATGCTTCGATCGGAGGTCTTGGCAAGAGAGAAAAGATCGCGGCTGAAGCCGCTCCCACGGCCTACGGTCGACGTCGCGGTGCTCTTGTGGGAGCGACTTCAGTCGCGATGCTTCGATCGGAGGTCTTGGCAAGAGGGAAGAGATCGCGGCTGAAGCCGCTCCCACGGCCTACGGTCGACGTCGCGGTGTTCTTGTGGGAGCGACTTCAGTCGCGATGCTTCGATCGGAGGTCTTGACAAGAGTGGAAGAGATCGCGGCTGAAGCCGCTCCCACGGCCTTCGGTCGACGTCGCGGTGCTCTTGTGGGAGCGACTTCAGGCGCGATGCTTCGATCGGAGGTCTTGGCAAGAGTGGAAAAGATCGCGGCTGGCTTTCAACAGCCGCAGGGCTGGTCAGCCGTTCTCGCCAGGTGTGGCTCCCGCACGAGCGCCGCGACCTTGAATGAAATCTGTGGGAGCGACTTCAGTCGCGATCAGGGCTCGTCAAATCGGCGGACGTCATCGCGCCGCGCTACAGCGCCTGCTCGAGCTCCGGCACGATCTTGAACAGGTCGCCGACGAGGCCGAAATCGGCGATCTCGAAGATCGGCGCTTCGGCGTCCTTGTTGATCGCGACGATCGTGCCGGCATCCTTGATGCCGGTCAGATGCTGGATCGCACCGGAGATGCCGATCGCGAAATACAGCTCCGGCGCGATGATCTTGCCGGTCTGGCCGACCTGCAGGTCGCTCGGCACGTAGCCTGCGTCGACCGCGGCGCGCGAGGCGCCGACTGCGGCACCGAGCTTGTCGGCGAGCTGGTAGATGATCGCGAAGTTGTCCGACGAAGCGAGCGCGCGGCCACCCGAGATCACGCGCGAGGCGCCCTGCAGGTCCGGACGGTCGCTCTTGCCCTGGGCCAGCTCGACGAAGCGCGTGTGCGACGGCACGGCCGCATCGGTCGTGCGCGCCTCGACCGGCGCCGCGTTCGCGCCGCTCGCGGCGGCGGCATACGAAGCCGTGCGCACCGTGCCGACGAGCACGCTGCCGGCCGGCGCCTCGACCGTGATGATCGCGTTGCCGGCGTAGATCGGACGCTTGAACGTGTGCGCCGACTCGACCGCCATGATGTCCGATACCTGGGCGACGCCGAGCAGGGCGGCGATGCGCGGCATGAGGTCCTTGCCGAACGTCGTCGACGGCGCGAGCACGTGGCTGTAGCCGTCCTTCGCGATCGCGACGACCTGCGGCGCGAGCACGGCGGCGAGCGCGTGCGCATTCTCGGCGCGTGCGACGGCGAGCACCTTCGACACGCCGTCGATCTTCGCGGCGTCGGCCGCCACGGCGGATGGATCGGCCGCGAGCACGAGCACGTCGATCGCTTCGGCGCCGAGCGCGTTCGCGCAGGTCACGCAGCGCGCGGTGCTGGAGTTGAGCTTGCCGTCGAGGTGTTCGGCGACGATGAGTACCTTGGCCATGGCCGGATGCTCCGCTTAAAGTCCGCTGTTGTTGATGTCGGTGCGATCGAGGAACGCGAGCACGCACTGGCTGCCGTTCCAGCGCATGCCGTTGAAGCCGTTGCAGTCCGCTTCGCTGGTGATGCCGTTGGCGACGCAGCCGATGCCTTCGATCCAGTTGCCGGCGCCGGTGCCGGCACACACCGCGGCAGTGACCGCGCAGTGCTCGGCGGCGCCGTTCCAGATGCCGCCGAGGCGCGCGCAGGCGGCGACCGCGGCATCGGCCGCTGCATTCGCCGCCGGCGCTTCACCGCGCGCGATCGCGGCTTCTTCGCGCTGTCTTTCGGCGGCACGGTCGGAACAGGCGGCGAGACCGGCGAGGATGGCGAGGCCGGCGAGACGAACGCGCATCAGACGAGACCCTTCGCCTTCAGTGCGGCGACGAGTTCGGCGACATCCTTGACCATGACGCCCTTGCTGCGCTTCGCCGGCGCGGCGTACTGCGTGGTCTTCAGGTGATCGCCCGATTCGATCGCGAGGTCGGCGAAGGCGATCGCCTCGAGCGGCTTCGACTTCGCCTTCATGATGTCGGGCAGCTTGATGAAGCGCGGTTCGTTGAGGCGCAAATCCGTGGTGACGACGGCCGGCAGGTCGACCTCGATCGTCTCGAGGCCGGCGTCGACCTCGCGCGTGACGCGTGCGCTCGTGCCGCTGACCTCGACCTTCGAGGCGAAGGTCGCCTGCGGGCGGTCCCACAGCGCGGCGAGCATCTGGCCGGTCTGGTTGCAGTCGTCGTCGATCGCCTGCTTGCCGAGGATGACAAGGTCGGGCTGTTCCTTCTCGACGAGCTTGAGCAGCGCGCGCGCCGCGGTCAGCGGCTGGATCGCCTCGGTCGTGACGACGTGGATCGCGCGGTTGGCGCCCATCGCGAGGCCGTTGCGGATGTGCGCCTGCGCGTCGGCCGGACCGATCGTGGCGACCACGACTTCCGTGGCGATGCCCTTTTCGCGCAGGCGCAGCGCTTCCTCGAGGGCGATGTCGTCGAACGGGTTGGCCGACAGCTTGACGCCCTCGGTGACGACGCCGGAACCGTCCGGCTTGACCTGGATGCGCACGTTGTAGTCGACGACGCGCTTGTAACCGACCAGGATCTTCATCGGCGTGGGGTTCCCGTTTCAGCGAGGCAAGGCCGGCCATTGTAGCCCAGGACGCCATTCGGGCAGCCGGTCGCGCGCGCATCGGGGGCGCGCATGCACCACCTGGGGACGTGCTCGGGGCGTGCGAGCAGGTGCGCCGACCGGGCTTGTGCGACCGTGCCGACGAGGCACAATGCCGCGGTGCATTGTCGGCATGGCGGGGGGGACTGCAGGTTGCACACCGAGATGCCACCGCCCGACCCGGCCGCCCGGGGCGTCGACGCTGCCGCATCGTTTCGGCGTGCGCTCGCCGCGCTCGGTGGCTTGGCCATGCCGCACGATCCGCAAGGCTGCCTGCGCGACCTGCATGCCGCCGCCCGTGGCGGGCACGCCGCGG
>JAFLDX010000049.1 GCA_017302215.1 Lysobacterales bacterium
GCGCCGCACCGCTTCGTCGATCGTCTGGCGCAGGTCGAGCGAGACCGCGAGCGCCTGCGACAGGTCGGCGAGGAAGGCGAGCGCGCGGGCTTCGCTGGCGCCGGCCGCGACGCGAGGCGGGACCGGCAAGGCGTTCATCGACCCTCGCGCTCGCCGCGCTGGGCGCGCTGGGCGCGCGTGCGACGCAGCCCCCACAACGTCATGACCGGGCCGGACAGCACGTACAGTACGGCGATGCCGAACAGGACGCGGGCCGGATCGACGACCAGCGCGACGATGACGAGCAGGGCGATCGGGCCGACGATGAACGGGACGCGGTCCGAGCGCGGCCACGCCTTGAAGCTGAAGTAACGCACGTTGCTGACCATCAGCAGCCCGGCCGCGATGGCGATGAACGGCGTGATGAACTGGACCTCGATGCCGCTCAGGTCGAACTTCTCGATCGTCCACACGAACGACATGCACAGGCCGGCCGCCGCGGGGCTTGCGAGGCCCTGGAAGTAACGCTTGTCGGCGACCCCGACCTGGGTGTTGAAGCGGGCCAGGCGCAGCGCAGCACACGCAGCGTAGATGAACGCCGCGGCCCAGCCGAACTTGCCCCAGACGGCGCCGTAACCGGCCAGCGAGGACAGCGACCACGTGTACATGACCAGAGCCGGCGCGAGACCGAAGCTGACGAGATCCGACAGCGAGTCGTACTGCACGCCGAAGTCGCTCTGCGTGCCGGTCATGCGCGCGACGCGCCCGTCGAGCCCGTCGAGGATGCCCGCGACGAACACGGCCAGTGCCGCTTCGCTGTAGCGACCTCCGATCGAGGCGACGATCGCGTAGAAACCGGCGAACATCGCCCCGGTCGTGAACAGGTTCGGCAGCAGGTAGATGCCGCGCGGCCGCTTGCGCCCGCTGGCTGGGATTTCGTCCACGCTGAAAAGCCTTGCGACAGGGTCGATCGAGTTTAACCGATCGTCACGATTTGCCACGCAATTGCTTGTCAGCCAAGGCCACAGGTGCTATCCAGTGCGCGACAATGCGGGTGGGCGCCGCCCCCCCGGCGCGCACTGCCCCTGGAGTCTCGCCATGAAATCCTGTCTACCCGTCCTGGCCCTGTTGCTGGCCGCCGCCGGACCGCTCGCCGCCCAGCAGGTCTACACCTGGACCGACGCCAACGGCGTCAAGCACTTCTCGGACGCGCCGCCGCCACCGAACACGAAGGAGGCCAAGAAGGTCATCGTGCGCGGTGGCATCACGAGCACCGAACCCGACGTGCCGGTGAAGACCGAGGAAGAGGAAGCGAAGGAAGGTCCGAAGATGGCGGCTGCCGCGGGTTACACCGCCGAAGACATCAAGCGCAACTGCGAAACCTCGCAGCGCAACCTCGAAATCCTCCAGCGCAGCAAGCCGACTGCGGAAGCCGAGGTCGAAGTGCAGGTCGACTACCAGGAACAGGTCGGCAAGGCCCAGCAGCAGATCGCGTTGTTCTGCGGCTGAGGCGCGCGCAACACGCGGCGCCGCTGCCCGCTTCGGTCGCCGCGGTCACGTGGCAACCGAAGCACGCGTGCCGCGCACGCGGCACGCCGCTCGGATCGGCGCTGCCGTCCGCTCCACTCGCGTTGCACTCAGGCAATGCTGCGACCTGCCGGCGCAGCCCGCCTCTTCGAGACGCTCGCGGGCAAGGAACGGCTCGAGCCCGAATGCACCGGCATGTGCTTGCGCGCATGGGCAAACCGAAGGGCGATCCCGCTTCCCGCGCGCCGACGCGAACGGCGTGCGTACGCGCTTCCTGCTCGACCGGCTGCGCCGGGGCGGTGCGGCGCCCTGCTAGAATCCGCGGTTCGCCGAATGGATCGATGCCCGCATGCGCCTGTCCCGTTTCCACCTCGCCACCGTCAAGGAGGTCCCCGCCGACGCCGAGATCGTCAGCCACCAGCTGATGCTGCGCGCCGGGATGATCCGCAAGCTCGCGGCCGGCATCTACACGTGGTCGCCGCTCGGCCTGCGCGTGCTGCAACGGGTTGAAGCGGTCGTGCGCGAGGAAATGAACCGCGCCGGCGCGCTCGAACTGCTGATGCCGTCGATCCAGCCGCGCGAACTGTGGGAGGAAACCGGCCGCTGGGAGAAGTTCGGCGGCCAGCTGCTGAAGATCCGCGACCGCAAGGAGGCGGAATACTGCTACGGCCCGACCCACGAGGAAGTCATCACCGATTTCGCGCGCCAGGAGCTGAAGTCGTACAAGCAGCTGCCGGTCAACTTCTACCAGATCCAGACCAAGTTCCGCGACGAGATCCGGCCGCGCTTCGGCGTCATGCGTGCACGCGAGTTCCTCATGAAGGACGCGTACTCGTTCCATGCCTCGCAGGAATGCCTGGCGCGCGAGTACCGCAACATGTACGACGCCTACGCGCGCATCTTCACGCGTCTCGGCCTGCACTTCCGCGCGGTCGACGCCGACACCGGTGCGATCGGCGGCAGTGCATCGCACGAGTTCCAGGTGCTCGCCGACTCGGGCGAGGACGCGATCGCGTTCTCCGACGGTTCCGACTACGCTGCCAACATCGAGAAGGCCGAGGCGCTTCCTCCGGGCCATCGCCCCGCCGCGACCGAGGTGATGGCAAAGGTTGAGACTCCATGGCAACGCACTTGTGAAGAAGTCGCCAAGCTTCTCGGGATTCCGCTCGAGCGCACCGTCAAGACGGTGGCACTGTGCGTGGACAATGAGAGCGATCCGCAGTTCGTCGTCGCGCTTGTGCGCGGCGACCACACCGTCAACGAAGTCAAGTTGACGAAAGTGCCCGGAATGGCCGAATACCGATTGGCCGACGAAAGCGAAATCAGGGCTTTGTTCCAAACCGAACCCGGCTTCCTTGGCCCGGTCGGATTACCCTCCGAGGTAAAAACTCCGGGCAAGACGCTGACAGTCATTGACGCATCGAACAGCATTACGCTGCCGATCTCGCGGCGCGTACGAGTTGTCGCCGACCGCAGCGTTGCGGCCATGGCCAACTTCGTCGTCGGCGCGAACGAGAAGGGCTTCCATCTAACGGGCGTGAACTGGGGTCGCGAGTTGCCGGAACCTGAATGCGTCGTCGATATCCGCAATGTGGTCGCCGGCGATCGCTCGCCCGACGGCAAGGGCACGCTCGCGCTCGCGCGCGGGATCGAGGTCGGCCACGTCTTCCAGCTCGGAACGAAGTATGCCGAAGCGCTCGGCGCCACCGTGCTCGACGAAACCGGCAAGGCGCGTGTCATGCACATGGGTTGCTACGGCATCGGTGTCAGCCGCATCGTCGCCGCCGCGATCGAACAGAACCACGACGAAGCCGGCATCGTCTGGCCCGCACCGATGGCGCCGTGGCAGGTCGTGATCTGCCCGATCAACATGGCGGCGAGCGAATCGGTGCGCGCGGAAGCCGAAGCGCTGCATGATGCATTGGTCGCGCGCGGCATCGACGTCGCGCTCGACGATCGGGGCCTTCGCCCGGGCCCGATGTTCGCCGACGCCGAACTGATCGGCATACCGCACCGGGTCGTCATCGGAGAGCGCGGACTCGCGTCGGGCACCTACGAGTACCGTCGCCGCGGCGAGACCGAAAGCCGCTCGCTGACGCGCTCCGAGCTGCTCGCCGTGTTCGATTGAGCCACCCCGTGCAGCCGAGCAAGCTCGGCTCTACGGCAGAGCGGAGCTTGCGCCACTGCTTCGCGCTGTATCCGTGAGGTAGAGCGGAGCTTGCTCCGCTGCTTCGCGCGGCATCGGCGAGGTAGAGCGGAGCTTGCTCCGCTGCCCCTCGCGGCATCGGCGAGGTAGAGCGGAGCTTGCTCCGCTGCTTCGCGCCGCATCGGTAAGGGTAGAGCGGAGCTTGCTCCGCTGCCCCTCGTGGTATCGGCGAGGCAAAGCGGAGCTTGCTCCGCTGAATCCGTCCGGGCCGCCGTCAGCCCTTGCGACCGACGAGTCCGCGCAACTTGCCGACCGCGTCACCGAGCCGGCTGAAGCGGCCGGTGACGCTGTACTCGCGCTTGAGCATCGCGACCTCCTCGACTTGGCGCGCAGCGATCTGCGATTCCCAGCGCCGCCGCACCTCCTGCTCCTGCACGCGCGCCTTCAGTGCGTTGCGGTAGTCATCCGGAAGGATCTCGCGCATCAGCGAGTTCGGTTCGCGCATCAAATAGTGGCCGATGTCGTCGTACAACGCCTCGCCGAGCCGCTCGGGCGCGAACAGCTTGACCGCCGAACCGAGGTCGTCGAAGTTCGTGAAGGCGATGCGCAGTTGTCCGCTCGCTGCATCGGACTGGAAGCGCGCCTCGAGCGGAATGCGCCCCTTCGCCTTGAAGGTGGCCGAGGCGACTTCGCCGGAGGCATCCTTCTGCGGCGCCAGCGGACCGCCCAGACGGTAGCGCTGGAACAGCGCCGCGATCGCGCGCACGCGACCCGAGCCCTCGGCCTGCACGGTCGGACATTCGGAACTCGCGACGACGAAGCCGAACGAGAGCACGATCTCGCGCGCCGATGGCTGGCGTTCCTCGCGCAATTCGTACTCGTGCTCGATGTAGCCGACCACGTCGCCGTAGCCGGGCAGCACGTGGCGCATCGCGATCCTCGGCTGCAGCTCGCGCAGCTTCGTGGTCAGTTCGCGCAGGTAACCGAGCAGGGCCGTCATGGCCGGCTCGACCACCGTGCGGTACGCGGTTTCCCGCTCGGCCTTGCGCGCAGCCGCCTCGGTGTCCTCGCCACGCCGCTTCTGCGCCTCGCTCTCGAGATCGTCGAGCAAGCCCATCGCCAACGCCCCCCATGTGCCGCGCCAGCCCCCTTCCGGCACAGCGCATGACGCGCGGCACCATAGTACGGTCCGCCGATGTCGCGCAAGGTTCGCCCACAATCGATCCCGTCGGGCGTGTACGCGCGCGCACCCTTGCGTCGATGGCACGTTCCGACCGACGCGGCCGAGACAACCCGTGATCCACGGGTTCAAGCACCGCCTCGCCAGTTCCAGGCGTTCGATCGACCTGCGCCGTCGTCCGCCCGAAATGACTATCGAGACGGCGAACCGGATTATCCAAGTTTATTTTCCGAATCCGGAATGCCAGAATGCCGAAGTCAGGCATCCCCCGTCTGATCGCAACGACAGGAAAAACCATGGCACTCGACATCAAGACCCTGAACCACAATCAGTTGAACGACCTCATCGAGCGCGCCAAGCAGCGCCAGACCGATCTCGCTTCGGAGAAACTCGCGAAGGTCCGCGACAAGGTTCATGCCCTGATCAAGGCGGAAGGATTCACTTTCGAAGACGTGTTCGGCAGCTCGCGCAAGCCGCGCGCCAAGGTCAAGCCGAAGTACCGCAACCCGGCCAGCAAGAGTGAAACCTGGACCGGCCGCGGCAAGCGCCCGCGCTGGTTCAATGCCGCGCTCGCGGCGGGCAAGAAGGAAAAGGACCTGTTGATCGGCTGATGCGTACTGCGTAATCGCCCGAAGCGCCGGCATCGAGCCGGCGCTTTTTTTCTGGTCACTGATATTGGCCGGCGCGTGTAACGCCAGATCCGTTCACGCCGCGCCGCTCTTTCCACGTCCGAATGAAACCTGCAATGGGCCACTCGCGACTGCCTACCCGCGCGACGTCGATGGACCGACCATTCGCGCGGCGAAACGATCCGCGCGCGCTCGTCCATCGTCCGCTCGCCGACTCGAATCCGCTATGCGAATGAGCGCCCGCTTCCACCGATCGAAAGGGACGGGAGATCTGAAATGACACGGTCCGATTCCGTCCTCGTCCTCGGCTCCGCGGGTTTCCTCGGCTCGGCCATCGTCCAGGGCCTGGCCGCGGCCGGCAACCACGTGCTCGCGCTGGGGCGCTCCGAGCAGATCGGCGAGAGTGACGGTGTCGTGCGCATGCGCGGCTCGATCGAGGACGGCGCGCAGCTGCAGGAGGCGCTCGGCCGGTGCGACCGGATCATCTACTGTGCGAGCCTGACCACGCCGGGAACGTCGGCACGCGACCCCGCCCTCGAAGTGCTGGGCAACCTGCTGCCGCTCGCACGCGTCATCGAATGCGCGCACGATTTTCCGGCATGCCACCTCGTCTATCTGTCCTCCGGCGGTACGGTGTATGGCGACGGCGGACGCGATGCCGTCGAATCGACCCCGCTCAGGCCGCGCTCGTACTACGGTGCCGCAAAGATCGGTGCCGAGGCCCTGTTGCACGCATGCGCGGCGACCTCGGACTGGCGCGTGACCGTGCTGCGCCCGACCAATCCGTACGGGCCCGGCCAGGCGATCGCCAAGGCATTCGCCGTGGTACCCACTCTGTTCCAGCGCGCGATCGACGGAGCTCGCTTCCCGATCTGGGGCGACGGCAGCGCCGTGCGCGACTACTGCTACGTCGATGACCTTGTGGGTGCCGTCCTCGCCACCCTGGCGCACGAGCATGGCGGCGACCAGGATCGATTCCGCGTATTCAACGTTTCGAGTGGCGACGCCGTTTCGGTCGTCGAACTGCTGCGGCTTTGCGAACAGGCGAGCGCGCGCCGGATCGAGATCGAGTTCCTGCCTGCGCGCAGCGTCGACGTCGCACATGTTTCGCCGAGCCACGCCGCGCTTTCTGCGGCGACCGGCTGGCGTCCGAGCGTTCCGCTTGGCGAGGGACTCGCGCGCACGTGGCGCTGGATCGAGGCGGTTCGCGCGGCGGCCGGCAACCGCTAGACTCGTCGATCGGCGATCCGTCGCCGAATCAGGAAACCGGATCCCATGGCATCGCGTCCGCCCGAAATCTCGATCGTGGTACCCGTCTATGGCGGCGCGGCTGCGTTGCCGGAACTGCAGCGGCGCGTTGCAGCCGTGATGTCGGCCGCCGGCCTCGCCCACGAACTGATCCTCGTCGACGATCGTGGCCAGGCCCACGCCTGGTCGGTGATCCGGGACCTCGCGCGCGAGCACGCGGATGTGATCGGAATACGGCTGAGCCGGAATTTCGGCCAGCATGCGGCGACGATCTGCGGCATCGAGCAGGCACGCGGCCAGTGGATCGTGACGATGGATGACGACCTCGAGCATCCGCCCGAGGCGATCACCGACCTGCTCGCCGCCGGCAGCGAGGAAGTGCCGCTCGTCTACGGCGTGTTCGCGCGACGCACGCACGCCGGCTACCGCAACCTCAGCTCGGAGCTGATGCGGCGCACGCTCAAGCGCGCATTCCCGGACCTCAACGAGGCCTATTCGTCGTTTCGCGCGATCCGCGCGCCGCTGGCCATCGAGCTCGCGCGATTCCGGCTGAGCAAGCCCTACATCGACGGCATGCTGTCTTGGCTCACCTCGTCGGTGCGCACGGTCGAAGTCGCGCACGGCGAGCGCGAACACGGAGAGAGCACGTACACGTTGCGCAAGCTCGTCTCGCATGCGGTCAACATCTTCGTCACGTTTTCGCTGCTGCCGCTCAGGCTGGCCAGCTACGGCGGCGCGGCGCTCGCACTCGCGAGCTTCGCCTACCTGATGTACGTCATGCACGCCTGGTTCACGGGCTCGATCACCAACCCGGGATACACCTCGCTGATGTCGGTGATCCTGTTTGCCTGCGGCATCCAGTTGCTGATCCTCGGCGTGGTCGGCGAATACGTCGGCCGGCTCATGGGAGCTGCCTACCGCAAGCCGGTCTACCTGGTGGAGAGCCGCGCGCCGTGTGCACCCGAACGGGACCGACCGAAGGCATGAGCGAGAGCCGTGAGCGCGTCGACGCGGTTGAGCCGGGCACGACCCGAGATGCGAGGCCTTTGCAACGGCTCGCCGGTGAATTCTTGCGTTTCCTCGTCATGGGCGGCGCCAACACGATCGTCGCCTACGCGATCTACCTGCTGTTGCTCCAATGGCTCCGCTACGAGATCGCCTACACGATCGGCTATGCGGTCGGCATCGCCATGGCCTACGTGCTGAGTTCCACCTTCGTGTTCCGCCAGCCGTTCCGGCGGCGCTCGGCGATGCGCTTTCCGTTCGTCTATGTCGCCCAGTTCCTCGTCAGCTTCGTCTTGCTGAAGGTGGCCGTCGAGTGGATCGGCCTGCCCGAATGGCTGGCGCTCGGCTTCGCCGTGGTGGCGACGATTCCGGTCACGTTTGCCCTTTCGCGCTGGATCCTGCGCGCCGGCTGACGGTCAAGACGGCTTGCGCGCGCAGACCACGTACTGCGCACCGAGCGGAAGCCAATGCAGGAAATCGTCGATGCGGCGCGCCCAGGCGGCATCGAAGGGCGCGAAGAACAGGTAGCGGCTCTCGACGATCTCGAATCCGGCCGCGCGCAGCAGTTCCTTCGTCCTGCGCGGTCTCAACAGGACCGCGTCATGGTCGAACGGACAGCGCCACACCGCGACGCGCGTCAGCGGATTGATCGGATTGTGTTCGTACACCGTGAACAGGCCACCGGGACGCGTGACACGGAATGCCTCGGCCACGAACCGCCCCCACTCGTCCTGTGGCACGTGGTGCATCACGCAGACGGTCGTGCAGGCATCGAAGGTATCGTCCTCGAAGGGCAGCGTCGTACCGGACTGGGTTCGATACTCGATGCCAGGATTGGCGTGCCGCGCCTCTTCGATTGCCTCGCCCGAGACGTCGGACCCGCACAATTCACCAACTCGCGCGCGAAGCATCGGATGCATGGTCCCGATTCCGCACCCGATGTCGAGCACGCGAGCGACCTGCGTCGGAACGCTCGAATGGCTCTTCAGTTTGTCCGCGATGTCGTCGACCTTCCCTCGCGCGAACATGTCCATGTCGACACCGGCGAACTCGATCGACCGATTGACGTCATCGCGGTAACGCTCCGGATACGCCTCCCTGCCCCACCGGTTCGAATCAGACATGTTCATCACCACGGAAGCTGCTCTGGAATACAATCATAGTCCGCCAACCATGGACCACCAACGCTTTCGCGCCGTGGACGCGATGTGCGAATCCACGTCATGGTTGCGTCCCTAGCCCCCTCGTGTACAGCGCGCTCACGCCGATGACGCCGCGGAGCTCGAATTCCGGTTCGAGTTACCTACGCGGCGAGCCCGCGCGATCTCGTAGTCGATGGCGACATCTCTTGCCCGCAATGAAGTTCAACCACCTGATCTTCGAGTGAGAGCCGCACTGCAGGTGTTCCGCCAACTCGACCTGCATTGACGAGATCAGCGTCCGGCTGGCTCGACGCCGAGGCGGGATTTCTTTGCCTCGATCGCATCATCGGCACCTTCACCGCCATCGAAGCCGAGGATCCGTTCACGAAATGGCGTTGCCGGATCGGCTTCTCGTGAATGCGACGCCGACAAAGAGAGCGAGAAATCGCTGACGCGGTAAACCTGCGACGGCGGTGTACCGTCCGGAACCGGTTCCAGGCCGGTGAGGTCAAGCATGGTCACACCCGGCGCCGCATCAATGCGGAAACGCAGCGATCCTGGGCGCGCCGCGTCCAGCGCGATCCGAGCCAGCGTCGCACCGCGATCCGAAACCTCGATCGTTCGCGAGGCGCCGGCAAACCAGAGACCCGCCTCGAGGCTCAAGACGCGATCCGTGCCGTTGCGGATCTCGAGTTGTGCCTGATTGGCCGTCCAGTTCCAGGAACTGTCTATATTGTCGCTCCATCCTTCAAAGCCACGCGCAGCGACCAGTTCGACGATCGGCGCAGCGCGTTGCTGGTTGCGCGCGAAGTCGACGCGCAGCGAGGATGCGTCGATGCCGCCCGCAACCTCGAGTGTCATTACCGGGGTCCCCGCACCATCGGGCACGGCGCGTCCGCTAGCACTGAACTGCATGGCGAACAGCGCATCCCCAGCCACACCGTTGACTGTCGCTCCCTCGACGCAAGGCTGCCCTGCACACGCGAGCATTCCACTGGCGGTTAGGCGATCGTTCAACGTGTTCGGATATACGAGCATCCGCCTGGCGATCATGTGCTCGCCGACGATTTCGATCGGCGCGAGCACGGCATACTGGTTGGACGACCGCGGTTCGTCGTGGAGGTATGCAAAGAATGTCGCGCCGGCCGGGGCGGACTTCAACACTGACGGGTCCGAGGTGAACTCGACCCGCTTGGCGGTTCGCGCCCTGGCTACCGCAGTCCAGTACTCGGCGTCGCCTCGTGCCGAATAGGTGATCCCGAAGTCGGCCATGTACACGACGGCGCCGTCCGGAAGGGCGCGGAAAGCCTCCGACTGCATCATCGATTCCATCGTGTCCCAGCGCCGCGCGTACTCGCGTTGCTCGAGGTTGAAGCGGGCGTTCGCCATGTCGGTGACGAGCGACACCGCGGCAATCACGGCGCCGATGACCGCGCTGAACAACGTCGACGGCCATGCCCGATGGACGATCACGGCGACCAGCGTCGCCAGCCCGACCCAAGCGAAGTAGGAGAAATGGCTGTAAAGGTACGCGTGTACGCCGAACTCGGCCCACTGTTGGTACTTCGGAGTCAGCGCGACCAAGGCATTCGGCAGGAACGCGACGCCGATCAACGTCACTGCGATCCAGCCCAGATGCCGCGGCCGAAGCCCCATCGAAGCCTGCGATACGTTCGGTACGATCCGCCAGGCAGCGAGGAAGACCGCAACCGTTTTCACTATCGCCAACGTCGCCGTCTCGCCATTCATTCGCCACGCCATCGACAGGTCTGCCCCTTGCCACAGCGTCGCCAGCGGCATTCCACCAACACTGAAGCGAACCAGGGCGTGCACCATCGGCAGCGGCGCGTCGAGCGCCACGTCGGTGCCTGCATAACCGGACGGGTGCGCGATCCGCCATGCGATCCACAATGCCAGCCAGGTGACTTGGGCGATGAGGAAGGGCACGAGGTAGCGCCAGTTACGGCGACCCTCGCTGGACATTGCCCATGTCACCAGCACGAGCAGAGCCGTATGCGGAACGAATCCTTCCTGCAGCCCGATCAACCAGACCAGCATGCCCACGAGGGCAGGCCCCATCGCCTGCCGCTCGATCGCAATGATCAGACCCAGCACGCCGAGCAGCCAAGTCGCCCAGGAGAATTCCCAGGCGAAAGGGTAGGCGACGAACAGGTTGTGCTCGTAACTGTTGCCGGCGAAGGCGAAGAAAAGCAGGACGAACAGAGCGGTCACTCGCCGCAGGCGGACGATTCGCTGCAGCACGACCCCAGCGATCCAAGCGGTGACGAGGATCGTTCCTAGATGGAGTGCCACGCGGTAGGCGACTTTGTCGACAAGATAGGGCGCGAAGAAAGTGTACGAGGACAGCTTGAGCAGGCGCCCGTGCTCGGCGGCTAGCGCGTACGCTGATTCCATCCACGAATGGCTCCAAACCCAACTCGCGTACCAACGATCGTCGAGGGTGACGAATCCGATGCCGGCAATCGCACCGAGAAACGCGATGACGACGATCGCGACGAGGCCATACGTCGGCAAAGCCCACGCGACGCGGCCCGGGAACACCGATCGTTCATCGACAGAATCGCGCCGCTCGCGAGAACGATCCAGCGGTCGGTCAGACGGTGTCCCGGTCACCTCAGGGCATCCTTCAGCTCGGAGCGGAGATCGTCGAGGTCCTCTACGCCGACCGACAGCCGGATCAGGCCGTCCGAAATTCCGAGTCGCTTGCGATTGGCCTGTGGCACCGACGCATGCGTCATGATGGCGGGGTGCTCGATCAGGCTCTCGACGCCACCGAGCGACTCGGCGAGGGCGAACAGATGGCAACGCTCAAGCATGCGCCGCGCCTTGCGCAGGCCGCCCTTGACCTCGACCGAGATGATGCCGCCGAAGCCATCCATCTGGCGTTTCGCCAACGCGTGCTGCGGGTGCGACTTGAGGCCCGGATAGATCACGCGTTCGATCGCCGGATGCTTCTCGAGCCAGCGCGCGATCTCGAGCGCCGACTCGCAATGCGCGCGCATGCGCAGGTGCAGCGTCTTGAGGCCGCGCATCGCGAGGAACGAATCGAACGGTCCGGCGACGGCACCGACCGAGTTCTGCAGGAAGGCCATCTGTTCGGCGAGGGCGGCATCATCTCCAGCGACGACGACGCCGCCGACCATGTCCGAGTGCCCGTTGAGGTACTTCGTCGCCGAATGCAGCACGAGGTCGGCGCCATGTTCGAGTGGACGTTGCAACATCGGCGAGCAGAACGTGTTGTCGACGACGAGGATCAGGCCGTGCTTGCGCGCGAATGCACCGACCTTGGCGAGATCGACCAGCTTCAGCATAGGGTTGGTCGGCGTCTCGGCCCAGATCATGCGTGTATTCGGCTTCAACGCCGCCTTCAGAGCGCCCTTGTCGTTGAGGTCGATGAAGCTGAAGTCGAGCCCAGCCGAACGACGGCGTACTCGCTCGAACAGTCGGTACGTGCCTCCATACAGATCATCCATCGCGATGACATGACTGCCCGAATCGAGCAGATCGAGCACCGTCGCCGCCGCGGCGAGCCCGGAGGCGAACGCGTACCCCTGACGTCCCCCTTCGAGTGCCGCGACGCAGCGCTCGTAGGCCATGCGCGTCGGGTTCTGCGTACGCGAGTACTCGTAGCCCTGGTGCACGCCCGGGCTCTTCTGGACGTAGGTCGACGTCGCATAGATCGGCACCATGATCGCGCCGGTCGAAGGATCGGGGGACTGGCCGGCGTGGATGGCGCGCGTGCCGAGGCCGGAACTGACAGGTTTGCTCTTCTTCATTGGAATTCCATCATTGGCTTGTTTGCAAACGGCACGAGTCGAACTCGATTCGCAAGGTCGCCCCAGCCAGTCTCCGAATCAGTCTGGAGGTCCTTCTGGCCCATGTCCTGTCGCTTCGAGACGCGGCGTACTGCCATCATCCCACGCTTCACGGAACGCATCCCGCCGGGGCGTAGAATCGCCGGAAGCGAGAGGACGGGATAGTCAGCGAGGGAAGTAAGGGCGTTCCAGCGTGAGCCCGCGCCACCCACCGCTGCGGGTCCGACGGGACGGAAGTCTCGGCTGGTTCGACCTCGTTCGCCTCGAAGCGCGCATCCACAGTCTCAACGAACTAAGCGCTGTTGCAGATCGGCTTCGCTTCCTGGAAGCGAACCAGCGTCATTGTGCGCGAACGTCGATTCGCCACGTTTTCGCCACCTCGATGCGACAGGTCTCCGCTCGATTCACGCGCGCTTCCCGCCAGCCTTCACGATCAGGCCGAATGAAGTGGATGCATAGGGACCGATGCGCAGCTTCAGATGGGTCGGCCCGGGATAAGGTGGCTCATCCACGTACCTGTCGGCGGTCGTTGCCCCGAGATCGAAATCGAAGGCAGCAACTTCATGTCCGAGCGTCTGCAACTCCGAGGCAAGTTGCGAGAGGTCGCGTCGGCGAAGGATGACGCTCGGTCCGTCCTCGATCGTCTTGTCGTCCGAGTCGCAATTGAACTCGGTCGTATGCACCGCGATCCCGCCGGGCACCAGGCACCTCATGGCTTCGCGCACGAAGTCCATGCCTTTGCGCACACTTCCGAGGTGCTCAAGCGCGCAGGACGACCAGACGAAATCATGGTGACCGATGTCGGCCGGAATCGCGCGCATGTCGGCCGTTCGAAACGCCACCCTTTCCTCGAGAAGTTCCGGCGCGCAGATCTTGCGTCGGTTGAGATGCTCCATCCCCGCCGCATGCTGATGTCCATCGACCCAACCCTCCTTGCTGGCCTCTTCGAGGCCAAGGTCGGTCGCGAGAATCCGACAACCCATGGAGGCGAAAAGCGATGCCAACGGCTCCTGCCCGACCGCGAACCCCAAACCGCGAGACCCCTCACGAAGCATGTTCCGCTCAAAGAGTGCCTGAGAGATGTAGCACCACTCCCAGAGCTTCCGATGCAGGAGGCCCGGGCGATCGCGCAGCTCACGCGCCCAGTACCGGAACGCACGGCCGTCCAGGTCCTGTTGTGTGCACGCCTTCGATTTCAGGGGGGGCGCGTCGAGGCGCAGTGGCAGGTTGTCGATATCGGCGTTCGGCACCAATCCGTTCCAGAGGCTGCGAAACTCCGCCGACTCCAGAAAACACCTGCCCAACTCGAGCGCGCTCAACTGCCCGCCCTCGACCAAGCGGGAGTAGTGCTTCAGACCTTCAGCGTCCGCTTCGCGCCCAAGCAGCAAACGGTATGCGTGCTTGACGTCCTCTACGCTTGCAAGGGTATCGACGCTCGCCGTCGGAACGTTCGGCACGCTGCAGCCGCCACTGGCGCTCACGGCGCCATCCTCTCTTTCGGATAGCTGCGATACAGCCACGCGGGCAATCGTGATTCGGCCGGTCTCGAATTGCGCCAGCGCGTGAACTGATACTGGCCGAGATCGTGCTCGCGATTCCTGGTTGCAAGAAGCAGTCGATTGATTCCTTCGGGGTCGAGGCTGGATGCGGCGTCCGGGTGCACGTTGGCCGTGTAGCTCACCTCGACGTCGAAACCGCAATGGGTCAGCAGCGCATGCAGTTCGTGACGCGTGTACTCGCGGTTGTGCCGCCCGTATGGGCCGTAGCCGGAGTACTGATCATAGATGTTGCGCCCGTCCAGCAGGGCGACCACGGTCTCGAGTCGCGCCGCATTGGGGGTCGTGAGGACGAGTAGCCCGTCCGGTTTGATGACGCGCTTGAGTTCCAGCAACGCAGCAACCGGATCGTTGGTCAGGTGCTCGAGTACCTCGCAAAAGAGCATGCAATCGAACTCGCCATCGGCAAACGGAAGTTTCGATTCCTCGATATTGACGTTGTGGAACGGCAGTTCGAAAGTCTCCTCGACCCCGTCGAATCCCGGGAACGTCACTTGCTGCTGCCCAAAGGTAACGCCAGCACCAAAATAGTTCACGAGAGATAGCGACAGGCCTGGGCGAAATCGACGGACGAGCAGCGTGGTGAAGTACGGATTGGCGCCGATCTCGATCAGCTTTCCACCCGCACCTTCCGGTATCAGGGACAGCGTGTGCAGAAACCGCTCGCAGTCCGCGAACGCGTATCCGTACAGATCGCCGCGCGCGCTGTGGTCGATGCTGACCGATGTCAGGATTTCCAGGATCTTCTCCCTGGTGTATCCGTCCGGAAGCGGGAGTGCCGGCTGAAATTGGCGGGGATCGATCAGCGAACCGTTCATTGCCACTCCAAACGTGCGCAAGCTGCGAAACCACTCTCGACGCAAGGCTTTCCATCGCTCGGAAAGCCTCACTGAACTCTCCGACGCAGGTAGTTCAACAAATCGATCCGCGTGATCAACCCGAGGAACCGCTCGCGATCCATGATGATCGCGACATGCCCGGCGTCGAACACCGGTAGCAGCGCCTCGATCGGTGATTTCACGTCGAGTTTCTCGAGGCGGCTGACCATCGCGGTCGACACCGGGTCGCGGAACTTCGTCTCGTCGCCGTAGACGTGCATGAGCACGTCGGATTCGTCGAGGATGCCGACGATCGCGTCGCCTTCCATGACCGGGAGCTGCGAGACGTCGTAGAGCTTCATGCGATTGTAGGCGGTGACGAGCAGGTCCTTCGGCGACACGATCACGGTGTCGCGGCGCGAGTACGGGCGCAGGATCAGGTCGCGCAGGTCGCCGTGGTGTTCGCGCTCGAGGAATCCGTTGTCGAGCATCCAGTAGTCGTTGTACATCTTCGACAGGTACTTGTTGCCGGTATCGCAAACGAGCGTGACGACGCGCTTCGGCGCGCTCTGCTCGCGGCAGTACCTGAGTGCCGCGGCGAGCAGCGTCCCGGTCGATGAGCCGCCGAGGATGCCTTCCCTCTCGAGCAGCGCGCGTGCGGTCAGGAAGCTCTCCTTGTCGCTGATCGCGTAGGCCTTCTTCACGCGCGAGAAGTCGCTGATCGACGGCAGGAAATCCTCGCCGATGCCTTCCACCATCCAGCTCGCCGACTTGTCCGACAGCACGCCCTCGTTGATGTACTGGGCGAGGATCGAGCCGACCGGGTCGGCGAGCACGAATTCGGTCTGCGGCGAATGCTCGGCGAAGTAGCGCGAAAGCCCCGTCATCGTTCCCGACGAGCCGCAACCGAACACGATCGCGTCGACGCGTCCGTCCATCTGGTCGAGAATCTCGGGCCCGGTCGTCTGCACGTGCGCCAGTGGGTTGTCGGGATTGCCGAACTGGTTGATGAAATAGGCGCCCGGCGTGTCCGCGGCGAGGCGTGCCGCGAGGTCCTGGTAGTAGTCCGGGTGGCCCTTGGCGACGTCCGAGCGCGTCAGCACGACTTCGGCACCCATCGCCTTGAGGTTGAAGATCTTCTCGCGGCTCATCTTGTCCGGAACGACGAGGACGAGGCGGTAGCCCTTCTGCTGCGCGACGAGCGCGAGGCCGATGCCGGTGTTGCCGGCCGTGCCTTCGACGAGCGTGTCTCCGGGCTTGATTCGCCCTGCCCGCTCGGCGGCCTCGATCATGCCGAGGCCGATGCGGTCCTTGATCGAGCCGCCCGGATTCGCGCATTCGAGCTTGAGGTACAGCTCGCAGGCACCGCTGTCGAGGCGCCGCGCGCGCACCATCGGCGTGTTGCCGATCAGCTCGAGGACGCTGTCGTGGATGGGCATTGAGGCTCCGCGCGCGAAGGATCGGGCCGCGCATGATAACCCAGCGACCGCAGTGTTCCGGCCGGGCGGAAACCGCGCAAAACGCCCGACGCACGGCTCGCGCGACGTCGGCGCGCAGGGACCACGAAACCTGGCCGACAACGATGCAGGGTCAGTCATTCGCCCCGCAGCAGCCGATCGGCGCAGTCCGCGGATGCGTACGGAGCGCGTGCCGGCGCTCAGTCTGGCTGGGCGATGGGATCGCGTGACTCAGTGGGCAGCCGACTTTCGCCGCTGCCACATGACGGTCAGCTTGTCCTTCGCCCAGAGCTTTTCCTTCTTGAGGTTGTGCAGGGTCACGTCGTCCATGGGCAACACGCCGAGTTCCGCGTCACGTACCTTGCTGTCGAGTTCCTTGTGCTTGTGATACAGCTGGCGGAACTCGGAATCGCGGCTCATCAGCGATTCGACGTCTTCTCGATCGTGTTGCTCGAACATCGGCCTACCTCCTCGCGGGAAAGAAAATGCAGCCACCATGACGCGGCGTCACGAGGACGCCGCGTCATGGTGTTGCAGGGACGATGGAACAGAGACACGCATGGCCCGCTGAATATCGGGCCGCCCAAACCCTGAGCGCAGCACACGCGACGCGGGGACCCTGAGGGTCGGCGGCACGGCTGGGCGCCACTGCCAGGCACTTGACCGAGCGACCCCGTTTCCCGAAACCGGGACGGCAGAAACCACGGCGATGTGGGCTGAACTCATGGGCTGGGCTTGATCCCATGCGGGTGCCGATGAAACGCCGGGTCGCATGGGAGACTGAAGCTACTCCTTTGCATTTGGCTGCGCAACAACATAAAGTCTTAACACATAAGCTATTGATTTTCCTCGATCACGACATCAACCCTGCGATTGCGCGATCGACCCTCGGGCGAGTCGTTGGGCGCCAGCGGACGCTCCGATCCGACCCCGATGACGACGATGCGCGAGCCATCCACGCCGCGCGCGACGAGCGCGTCGCGAACGGCCTCGGCGCGCCTCTGCGACAGCGCGAGATTGGCATTCGCCGAGCCCGAGGCGTCGGTATGGCCCTCGATGCGGATGCGCTTGGCCGGTTCGCGGTTGACGAACTCGACGATGTTTCCGAACGAATCGAGCGCCTCCGGCTTCAGGGTCGAACGACCGGAGCCGAATGCCGCGTCGTCGACCGTCATCTGCATGCCGTCGGCACCACGCGTCGCGCGCTGGTTCGCGAGGCGCACGCGCAAGGCATCCGCCGCCGCCCCGGCGAGCTCGGCTTCACGCCGTGCAAGCGCGGCTTCCTGTGCCTGCGCGTCGGCCACGCGCCGGGACTGCTCGGCCTGCTCGAGCGCGGCGGCGGT
>JAFLDX010000050.1 GCA_017302215.1 Lysobacterales bacterium
GGTGGCCACGATCGCGGCCTCGACTGGCGGCCATTCGCCGAGGCGATGCAGGCGTTGCCGCCGAAGGCGATCGTCGCCAGCGGCGCGAACGCCGCGCGCATCGCCGCGACCCTCGATGCCGCCGGCACCGCTTGCCGGTTCGAGCGCGTGGTCACCCTGGCCGAGGCCGTCGCCCTCGTCCGGGCCGAGGCTGCATTGGGCGACACCGTGCTGCTCTCGCCCGGTGCACCGAGCTTCGACCAGTTCCGCGACTATGCCGAACGCGGCTGCGCCTTCGCCCGCATGGCCGGTTTCGATCCGGCCGGAATCGGAGCAATCGAGGGGCTCGGCATCGCCTGAACGGCGCGACCCGCGCCGCGCGCCGCGCGCGCAGGGGTGCTTCGGCTGCTTTCCTACGAGGCAGATCGTAGGTTCGACCCGGGCTGAACGGGAAATCGCGCAAAAACGGATACACCACGAGGGGTTAACGCAATGTTCACATGGGCGTCGATTGTTGGTAGCATCCGCGCACCTGTGTATTTGCGTAACGTCGATGGGTTGCTGCGGGAAGCGGCGATGACATCCAGGGCGGCGAATTCTGTCAGGGCGCTGTGACATCACTTAACGTGGGAGACTCTCTAATGAGTTTGATCAAAAAAGACCTTACCAAGGCGGTGCGGCTCGCGCTGTACGCGGGTGCCGCGGCCGTAGTGGGCCTGCCGGCAGCGCCGGCGTTCGCGCAGGACGAGGGTTCGAGCGAGAACCTCGAAACCATCGTCGTCACCGGCTCGCGCATCCGCCGCGCCGATATCGAGACGGCCCAGCCGGTGCTCGTCATCGATCGCGCCCAGATCGAGAACCAGGGCTTCACCTCCGTCGCCGACATCCTGCAGAACCTGCCGTCGGCCGGTTCGCCGGCGATCAGCCGCTCCCAGGTGCTGGCTTCCGGCGAGAACGTCGGCGGCTACTACATCGACATCCGCAACCTCGGCACGAACCGCACGCTCGTCCTCGTCGACGGCAAGCGCCTCGGTGCGACCACCGACGGCCTGCAGGACCTCGGCCAGATCCCGACCTCGGTGATCGAGCGCATCGAAGTGCTGACCGACGGCGCCTCGTCGGTGTACGGCTCCGACGCGATCGCGGCGGTCGTCAACATCATCACGCGCAGCCGTTTCGAGGGCGCGGAAGCCAACGTCTACGTCGGCCAGTACGACGAGGACGACGGCGAGCGCAAGGTCTACGACTTCACGATCGGCAGCACGAGCGAGCGCGGCTCGGTCACGATGAGCGTGCAGTACTCGGACGAGGATCCGGTCTGGGCGCGTGATCGCGAGTTCAGCGCGTACGGCAACGCCGGTCCGGAGTTCCCGGGCTCGGGCTGGAGCGCGGTCAGCCAGAACGGCTCGTGGTTCGGTCCCTGCGGCGCGAACGGTGCGAACACCTGGTGCACGCTGATCCGTGGCCGCGATCCGCTGCTGATCTCGAGCTATCGCCCGCACGTCGCGGCCGACAACGCGAACAGCAACCTGCAGATGATGAACCAGACCGGCGTCGAGCGTCGCTCGGTGTTCGTGTCGGGCCAGTACGACGTGTTCGACAACGTCAAGTTCCGCGCCGACGTGCTCTACAACGAGCGCTCGACGCTGCAGCAGGTCGCGGGCTATCCGTTCCAGTCGGCCGTGTTCGGCATCCCGATGTCGGCCGACAGCGTGTTCAACCCGACCAACAGCGCCGTGACCTTCCGCCGCCGCCTGTGGGAAGTGCCGCGCACCACGCGCAGCGTGCTCGACACCTACCGCATCACGACCGGCTTCGAGGGCTTCTTCGAGCTGTTCGGCAATGAGTGGAACTGGGACGTCGGCGCGAACATCAACCGCAACGACATCACCAAGTTCGGCTTCGGCGATGCCAGCACGCGCGCCATGGAAGCGGCGCTCGGCCCGTCGTTCATCAACGGCCTCGGCCAGGCCCAGTGCGGCACGCCCGACAATCCGCTGCCGCTCGGCTCGAACCTCGCCAGCGGCGAGTGCGTGCCGTTCAATCCGCTGCTGCCGTTCGGCGAGCCGGGCCTCGGCTCGCTGAGCGATCCGCTGCTGCAGTCGTTCCTGTTCCCGGAAACGCACGACACGGGCCGCACCACCTCGACGAGCTACACGGCCAACCTCGCAGGCACGATCTTCGCGCTGCCGGCCGGCGACCTCGGCATCGCGGTCGGCGTCGAGCACCGTCGCGAGGACGGCAAGTTCGTCCCCGATCCGCTCGCCGTCTCGGGCGACTACACCGGCCTGCCGGCAACCCCGACCGACGGTGGCTACGACCTCGACGAAGCCTATGTCGAAATCGAGATCCCGCTGCTGAAGGACCTGCCGTTCGCGCGCCAGCTGAGCATCAACGTTGCCAGCCGCTACTCGGACTACAGCAACTTCGGTGACACGACGAACAACAAGTTCGGCCTGCAGTGGCGTCCGATCGAGGACCTGCTCGTCCGCGGCACGTATGCCGACGGCTTCCGCGCCCCGGCGATCGGCGACCTGTACGCCGGCGTCAACGGCACGTTCGCGTTCTACACCGACCCGTGCGGCTCGGGCTCGTTCGGCAACGTCGCCGGTTCGGCGCCGTGTACCGCCGCGGGTGTCCCGGCCAGCTACGTGCAGCTCGGTCAGGGCGGCGTGCCGTGTACGGCCTACCCGTGCCAGACCGGCTTCCAGTTCATCTCGGCCAGCTCGAACCCGGATCTGACCCCGGAAATCGCCGAGACGAAGACCCTCGGCCTCGTCTACAGCCCGAGCTACTTCGAAGGCTTCAACATCGCCCTCGACTGGTGGAAGGTGCGCATCGACAACACGATCGCCGCGGACTCGTTCCAGGACGTGCTCGACGACTGCTACCGCTTCGGCATCGCCTCGCGCTGCTCGTCGATCGTGCGTGACCCGGTCACCCACGTCATCACGACGATGCGTTCGGGCCTGACCAACAAGGGCTACGTCGAGACCGAAGGTTACGACCTCGGCATCAGCTACCGCCTGCCGGAGTTCTCGTTCGGCCGCTTCGCGATCCGTTGGGACACGACCTACACGAGCAAGTACGACGCCAAGGAAGACAACGCCGACGACACGACCGTCTTCGGTTACGTCGGTTCGACCGGCACGTTCCGCACGCGCTCGAACCTGAGCCTCGACTGGACGCTCGGCGCGTTCGGTGCGACGTGGACGACGCGCTACTTCTCGGGCATGTACGAGAGCTGCGTGCGCGCCACGCACTGCGACGATCCGGACCACATCGCCGTCGACGGCAGCCCGGATCCGCTGCGCCATGTCGGTTCGAACTCGTTCCACGACGTCCAGCTGCGCTGGCGCGCCCCGTGGGACGGCACGTTCTCGGTCGGTGCGAACAACGTCGGTGGCCATTTCGGCCCGATCATGTTCACCGCGCCGAACAGCCAGTTCCCGTACTACGGCGGCTTCGAGATTGGCCGGTTCTACTACGCCAAGTACACGCAGCGCTTCTGAGCGGGAAACAATACCCGTCACCGTCCCGATTCGGGACCGGGGCGGCTCTCCAGTGTCACGTTCGAGGCCCCTTCGGGGGCCTCTTTTTTTGCGTGCGGTACGGCCAGGGGATTCTTGCAGGAGTGCAGCCGGTTCTTGCACCGAGCCGGGTCACGCAGGGCTGTTCTTGCAGCGACGTGGCGAGTCCTATACTGGAGCAATGAACGATTCACGCCGGCCGCGCCGCGGCCTCTATCCGGACATCGAGCCGTTCGACAGCGGCTTCCTCGACGTGTCGCCGTTGCACCGCATCCACTACGAGCAGTGCGGCAACCCGCGCGGCAAGCCGGTCGTGTTCCTGCACGGCGGCCCCGGTGCCGGTTGCAGTCCGAAGGCGCGCCGCTTCTTCGATCCGGCGCATTACCGCATCGTGCTGTTCGACCAGCGCGGCTGCGGTCGCTCGACGCCGCACGCCGAACTGGTCGACAACACGACCTGGCATCTCGTCGCCGACATCGAGCAGCTGCGCGCGCACCTCGGCATCGAGCGCTGGCAGGTGTTCGGCGGATCGTGGGGCTCGACGCTTGCGCTCGCCTACGCCGAGAGCCATCCGGCACGCGTCACCGAACTGGTCCTGCGCGGCATCTTCTTGCTGCGGCGATGGGAACTCGAGTGGTTCTACCAGTCAGGCTGCGACGCGCTCTATCCCGATGCGTGGGAGTCCTATCTCGCCGCGATTACGCCCGCCGAACGCGGCGACCTCATGAGCGCGTATCACCGTCGCCTGACGTCCGACGATGCGGCTGTGCGCCTGGCGGCGGCGAAGGCATGGTCGGTGTGGGAAGGGTCGACGAGTTTCCTGCTGCGCGACGAGGCGCATGTCGGCGGCACGGCCGAGGACGCCTTCGCGCTCGCCTTCGCGCGCATCGAGTGCCACTACTTCGTCAACGCCGGTTTCTTCGAACAGGACGGCCAGCTGCTGCGCGATGTCGGGCGCATACGCCAGATCCCGGCCGTGATCGTGCAGGGGCGCTACGACGTCGTGTGTCCGATGCGCAGCGCGTGGGATCTGCACCGCGCGTGGCCCGAGGCCGATCTGCGCATCGTCGCCGATGCCGGCCACTCCGCGCTCGAGCCCGGCATCACGCACGAACTGATCGAAGCGACCGACCGCTTCCGCTGACGCAAAGGCGCGGTAGGAGCGCACCCTGTGTGCGACCAAGGCGTTGCGGAGACGGAATCGCGCACAGAGACTGCGCCGGACCCGATCCGGCGGTGCGTTCTTGCGATCACGCGACCGTGTTCGGCGTCGTTGCGGTGGCATCCGCCCGGTAGGAGCGCACCTTGTGCGCGACCGAGGCGGTGCGGAAAGACGATCGCGCACGGAGCCTGCCCCGGACCCGCTCCGGGGGTGCGCTCCTACGGTCGCGCGGCGGGTTTCGGCGTCGTCGCGGTCAACGAAGGCGCCGGCGCGAGCGTGATGCGGAAGCAGGCGCCGCCGCCCGCCACCGGCACGTACTCGAGCGAGGCCTGGCTCGACTCGCACATCTGCTTGGCGAGGTACAGGCCGAGCCCGGTGCCGTACTCGCTGGTCGTGAAGAACGGATCGAAGATCTGCGCGGCGACCTTCTGCGGGATGCCCGGGCCGCGGTCGACCACCTCGAGCAGGGGCGGTCCCTTGTCGGTGGCGAGGCGGGCGACCACGACGACACGCGCCGCGGCGCACGGTTCGCGTCCGTAGCGCAACGCGTTCTGGACGAGGTTCCACACCACCTGCTGCAGGTGCTGCGGATCGACCATCGCCTCGACGCGCCGGTTCTGCGTGATCGCGCGCAGGTGGTCCTGGCCGAGGTCGTTGCTCTGCTTGTAGTCCTCGACGAAGGCCAGCGCCCAGGCATTGACGTCGATGCTCTCGGGGCGGGAGCGCTCGCGCCGCGAGAGCTGCAGAATGTTCTCGACGACCTCGTTGGCGCGCGTGCAGTGGTTGTTGACGATGTCGACGAGGCGCCGATCCTCCTCGTGCAGGTTTTCCGACTCGGCCAGCAACTGGGCCGAATAACGGATCGCCGCGAGCGGATTGCGGATCTCGTGCGCGATGGATGCCGACAGGCGGCCGAGCGAACTCAGGGTCATCTCCTCGGCACGCCGCGACAGCAGCGAGGTGTCGTCGAGGAAGATCAGCACGTGCGTGTCGTCGTTGGCGGTCATGCGCGAGAAGCGCGGGATGACCTCGGGCACGTCGGCGGCGAGAGCGATCGGGGTCTGGTCGATGCGCCCGGAATGGCGCCAGTGGTAGAGGCGGCGGGACAGTTCGGAGGCCACCGCGCCGAGGTCGCGCTGGTTCGGCGACGGGTTGCCGATCAGGTGCCAGGCCGATTCGTTGATCGTGAGGATGTGGTTGGCGTCGTCGACGAGGATCACGCCGGTCTTCATGCGCCGGATGATCAGGTCGTTGACCTGCTCGAGGTTGAACAGGTCGGCCCCGCGTTGCTCGGCCAGGGCCTCGGTCTCGCGCATCTGGCGACCGAGGTGCGCGCACAGGCCGGCCACGGCGAAGTAGGCGACGCCGAACAGGCAGGCTTCGAGGATGCTGCGCTCCAGTCCGCCGCTCGGCGTGGGCAGCAGCGCCGGCGCGACCACGCCGAGTGCCGCCAGCGCGGCGAGCAGCATCGATTGCCGGAACGGCAACAGCAGCGCACCGACGCCGACGTTGACCATCAGCATGACCGGGATCGAGCTGTGGCCGCCGGTCAGCGAGATCAGGACCGCGGATGCCGCCACGATGTCGATCGTCAGGGCGACGCCGATGCTCGTCGCGAGGCGCCGTCGCATGCGGTCGGTCGAGACCAGCATGAGCAGCGCGATGACGAAGTAGACGACGGCGACGCCGCGACCGAGCATCGTGTTGCTGATCTTGACCCAGTCGAACGCAAGCGGGCTGAAAACCAGGCCGAGGTAGACCACCGCCTCGAGCACGCGGTAGAGATTGAAGAAGTACAGCTCGCGTCGGGTGATGTCACCGGACGCATCGGTGTTCCGGCGGCGTTGCTGATCGGCCAAGATGATCCTCCCTCGGGGCTGATGTCCACGCGACATCCAGGGCGCGCGCATCTCCGCGTGGCGACGGCTCGCCGCACGGTTGCAGCGGCTTCCCGGTCGCGCCTCGATCCGCCCCGACTCGGCATCATGACGCGCCGATTCGCGGAAACCCGGATCATCCCTCGGCGCGCAGTATAGGCCGGCGCTCGAACCGCGTGGCACTGGCGCGCGCCGCGTCGACCACCGGGCGGACGTCATGTGCCGGGCCGCCTCGGCTATGCTCGCGTTTCCGGACCAACGGGGATCGCCGATGACGAGGCATGGATTGCGCGCGGCATGGGTCGCGCTCGCCCTTTCCGCTGCGGGCGCCAGCGCCGCGCCGACCCACTACGTCGTGTTCGGCTTCGACGCATCCGGCCAGGCCGAACCGCTGTTCCATGCACTGGTCGAGCGCAACGCCGATGACGCATCGGCGATCGCGCCTTCGGCCTTGCCCGCCGGCTCGGGGCGCGTCGTCTGGCGGGCGTCGAAGGACGGCCGACGCGGCGAGGCGC
Organism: Lysobacterales bacterium; assembly: GCA_017302215.1. Classification (GTDB taxonomy): domain Bacteria; phylum Pseudomonadota; class Gammaproteobacteria; order Xanthomonadales; family Rhodanobacteraceae; genus Dokdonella. Next base: position 7,064 of record JAFLDX010000050.1, read on the forward strand.
GCGAGGTCGAGGTTGCGAGCGTCTTGCGTGCCGAGTTCGCCCACGCTGCGGCCACCGGCGAAGGCGAGATCGATGGCCAGTCGACGCCGGACCCGAATCCGTCCTTCGTCGTGCGCATTCCGGCCAGCGAAGCCGATGCGATCGAGATCGACGGCGCCAGCGGCAGCCGCGTTTTCGACCTGCAGGCGCTCGCCGACCGCGCGCCTGACCTGCCGCTGGCCGGGTTTGCGCCGGGACGCGTCGAGATCGCGCACGCTCCGCGCGGAGCGAACTCGGCCAATCGCGTCGACATCCTCGTGCTCGGTGACGGCTACACGAGTGCCCAGCAGGGCGTGTTCGACACGCATGTCGCCGCGCTCAGGACGGCGATATTCGCGGTGACGCCGTACAAGGAGTACGAGAACTTCGTCAACTGGCAGAGCGGCTTCATCGCCTCGGCGCAGTCGGGTGCCGACCATCCGCCCTACCAGGCCGGCTGCACGACCACCGCCTGCTGCGCCGACACCGCCGCGCAGGGCGATGGCGCCGCCGGCACCTTCGTCACGACCGCGCTCGACGGCCGCTACTGCACGAACCAGATCCACCGCCTGCTGAGCGTCTCGAGCGCCAAGGTGTTCGCCGCGGCCGCGGCCTATCCCGACTGGGACAAGATCCTCGTCACCGTCAACGATCCGCTGTACGGCGGTGCCGGCGGCACGTACGCGGTGACTTCGGCGAATGCGAGCGCGGCGCTGATCGTCATCCACGAGTACGGCCACAGTTTCCACAAGCTCGCCGACGAGTACACCTCGCCGTATCCCGGATTCCCGGCCTGCAGCGACCTTCCCGGCGGCTCGGCCTGCGAGGCGAACGTGACGAACCAGACCGACGCGGGCCTCGTGAAGTGGCGCAGCTGGTTCACGCCGGGCATCCAGATCCCGACTCCGGCCGGCACCGCCGGAACGGGCCTGTTCGAGGGCGCGCGCTACCTCACGTCGGGCATGTACCGTCCGACCAGCAACAGCTGCCTGATGCGTTCGCTCGGCACGGCCTTCTGCAACGTATGCCGGCAGGAGTACGTGAAGTACCTCTACCGTGGCGGTTTCGGCGTGCCGGCCGCCGGCATCGACCTGATCGAACCGGGCAGCGAATCGCCGTCGCCGTCGAGCCCGGTGGCGGTGGCGACCGGAACCTCGCGCACGTTCTCCGCGGTCATCCTGCGCCCGGTGATCGGCAATGTGACCCTGCAGTGGTACCTCGACGGCGTGCCGATCGCCGGTGCGACCGGTGAGTCGCACGTGTTCTCGCCGGCCTCCGCCACGCCGGCCGTGCGCACGCTCGAGCTGCGCGCGACCGATGCGACGACGTTCGTCAACGCCGCGATGGCCGATGGACTGACCACGCATGCGCGCGCGTGGACGCTGCAGATATCGAACGACCTGCTGTTCCGCAACGGTTTCGACTGAACCCGGACGCGACTAATCGAAACCGTCGGCGAACACGAGGTCGTTCGAACCGACGCCGTCGATCGCGCCGGTCAGGTCCCAGGCGTTGTGCAGGATGCCGTGGCCGAAGTTGTAGTCGTCGTCGACGAAGAGGTCGAAGCGGTCGCCGGCGAAGGCCAGGCTGCCGTCGAACGGGATCGTGGTCAGCGGCGGGATGAAGCTTGCATCCATCGTGAAGCGGATCGCGGCGGTGACGTCGATCGAGGTCGGGGTGCCCGCGGCGATCGTGATGGAGCCGCTCACCGACGACACCGCCGTCGTGTAGGTCACGCCGAGCGCGCTGGCCGAATCCGAACGCACATGCGGGGCGACGTCGAGCGTGATCGCGGTGACCGGAAACGTGCCGTCGCCCGAGCCGGTGTAGGTCAGGCTGCCGATGTTGGTGAAGGCGCGACCGTTGGCGAACACCACGCGGTTGACGCCGGTCGACTGGTACACGGTCGGTGCGAACGGATTCGCCTCGGCATCGGTGTCGTACATGATGTTCGGTGGCGGCGTGCCGGCTACGGTGCGGTCGAGCTGGGCGAAATGACCGACGTAGAAGTCGTACCAGCGGCTCGTCGTGTCGGCCGTGAACGAGAGCGGCAGGGTGGCAGCCTGCAACGGCACGGCGAATGCGAGGGCGAGGGCGGACAGCGGGGTCGCGAACGGTGGGCGGGTCATGGCAGGCTCGTCGTGGATTCTGTGGCGGATCAGAACGCGTAGCGCGCGCTCAAGCTCAGGCTGCGGCCGCGGCCGGTATCGACGCTCGTGCCGCCGGCAGGCGTGCTCAGCGCGGGCGTGTAGGCGGTATCGGCCAGGTTCGAGACGTTCGCGCGCAGCGAGAGGCCGTTGTCGAAGGCCCAGTGGGCGAACAGGTCGACCAGCGCGTAGCCCGGTTCCCATGGGTCGCCGCTGAAGGCGTTCTCCTCGCCGATGAAGCCGCGCGAGACCTTCGACCAGCGCAGCCCGAACGTCAGGCGGCGTGCGAACAGGCGCGCGCCGAGCGTCGCGTTCATGACCTCGTCCGGAACATAGCTTTGCGCGCCGAGGCCGTTGACCTGCGAGGGCAGGTCGGAGTCCACGTGCGTGTAGCCCACATCGGTGAACCACGCGCCTGCGTCATAGCCGGCCTGGAGCTCGATGCCACGCACGATCGACGTGCCGGCGTTGTTGCCGAAGTAGGTGCCGCTGCCGAACTGGGCGGTCACGTAGTCGTCGATCGCATTGCGATAGAGGGTCAGCTTGGCGCGCACGCGGTCCGCGTCGCGCCACAGGCCCGATGCCGAGGACAGCGCACCGAGTTCCCAGCCGCGCGCGACTTCCGGTTCGAGGAACGGGTTCGGGAAGAACGACTGGCCCGGCCCTCCCTCGGCGGGATGGTCGCCCCCCATGAACGTCTCCGACACGGTCGGCGCGCGCGCGCTGCGCGACCAGCGCAGGTAGGGCTGCAGCCAGTCCGCAGCGACGAGGGCGAGCGTGGCCGACGGATTGACCTCGGTGCCGGAACGATCGACCGAGTACGGGCCGGCCGGCATGCCGAGCGGGTTCGCGGCGGTCACAGAACCGCGGCCTTCGAGGCTGAAGCGGTCGGCGCGCAGGCCGGCCGAGAGCTGTGTGATGCCGAAGCGCATCGTGGTATCGACGAAGGCGCTCGCGAGTGCGCTTTCGCCGCTCGGGTTGACCCCGCGGTCGGGCACGGCCGTGCTGTTGCGCGTGTCGACCTCGTCGCGGAACCATTCGACACCGAACACGGTGGTCGCCGAGTCGCCGTGGCGCCAGGTGTTGGTGGCATCGAACCCGGTGCCGAGGTCGCGGATGCGTCGTCCCTGCGCGCTGCCGCCATTGTTGAAGGGCGACGCGCCATACCGCATGCGCACATCGTTGCGATGCAGGTTCACGGCGAGATCGAACCGCGGATCGTTCGGCGTCCATGCGTAGCCGGCATTGAGCTGGGTCGAATCGATCGTCTGCGGGTACGAGTTGGCGAGGAACTCGTTGTCGTACAGCACGCTGCCGAAACGGAGGCGATGCGTGGCCGAAGGTCGATAGTCGAGCTTGAACAGGCCCGAATGCAGGTCCTGCGCGGTGTCGCGCACGACCTCGCCGTCACCATTGCGATAGTCGGAGGGTGATCGCGCGGCGGCGGCGGCGAGCAGGCTCAGTTCGCCGAGCCGCGCCGCGCCGGCGAGGGTCGGCACGAAGCCGGCGCCGTTGTCGCCCCAGGAAAGCGTGGCGAAGCCGCCACCCGCGCTGTCCTCGCGCAGCACGTCGTCGACGCCGACCGTTCGGAAGTTGGCCGAACCGGCGAGCGCACCGGCACCGCCGACGCCGGCCACGCCTCCGCGCGCGATGTCGACGCCGGCGAGCAGCGACGAGTCGACGTAGGTGAATCCCTGCGCCTCGTGGCCCGTGAAGCGGAAGTTCTGGCGTACGCCGTCGATCATCATGACCACGCGCCCCGAACCCTCGAGGCCGCGGATGTTGACCGCGATGCCCGGGTTCTGCGGACTGTCGCGCGTGAACACGCCGGCCGTCGCACGCAAGGCCTCGTCGAGGTTGTCGCCGCCGAAGGTGGCGATCGCATCGCGTCCGACCGTGCTGCGATTCCCGGCGTCGCCATCGCGCGCGAGGGCGTCCGCCGTGACCACGATCGGAGACAGGTACCAGCGCGGATCGTCCGCTTCCTCTCGCGGGTCGAGTGGCACCGGTTGCGCCTGTGCCGGCGTGGCGATGCCGACGGATGCGATCGTGCACGTGACGAGCAGGGCGGACCGGAAGTCGGGCATGTCGATCGACGCAAATACGAATGATTCGCAATCATAAACCACTCGTCCACTGACTGTCCCGGCTGCCGCGTCGTCCCGCGCCCGCTGTGCACATGCCGCATTGGAGTTGCAATGCCGGCCGCCAGCCGGCAGACGGTGGATGCTGCGATGCGCAAGCTTTTTGCTTTCGCTGCACGGAACACCGAAAATGTGCGGCTCTTTCCGAGGCCCGACCGTGATCGGGCTCCCCGCGTCGTCCCATCCGTGCCGTTCCGGCGCGGACGGCCTGCACAAACCCAGCAAGGTGCCTGCATGAACTTCCACGAATACCAGGCGAAGGAACTGTTCGCCGAATACGGCCTGCCGGTTCCACCGGGCAAGGTCGCGAGTAGCGCCGACGCGGCCGTGACGGTCGCCCAGTCGCTCGGCAAGGGCCCCTGGATGGTCAAGGCGCAGATCCACGCAGGTGGTCGCGGCAAGGCCGGCGGCGTCAAGTTCTGCAAGACGATCGACGACGTGCGCGCCGCCGCCGCCGGCATGCTCGGCACCCGCATGGAGACCTACCAGTCGGCAGGTCGCGCCCTGCCGGTCGACCTCGTGCTCGTCACCGACGCCACCGACATCGTCAGCGAGCTCTACATGTCGGTGCTGGTCGACCGCGGCAGCAAGACCATCTCGTTCATCGCATCGGCGGCCGGTGGCGTCGACATCGAGCAGGTCGCGCGCGACACGCCGGAGAAGATCCACACGCTCGAGGTCGACTTCGTCGAGGGCGTGCAGCCGTATCACGCGCGTCGCCTCGCCTTCGCGATGGGCCTCGAGGCCAAACAGGCGGGCCAACTGACGAAGATCATGCTCGGCCTGTACCGCCTGTTCAACGACAAGGATCTCGCCCTCGTCGAGCTCAATCCGCTTGCCGTCGTCGCCGGAGGCAACCTCATGGCGCTCGACGGCAAGATCAACTCCGACGACAACGCCGAGTTCCGTCATCCCGGGCTCGCCGCGATGCGCGACGAATCGCAGGAAGACCCGGCCGAAGCCGCGGCGGTGAGGAACAACCTCAACTACGTCACCATGGACGGCAACATCGGCTGCATGGTCAACGGCGCCGGTCTCGCCATGGCCACGATGGACGTGATCAAGCTCGCCGGCGCCGAGCCCGCGAACTTTCTCGACGTCGGCGGTGGCGCGACCAAGGAGCGCGTGACCGAGGCGTTCAAGCTGATCCTCTCCTCGGACAAGGTCGAAGCGATCCTCGTCAACATCTTCGGCGGCATCGTGCGCTGCGACCTGATCGCCGAAGGCATCATTGCCGCGGTCAAGGAAGTCGGCCTGACGATTCCGGTGATCGCGCGCCTCGAAGGCACGAACGTCGAGAAGGGCCGCGAGCTGCTCGCCAACTCCGGCCTGAAGATCACCCCGGCCGTCGATCTCAACGATGCCGCGCAGAAGGCGGTTGCCGCCGTCAAATCCGCCTGAGCGAAGGAATTTCCATGAGCGTACTGATCGACAAGAACACCAAGGTCATCACCCAGGGCTTCACCGGCCAGCAGGGCACCTTCCATTCGACCCAGGCCCTCGAGTACGGCACCAGGCTCGTCGGCGGCGTGACGCCGGGCAAGGGCGGCACGACCCACATCGAGCTGCCCGTGTTCGACACGGTCGCCGATGCGGTCGCCGAGACCGGCGCCGATGCCACCATGATCTTCGTGCCGCCGCCGTTCGCGGCCGACGCGATCCTCGAGGCGGCCGCGGCCGGCATCAAGATCATCGTCGCGATCACCGAGGGTATCCCGGTGCTCGACATGCTGCGCGTCAAGAACGTGCTGAAGTCGCATCCGGACACGGTCCTGGTCGGCCCGAACTGCCCGGGCGTGATCACGCCGGGCGAGTGCAAGATCGGCATCATGCCGGGCCACATCCACCGTCCCGGCAAGGTCGGCATCGTGTCGCGCTCCGGCACTCTGACCTATGAAGCGGTGTTCCAGACCACGAACGAGGGTCTCGGCCAGTCGACCTGCATCGGCATTGGCGGCGATCCGATCAACGGCCTCAACTTCATCGACTGTCTCAAGCTGTTCCAGGACGACGCGCAGACCGAGGGCATCATCATGGTCGGCGAGATCGGCGGCAGCGCCGAGGAAGAAGCCGCGGAGTTCATCGCGAGCTACGTGAAGAAGCCCGTCGTCGCGTTCATCGCCGGCGCCTCGGCGCCGGCCGGCAAGCGCATGGGCCATGCCGGCGCGATCATCTCGGGTGGCAAGGGCACTGCGGCGGCGAAGTTCGCCGCGCTCGAGAAGGCGGGCGTCACCACGGTCAAGTCGCCGGCCGATCTCGGCAGGACGCTGGCGAAGAAGATGTAACGCGTCGGCGCGGATGCGCTGCATCGCCGTTCGTCGATGCAGCGCGCAGGCACGGGAAAGGCCGCGGAGCGATCCGCGGCCTTCTCGTTTCAGTCGAAGCCGTTGGCGAACAGCTGGTCGTTCTCCCAGGCACCGGCTTCGCAGGTCCCCCAGTTGTCCGGCCTGGCGTCGTTGCGACAGCGCGAGTTGAGATCGCGATCGCTGTAGGACGGCGCGTGCTGCGAGGCATCGCACACGTCGGTCAGCGGCGAGTCGAAACGCGGGCGCCAGTCCTTGCGCGCCGGCGCGAGGAAGATGCGGGCCGGGGCCTGCGTGGCGAAGGACAGGCGCGTGTTGCTGCCGGCGGGGAGGCCGGAATCCGGTCCCAGCACGGCACAGTCGCTGATGCCCGCGCTGTCCATGATCGTGTTGCCGTCGAACAGCGCCGACGAGTAGACGCGCAGGTCGGTGCTCTGCGCGAGCAGGACGAGGCCGGGCTGCAGGCTGCTGTTGGCGTCCAGCCGCTTGTTCTCGACCAGCGTGCTGTAGGCGAGGCGAAGCTTCGGCGCCGCGCTTGGCGGCGTGTAGCGACTGCGGATCGTCGCGCTGAGACCGCCGGTCGGGTCGTAGGACCGGTTGCCGCTGAACACGCTGCCTTCCGTGTTGACGATGCCGGCGCCGTTGATGAACACCGCGGAGCCGTCCTGGGCGGCGTTGTCGCGCACGAGGGTCTGGATCAACCAGGCGCTCGCGCTGCCGTAGACCGCCAGGGCCCCGCCGTTCGCGTCGAGGGTGATGCCGTCGGCGACGCGGTTGTTGCTCAGGCGCGTGCATTCGAGCGCCGGCGGGCAATACCAGCCGAATGCGTTCGGCGTGTCGCGCAGCATGCTGAAGCTCGCGCCGCTCGCGACGGCGCCGCCGCCGCCGCCGAAGCCGGCCCGGTTGTCGTCGACGATCAGTTCGCGTGCCTCCATCACCGAATCGATCCCGGAAAGGTACAGGCCGCCGCCGCTGGTTCCGGCCGTGTTCGATTCGATGCGCGCGCCGGTTACGTCGTTGCGGGCGGGCCAGGTTTCGATGTTCGGGTTGCCGACCGCGATGAACGTGCCGGACAGCGTGGCGATGCCGCCACCCGCGCCGGCCGCGCTGTTGTGGTCGATGCGCACGCCGTCGGCGGCGATGAAGGTGTTTCCGCCCCACAGGTTCAGGCCGCCGCCATTGCTCGCGGCCGTGTTGTCGTGGATGCGCGTGCCGGGCTCGAGGGTCAGGGCGAAGCCGGCGGCATTGCCGCTGCCGCGCGCCGCATGCACGCCACCTCCCGACAGCGCGCGATTGGCCGTGATCTCGCTGTTGCGGATCGTCAGCAGGACCGTCGCGCCGGGTGCCGTGGCCATTCGCACGCCACCGCCGTTGGCGTCGTTGCGCCCGCCGCCGCGGATGCGCAGGCCGCTCAGGCGCACGTCGTGCGTGCCGCTGGCGATCGGTTCGATGCGGATCACCGGGTCGCTGCCGTTGCCGACGAGGTCGGCAAAGGGTTGTCCGCCGTCGGGATCGAGGTCGCAGTTCGCGTAGCCGCCTTCGATCAGCACCGACTGTGCGCCGACCTGCACGGCCGTGTTCGTGTACGTGGCCGTGTTGGTGAGCATCACGTAGTCGAGGCCGGGACCGTTGGCCAACGCGGCCTGCAAGGCTTGCTGGATCGTGGCGAACTGGCAACGCGAGTCGGAGTTGTCGCCGACGATGAAGTACTGCGGCACGGCCGTCGCCGTGGACGCGTTCATGGCGGCGCAGGCGAGCAGAAGCAAGGAAAGCGGGCGGATCATCGAGGAATTCCGTGCAAGGCGCAGGAAATCCTCCTGCTCCATGCACTACGCAATCCGGGCCGCAGAACCCGAATCGCCTGCACGCGGCGAATCGTTCAGTTTGCGGCGATGCGCACGCTGCCCGGATCGTCGGCGCGCACGGCGATGCTCCAGCCGCGCCGTGTCAGTTCACGCTGGCTGCGCAGCGTCGCGTCGCCGCGGACGAGCACGCGCTTGCTCGGCGAGCGGAACTCATCGCGGTCGAGGAAGCGCTCGACCTCGCCGGTCCAGGCGAGGTAGTCGACCGGCAGTGGCAGCACGCGCTCGCCGTCGACGCTGTCATAGGCGAGCCCGGCCCCGACCGGCACCAGTCGCCCGCCATGCGCGCGCTCGCCGAGCGCGTGCGCGACCATCTGCAGCGCATTGACGACGAAGCGCGCTTCGAGCTCGCTGTTCGCGGTCATGCCGAGTTCGAGCAGGGCATCGCCACCGGCTCGCGGTCGCAGCGCATCGAGTGCATCGGCGAGCGCGGTCTGCAGCGTCGGCGAGAACGTGCCTCGGCGCAAAAACTGGCGCATCAGCAGTTCGTCTCGGCAGTACGCGCGCAGGCGCTCGTGGTTGCGCTCGCGCAGACTCTCCGGGTCGAGCTTCCAGACGATCTCGTTGAGGCGACGGCCGTGCGTGATGACGAGCGCACCGCTGCCGCCGATCGCGCCGATCGCGGCATTCGCGGCGAAGCGCCCGCCCGAACCGACCCAGGCGAGGCGATCCAGACGCTCGCGCACGGGCGGATTGGTCGTGTACGGGTCGATCCCGAGTTGCTCGGCGAGGCGCCGTCGAACCTGGCCGTAGTCCGCCTGGCGCTTCAGCTCGCGCTCGAGCTCGGCACCGGCACGGTCGACCCAGCGCTTCCCGCGCTCGGAGTCGTCCGCATCCGCCTGAGCGCGCGCGATAGCGTCGGCATCGGTCATCGGGCCGTCGTCGCGCGGATACTTCGCGCCGTCGGTGCCGAGACGCACCGCCGCGCGATCCGACAGGCGCTGGGCCTGGTCGCCGAGTTTCGCGAGTCGACGCCCGAAATAGCGCGCGACGCCGGCCGGAATCCCGGCCAGCGTGTCGATCGGATGGCGCAGCACCTGGCCGATGCCTTTCGCCGTGGTCGACGCGGTGTCGACGGCGGCCTGCGTGAAGGCCTGCGAACGCGTGACTTCGTCGAGCGCCTCGAGCGCGGGCAGCTCGGCCACGCGGTCGGCGAGGATCTCGACGCTGTCGGCGTGCAGCGTGCCGACCGGCGTGTCGAGCGTGAAGCGCGCCATGTAACCGCGGATCTCGACATGCGGATCGACCTGAAAGCCGGGACCGGAGAGCAGGGCGGGCGGTGCGAACGAGGCCGCGTCGAGCACGGGTTCGTCTTCGTGCGCCTGCGCCAGTGCGCCGCCGCTCAGCAGGCACAGCACGAGGGCACAGGTACGGTGGAAACGGGGCGGGCTCGGCATCGGTCCGATGGCGTGGGTCGAGGTCGCGGTCAGCGCGACGCCCGCACGAGAGTCTGCAGAATGGTCATTCTAGCGGAACGCGGCACGCATGCCGCGCGCGTGGCAGACTCGCGCTCCGGTCATTCAGCGGGCATTGACGCGCGCATGCAGGTCGCCACGTTCATCCACGGCAATCGCCTGGAAGTGCTCGCCGACCGCCTCGTCGACGACGAGATGTCGCGCGTCGATGCCGATCCGCTGCGCCGCCAGGTCATCGTGGTCGGTCATCCTGCGCTCGGACGCTGGCTGCAGGAGCGCATCGCCGCGCAGCTCGGCGTCGCCGCCAACATCGACTTCCCGCAACCCTCGTCGTTCGCCTGGGACATCCTGCGCGCGATTCTCGGCGATCTGCCGCGCGAGTCCGCGTTCTCGCGCGAGGCGCTGACGTGGCGCATCCACGCGCTGCTGCCGGCCCTTGCCGGCGACGCGCGCTTCGCGACCGTGCGCCACTATCTCGGCGACGGTCGCGACGCGCGCAAGCGCTTCGAGCTCGCCACCCAGCTCGCGCGCACGTTCGACGAGTACATGGTCGCGCGGCCCGACTGGATCCGCGCCTGGTCGAGCGGCGCGAGCGTCGTGCGCGACGAGCACGAGCCGTGGCAGGCCGCGCTTTG
>JAFLDX010000005.1 GCA_017302215.1 Lysobacterales bacterium
GCCGCCACGCGGCTGCGCGACCGCATTGGTGAACAACGCGATGCGGTACGTGCCGGCCTGGGTCAGGTGCACGTCGAAGGTGCTGCGGTACTTGCCGGTCGCCGCATTCTCGGCCTGCACGGTGCTGCCGTCCGGCGCGGTGATTACGAGCGCATCGAGCTTGAGCGGCACGTGGTTGAAGTAGAACAGGTCGTTCGAAACCGCCGCATCGACCGTGATCCACGGATCCTTGGCCGACAGCACGGTCTCCGAAGGCAGCAGCCAGGCCTTGTGCGCCTGCGCGGACAACGGCAGGGCGAGCGCCGCGGCGGCGAAAACGAGCGTCTTGGAATTCTTCATCGCTTCACTCCGGGATCAGGGATTGAGGTCGAGCTGGATCGTGCCGAGTTCGTGTTCGCCCTTCGCCTCGAGGTGGGCGGCTGCGGACACCGGCCATTCGAACGGGATGCGCACGAGTTCGCGACCACCGACTTCGCGCGCCGCTTCGACGACGAGGCCGTACTTGCCCGGCGCGAGCGTGGCGAACGGCGGCTTGGCGGCATCGAACTTGAGCTGGTGCTGGCCGACCGGGCGTGTCGCGCCGCTGACGCCGTCGATCGGCATGGACTGCTCGCGACCGCTGCGCCGCCACCATTGGCGCAGGTCGGCCAGCCATTTGGTGCCGGCGCCCTCGTTGGTGTCCTTCTGCATGTACCAGACGGCGAGGTTGGCGGCGACGCCCTGGTCGGGCTTCTCGACCCAGACGGCCACATACGGACGGTGGTACTCGGAGGCGTCGATACGCGGGATCTCGACGGTGACGTCGACGGAGGCCGCGCCGGCGACGCCGGCGGACAGCAGCAGGGGCAGGGACAGCAAGCGCAGGCGCATCGGCAACCTCGTCAATGGATGAACAGGATGGCCACGAGCAGCATGACCACGAAACCGAGGCCGACCAGCGGCCAGGTCATCGGCCGCTGCCGCGCATGCATCTGCAGCAGGAAGAAGCCGGTGACCGAGAACACGACGCAGGCGACCGCGAACAGGTCGATGAACCAGCTCCATGCCGTGCCTGTGTTGCGTCCCTTGTGCAGATCGTTGAGGTAGGAAACCCAGCCGCGATCGGTGCGCTCGTACTCGAGCTCGCCGCTCGCGCGATCGATGCTGAGCCAGGCGTCGCCACCGGCGCGCGGCATCGACACGTAGACCTCGGCATCGCTCCATTCGCCGATGCGCGCGCCGACGCGCACGTCGATCTGCGCGGCGATCCACTCGCGCAGCGCAGGCGGCAACGGTGCCTTCGCTTCGCCGGCCGGTTCGGCGAGCAGGCTCCGCAACGCTTGCGGAACCTGCGCGGTACGCGTGGTGACCTCGGGTTTCGCCTCGATCTGCGACGAATGGTTGAGCGTGATGCCGGTGACACTGAACAGCAGGATGCCGATCAGGCAGATCGCCGAACTGATCCAGTGCCACTGATGCAGCGTCTTGAGCCAGTACGACCGGCGCTTCGCATCCACTGGCTTGCCCACGCGCACCTTTCCTGCCCGCAACGCGGCGATTACATCACAAGATGAGAATGACTCGCAATTGCAGGCGGTGCCTGCCGACGTCGCCACCGTGCCGCGCAAACCGCCAGCGAGCGGATTCTGCGCCGACGCCGAGCGTGTGCGTCAGCGCAAAGCTTTGTAAAGCACCTCGAAGCGCAGGTCGTCGCGGCGCGGAATGCCGAAGCGCTCGTCGCCGTACGGGAACGGCTGGTACTCGCCGGTACGCACGTAGCCGCGGCGTTCGTACCAGGCGATCAGCTCAGCGCGGATGTCGATCACGGTCATGCGCATGCCACGGCAGTTCCAGTGCAAGCGCGCGATGCGCTCGGCCTCGCCGAGCAACCGGCCGCCGACACCGCGGCCCTGCCCGTCGGGCCGCACCGAGAACATGCCGAAGTAGGCGTCGTTGCCGGCGCGGCGCAGCTCGCAGCAGGCGACGAGTCGATCGCTGTCGAAGGCGAGTAGAACGCGCGCGAGCGGGTCGTCGATGATCGCCCGCACTCCCGCGACATCGATGCGCTGTCCGTCGAGCAGGTCGGCCTCGGTGGTCCATCCCTCGCGACTGGCGTCGCCGCGGTAGGCCGACTCGACCAGCGCGACGACGGCAGCGACGTCGCCGAGGCCCGCTTCGCGATAGGCGAGTGCCGCGACCATCGCGGTCAACCGAGCAGCTTGCGCACGCGAACGAGCGCCGCGACGAAGCGGTCGATCTCCTCGTGCGTGTTGTAGAACGCGAGCGAAGCACGCAAGGTCGCCGGCACGCCGTAGAACTGCATGAGCGGATGCGCGCAGTGGTGGCCCGAGCGCACCGCAATGCCCTCGTGGTCGAGCAGGGTCGCGAGATCGTGCGCGTGCGCGCCGTCGACGAGGAACGAGATCACCGGCGCCTTGCCGGGCACCTCGCCGAAGAAGCGCAGGCCCGGGATCCCCTCGAGCGCAGCCTGTGCATGCGCGAGCAGGGCGCGCTCGCGCGCGGCGATGCGCTCGATGCCGATCGACCCGACGTAGTCGATCGCGGCGCCGAGTCCGACGAACCCGGCGATGTTCGGCGTGCCGGCCTCGAACCGATGCGGCGGCTCGGCGAACGTGGTGCCCTCGAAGCGCACGTCGCGGATCATCTCGCCGCCACCGAAGAACGGCGGCATCGCCTCGAGGTGCGCGCGCTTCGCCCAAAGCAGCCCGGTGCCGGTCGGGCCGAACAGCTTGTGCCCGGTCAGTGCATAGAAGTCGCAGCCGAGCGCACGCACGTCGATGCCGAGATGTGGCGCCGCCTGCGAACCGTCGATCAGCAGTGGAACGCCGTGGCGACGGCATTCGCGCGCGAGCTGCGCGACCGGATTGACCGTGCCGAGCACGTTCGAGACGTGCGTGACCGCGGCCAGTTTCACGCGCGGGGAAAGGCGCGCCACGAACTCGTCGATGAGCAGCTCACCGGCCTCGCTGATCGGCGCCGGAACGACCTTCGCGCCACTCCGCCCGGCGACGAGCTGCCACGGCACGATGTTGGCGTGGTGCTCCATCCGGGTGACGAGGATTTCGTCGCCGGGAGCCAGCCGCGGCAAGGCGAAGCTGTAGGCGACCAGGTTGATCGCCTGCGTGGTGCCCGAGGTCAGGATCACCTCGTCGCGTGAGGGTGCATTGATGAAGCGCGCGAGCCTGTCGCGCGCACCTTCGTAGGCTGCGGTCGCCTCGGCGCCTAGCGTGTGCACTGCGCGCGCGACGTTGGCGTTCGTCGAGCGGTAGAAGTGCTCGACCGCATCGATCACGACGGCCGGCTTCTGCGAAGTGTTGGCGTTGTCGAGATAGACCAGCGGCTTGCCGTTGACATCGCGCGCGAGCAACGGGAAGTCGGCGCGGATGCGCGCGATGTCGAGTCCGGCATCGTTCATGCCGGCTCCCCGTGCACGGGCAGGCGCTCGAGCAGCAGCGCGTCGACGTGCTCGCGCAATGCGACGTTCTCGAGCGTGTCGACGGCGACGCGGCAGAACGCGAGCGTCAGCAATGCGCGTGCCTCGGCTTCGGGCAATCCTCGCGTGCGCAGGTAGAACAGCGCGCGTTCGTCGAGCTGGCCAACCGTGGCGCCGTGCGCGGCCTTGACCTCGTCGGCATGGATTTCGAGCACGGGCTGGACGTCGATCTCGGCCTGCGCGCTGAGCAGCAGGTTCTTCGTGTCGAGGCTTGCATCGGTGCCGTCGGCACCCGGGTCGACGGTGATCGCGCCGTGCAGGACGCCGCGCGCACGACCGCTGGCGACGCCGCGCCAGACAAGGTCGCAGGCCGTGTCGCGGGCACGATGGCGGACGTCGAGGCGTGTATCCGAATGCTGGCGCGCGCGCACCACGAACACGCCTCGCGACGTCAGGCGTGCGCGGTCGCCGTCGAGGCCGACGACGAGGTCATGGCGAGCCAGCGCACCGCCGAGTTCGAGCGTGCGCAGGTTCAGCACCGCATCGGCCGCGAGCGTGAACGCACTGCGCCGGATGCGCGTGGCCGACTCCGCGGCAACCTGCAACTGCAACAGGTCGAGGCGTGCGCCGGCACCGAGGGCGAATTCGGCGACGACATTGCCGAGCTGCGCGTCGTCCGCTTCCCCGGCGTGGTGCTCGACCAGGGTCAACGCACTGCCAGCGCCGAGCTCGACGACGAGCCGCAGGTTCCAGGCCAGCGCCTGCGCGCCGGCGCCGAGGACGACCACGTGAACAGGTTCGGCCACCCGCGCGCCCGGCGCCACGCGCAGGACGAAGCCGTCGTCGGCCAAGGCGGTGTTGAGGCGTGCGAAGACCTGCGCCGGATCGTCGAACCGCCGCTCGAACGAGGCGCGCGCGAGGCCGTCGGCATCGGCCAGCGCATCGGCCAACGGTTCGACCACGAGCCCGGCGGCCTCGGGCAGGCGCGACAGGTCGGCACGGAACACGCCATTGGCGAACACGAGCCGGGCGTCGCCGAGGCCGGGCAGATCGGCGAGCCCGCGCTCAAGATTGCGCGTGGCCGCCTGCGCGTCGCCCGGCATGTAGCGGCGCTGCGCAAGCGCACGCAGGCTCGTGTACTTCCACGCTTCGTTGCGCGCGCCGGGCAGGCCCTCTCGCACGAGCGCCTCGCGAGCTTGCCGGCGCGCTGCGTCGAGCCACGCCGGTGCGGCACGTGTCGGCGCCGGGCCCGGCGCGAGCAGCGAATCGAGCAGCGGGTCGGCCATCACGCCGCACCGGCCACGCGGCGCTCGGCGACCCAGGCGTAGCCCTCCTCCTCGAGCTTCAGCGCGAGCGACTTGTCGCCGCTCTGCACGATGCGACCGTCGGCCAGCACATGCACGAAGTCCGGCACGATGTAGTCGAGCAGGCGCTGGTAGTGGGTGATGACGACGAACGCGCGGGTCGGGTCGCGCATCGCGTTGACGCCGTCGGCGACCATCTTCAAGGCATCGATGTCGAGGCCCGAATCGGTCTCGTCGAGGATCGCCAGCCTCGGCTCGAGCAGGGCCATCTGGAAGATCTCGTTGCGCTTCTTCTCGCCACCCGAGAAGCCCTCGTTGACCGCGCGGTGGAGCAGTTCGTCCTTCAGATGCAGTACGGCGAGCTTCTCGCGCACCTTCCTGAGGAACTGGATGGAATCGAGCTCGATTTCGCCGCGCGCCTTGCGCTGTGCATTGAGCGCGGCGCGCAGGAAATACGTGTTGTTGACACCCGGAATCTCGACCGGGTACTGGAACGCCAGGAACACGCCGGCCGCGGCGCGCTGCTCGGGTTCGAGCGCGAGCAGATCGATGCCGTCGTATGTCACCGAGCCGTCGACGACCTCGTAGCCGTCGCGCCCGGCCAGCACGTTGCCGAGCGTCGACTTGCCGGCACCGTTCGGACCCATGATCGCGTGCACTTCGCCGGCGCCGACGCTCAGCGAGAGGCCCTTGAGGATGTCCTTGCCGGCAACGCGAACGTGGAGGTTTTCAATCTTCAGCATGGAAGTCCCGATTCGGTTCAGCGTCCAGGTTCTCGATATCCGCCAGATCCTGCAGGCGCCCGACCGCCCGCTTGTTCGTTCGCAGATCGTCGAGGGCGATCACGGAGGCGATGACGCCGCCGAGCGGAACATCGACACGACGGGGAAAACAGTCGTCGAAATCAACGCCATCGGCGAAATTGATCAGTTCGATCATGTTCGGTTCCGCCCCGATGATCAGCATGGCGCGCGGCCTGCAGAACTCGGATGGCGATGTCTCGACCTGCGCGAAGCCGAAATCGTGGAGGGCATCGATCAGGCGCCGCGCATTCTCCTGTGTCGCGCGAAACCACACGTCCATGTCCTTGGTGTAGCGAACGTGTCCATGGGCACCAACGGCAACCCCGCCCACGATCATGTACTCGACGCCACGCCCGGCGAGCGCGCGAATGAAGTCTTCCCAGTCATCGCGGAGGGTCGACATCGCGCATCCTGATCACATGGACAAAAGGGGGATTGCCGCCGCGGAACAGTTCGTTCCCTTCACGATGCAGTTTCAGCGTCTCGGCGAGCCGCTCCTCGAAGCTGCGCGCGCGCCAGTACAGCGCCGGCTTCGGCGCCACCTCGCCCTCCTTGATGACGCGCAGCGTGCGTTCGATGCGGGTGGTCATCCCACCGCTCCTTCGAGCGAAACCTCGAGCAGCTTCTTCGCCTCGACCGCGAACTCCATCGGCAGTTCGCGGAACACTTCCTTGCAGAAGCCGTCGACGATCAGCGAGATCGCATCTTCCTCGGCGATGCCGCGCGAACGGCAATAGAACAGCTGGTCATCCGAGATCTTCGAGGTGGTGGCCTCGTGTTCGACGATCGCGCCGGGGTTCCTGACCTCGATGTACGGGAACGTGTGCGCGCCGCACTGCTTGCCGATCAGCAGGCTGTCGCACTGGGTATGGTTGCGCGCACCCGCCGCGCCCTTCTCGACCTTGACCAGGCCGCGGTAGGTGTTCTGGCCGCGCCCTGCGCTGATGCCCTTGGCGACGATCTTCGACTTGGTGTTGCGACCGATGTGGATCATCTTGGTGCCGGTATCGGCCTGCTGGCGGTGGTGGCTCAGCGCGACCGAATGGAACTCGCCGACCGAATCGTCGCCGCGCAACACGCAGCTCGGGTACTTCCAGGTGATCGCCGATCCGGTCTCGACCTGGGTCCAGCTGATGCGTGCGCGCGCGCCGCGGCAGTCGCCGCGCTTGGTGACGAAGTTGTAGATGCCGCCGACGCCGTTCTCGTCACCGGGATACCAGTTCTGCACGGTCGAGTACTTGATGCTCGCATCGTCGAGCGCGACGAGTTCGACGACCGCCGCATGCAGCTGGTTCTCGTCGCGCATCGGCGCCGTGCAGCCCTCGAGGTAGGACACGCTGGCGCCGGCCTCGCAGACGATCAGCGTGCGCTCGAACTGGCCGGTATGGCCGGCGTTGATGCGGAAATACGTGCTGAGCTCCATCGGGCAACGCACGCCTTTCGGCACGAACACGAAGCTGCCGTCCGAGAACACCGCCGAGTTGAGCGCGGCGAAGTAGTTGTCGCCGACCGGGACGACGCTGCCGAGGTAGGCGCGCACGAGCTCCGGGTGCTCGCGGACCGCCTCGGACATCGAGCAGAACACGACGCCGGCCGCGGCGAGTTCCTTGCGGAACGTCGTGCCGACCGAAACCGAATCGAACACCGCGTCGACCGCCACGCCGGCGAGCTTGGCGCGCTCGTGCAACGGAACGCCGAGCTTGTCGTAAGCCTCGAGCAGCTTCGGGTCGACCTCGGCCAGCGACTTCGGCCGGTTCTTCGGCGCGGCGTAATAGCTGAGTGCCTGCAGGTCGATCGGCGCGATGTCGAGCTTCGCCCACTGCGGCTCGGTCATGGTCAGCCAGTGCCGGTACGCGGCGAGGCGCCAATCGGTCATCCACGCCGGTTCGTCCTTCTTCGCCGAGATGAAGCAGATGATCTCCTCGGACAACCCGGGCGGCGCGAACTCGGTCTCGATGTCGGTGACGAAGCCGGCCTCGTAGCGCCGGTTCATCGCCTCGACGATGCGCTCGTTGCCGGCCGCGGCCACTGGCGGCACGCGCAGGCGGTCTTCGATGTCGCTGCGTTCGGTGGCCATAGGCTGCCTCGGCGATCAGGTGACGGCCACGCGCAGCGGGATCGCTGCGCCGGGTCGCGCGGGAGGACGGATCATGTCGGCCAGGGTCACGCTGTCGAGCGCCGTCTCGATCGCCTGGCTGATGCGCTGCCAGTTCACGCGCACGCCGCAATGCGCCTCGTGGCCGCATTGGCCGCGGTGCGCACTGCATTCGGTCATGCCGATCGGGCCTTCCATCGCGATCACGATCTCGGCAACCGTGATCGCCCGCGGCGCGCGCGCGAGCCGATAGCCGCCGTTGACGCCGCGGAACGACGTGACGAGGCCGGCCTGGGCGAGCTGCTTGAGCAGCTTGCTGACGGTCGGCAACTCGAGGTGCGCACGCTCGGCGAGGATCTGCGCGCTCAGCACCTCGTCGCCGGCCGCGGCGAGGCAGGTCATGACGACGGTGGCGTAGTCGGTGAGCTTGCTGACGCGCAGCACGGGGGGCAGGTCCAGGGTCAAATCGGTACCGAAATAGTACTGATTGCCGCCGCGCGACGCAATGCGTGGACCCGTCATGGTTCCTGGGCGCAAATGCGTGAGGGCTGCATGCGCGAGCCGCAAACGCTCGAGGGCCGCGCCCGCATGCCGGCGAACGACGCCACGCGGGCGTCGTTCGCGCCGCGTCAATCGACGAGGTGCGGGCCTGCGCCGAACGGTCCGGCGGTCTCGAAGCCGTTGGCGAAGATCCGGTCGTTCTCGAATGCGCCGATGTCGACGTGCACGCCGACCTTGCGCGGCGAACCGTTGAGGTCGAGATCGGTCAGGTACCACAGCGGCAGAAAGCCCTGCGGCTCGCGACCCGCATCGACCAGCGCCGACCCGCGCACCGGGGTGAAGTTGAGAAAGCCACTCTGATACGCTGGTTCGACGCTGATGTTGTCCTGCACGACCTCGCCGCCACGCGCGCGACGACTCTGGTAGTTGTTGTTGTAGATGAAGCGGTCGCCCGCGGTTCCGGGGTCGATGTCGAACCCGTCGTTGTCCCAGAAGTTGTTGTTGGCGATGAACACCCGTCCCGCGGCGACCTGGAGCGCCGGTTGCTGTGTGTTCGTGTGCGAGTTGGACAGAACCGTGTTGTTGGTGAAGTTGACACCGAGCGGAGCCGTGGTGGTCAGGTAAGCCACCGCTCGCGACCCGCCTTCGTTGAACAGGAACAGGTTGTTGGTCACGTGCTGCAGGCTCCCGCCCTGGATGCTGAGCGCCGAGGACTGGTCGGCCTGGTTGAGCATGAAGACGTTGCGTTCGACGGTGATGGTGCCGGCCGCGTCGCTCGTATAGTTGATCGCCAGTCCGGCACCGAGCCCTGGATCGACGTGGCCGTCGAGGAACGTCACGTAGCGGATGCTGACATCGCTCTCGTCGTCGAGTGTCAGGCGCAGGATGCGGCCATTGCCGCCGCCGTCGAGTGTCGTCTGCCACGGATCGTCGGTCAGGTGCTGGCCGCAGGGATTCTCGAAGAACGGGGTCCAGCCGCCCGAGATGTCGAGATCGAAATCCTCCGGCGTCGACGGGTCGTACACGAGGTCGACGTTCGACAGGTCGTAGGTTCCAGCGCGGATGCGCAGGTCGTCGTGCTGTCCGTTGCCGGCCGCGGTCATCAGGGCCGCCTGGAGCTGCGCCGGCGTGGTCGCGCAGAGGGTCGCTGCCGAAGCAGATGACGCGGCGACGACGGCCACGGCGGCCGCGAGGACGTTTGACATGGTTCGCATCGGAAGTTCTCCTGTTCGCGCCGATCGCGCGCCGACAACGAACGCAATGACGGGGTCGGAACAGGTCACTCCGCTCGGCGTCGATCGTCGCTGGAGAACGGGCCGGAAGCCTCGAAGCCGTCGGCGAAGATCGTGTCGTTCTCGAACGCACCGATGTCGACGTGCGGACCGACCTTGCGCGGCGCGCCGTTGAGGTCCACGGCAGTCAGGTACCAGCCCGGATCGATGCCGCGCGGCTCGGTACCGGCGTCGACCAGTGGAGAACTGCGCACCGGTGTGAAGTTCAACAGGCCTTCCTGGTAAGCGGGCTGCACGCTGATGTTGTCCAGCAGGTATTCCCCGCCGCGCGGCCGCAGCGACTGGTAGTTGTTGTTGAAGATCGAGCGCACGCCCGAGCCACCCGTATCGAGGTCGTGTCCGTCGTTGTCCCAGAAGTTGTTGTTCGCCGCGATCACGTTGGGCGACGCGAGATAGACCGCTGCGGCGTCCGCAACAGGCGAATTGCCGAGTTCGTTGCCAATGATGGAGTTGTTGGTGAAAACGACGGCGTTGTCTGTCCCGCCGAAGTTGACGATCGAGGCCGCCGGCATGTTGCTGAGTGCCCGGTTGGCCACGAACACGTTGTTCACGACCGAAACCTTCGGCCCGCGGACATCGATGAGGAGGCCGCCGCCCATCGAGGATTCGTTGGCGATGAAAGCACTGCTCTCGACCACCACGCCTCCGCTCTCGCCGACCGAGTGGATCTCGAGAGCGCCGGCATTGAAGCCGCCGACGTATCCGGCCAAGAACGTCAGACGGCTCAGCCTGGCGTCGGCGCTGCTGCCTTCGATGCGCAGGGACAGGATCCTCGTGTCGCCGTTGCCGTCGAGCACGGTCGTCCAGGGTGTCGCGTCCTGCACGGCACACGGACCGAGGATGTACGGCCTCCATCCACCGGAGATCTCGATGTCGTGATTCTCCATGGCGGTGGATTCGTACACGAACCCAGAACCGGTCACCTCGTACGAGCCCGCGCGGACGCGGATGACATCGTTCTCACCATTGATGCGCGCGATGTCGAGCGCGGACTGGAGCTGGGCCGAAGTCGAAACACAGAACAACGCGGCGGATGCCGGCGCTGCCGGACCGGCCAGCACGATTGCTGCCAGCCAATCCGCGGACATGTGTGCACGCTTGATCACCGGCGCTGGAGGATCGACCGTGCCCATGCGCTTCATCCTGCGTCGACGATGGCGACGCGACGGTTCCTGGCACGCCCCTCTTCACTTCGGTTGCTGGCGACCGGGCTTGCGAACGAGACGCCGACCGGCGTCAGGCGCGTGCGTGCGATCCGGTAACGGGAAACGAGTGCCTCTACGACGGCCTCGGCACGTCGCTGCGACAGGTCGAGATTGAACGCATAGCTGCCGACGCCGTCGGTGTGACCGACGATCAGCACCTTCATTGCGGGATCGTCGCCGAGATACTTCGCGATCTCGATGAGAGCCGGCTCCGATTCGGGTTTGACGCCGGCCTGGTTGAAGTCGAACAGGATGCCGTAAAGCGCGACGCTGCCGCTGCTCGAGATCGCGCCGGCCATCTCGCGCGCCGAAACGGTCACCATCTTCTGCTCGCGCTCTCTGGCATCGACGACGTCGACCACGGCGATCGTGCGGCCGTTGAGCAAGGCGCAAGGCGCCGCGGCATCCGGCGCGACGATGCGGTAGGCGTGCACCGACACGTGCATGCCATGCGCGGGTACCTCGGCAGCGAGGTAACGCTGGTCGGCGTGCTTGCTGTCCCGCGCGCACCAGGCGATCGAGCGGTAGGCATCGGTCACCTTCTCCGGTGCGCGCAGGAACATCGCCAGGCTGGTTCGGCTTCCGCCGCCGAACATGCCGTAGGTCGCCTCGCCACCGCAGTCTTCGCCGCTGCATTCGAACAGCGCGCTCCCGCCGGCCTGCACGATCTCGTCTCGATAGTTGCGCACGATTTCCAGCGTGCTGCGCCCCTCGGGCAGGAGGTAGACGAACGAGGTCAGCCGCCCCTCGAGGGGCTTGCTCGACGATGGACGGAACACCGCGTTGTTCTTCGCGTCGGTCTCTCCCGGAACATGGACCAGCGGCGAGAGCGGCAGCGCGAACGCTTCGTAGGCCGCTTGCGAGTACGAAAGCACGACCGACCCATCGAAACGCCGCAGGTGTTCGTGATCGCGGCTGCCTGCGGCATCGGCCGACGGGAGCACCGCGGCCAGCGCGGGCAGGCAGGCGGCCAGGCAGAGCAAGACCGGCCACATCCATTGCGCGATGCGCGCGGGGAAAGCCGCCCGGAGGCGATCAGGAAGCGGAAAGCGCATGTCGGACTCCTCGGGTTCGAAGCGGTTCGTTCGCTGCAAACGCAGGCGCATCCCGAAAAGGTGCCATGGTCGCGGATAGCGAACCGTGCACGCTCGATCCCGGGATCGCTGTGCCACAATCCGGCGCCTGGAGGCTGCGCATGACGTCCGGCGACATCACGGACATGCTGCGCGAAGCGCGTGGGGGAACCCGCGCCGCGATCGACGCATTGATGCCGGTGCTCTACGAGGAGCTGCGCCGGATTGCGCAGGCGCGCCTCGCCGGCGGCCCATCGCAGCGTTCGCTGAACACGACCGGCCTCGTGCACGAGGTCTACCTGCGGCTGATCGACCAGAGCCGTATCGAGTGGCCGGACCGCCTGCACTTCTACGGCTACGCCGCGACCGCGATGCGCCACATCCTCGTCGACCAGGCGCGGCGTCGCCACAGCGAGAAGCGTGGCGGTCGCGAGCCGGCGGCGATCGCCACAGCCGACCTGTTCGAGGGTGACGCGGTCGACTCGGCGGACTGGATCTATCTCGATCAGGCGCTCGAGCATCTGCGCGGGTTCAGCCCGCGCCTCGTCCAGGTGGTCGAGTTGCGCGTGTTCGCCGGTCTGACCGCTGAGGAGGTGGCCGAACTGCTCGATCTTTCGCTGCGTACGGTGAGGCGCGACTGGCACAAGGCGCGCCTGATCCTGCATCGCTTCATGCGCCCGGACGGCGCCGATGAATCCGGCTGACCTGTCGTACTGGAGCAAGGTCGAGCGCCTGCTCGATGCGGCACTCGATCGGCCGCACGGCGAGCGCGAGGAGTTTGTGCGCGCGCATGCAGCGGATGCTGTCGTCGCGCAGGGCGTGCTCGACCTGCTCGCGCGCGACGCGCGCGTCGGCGATTTCCTCGAAGACGCCGCGCGATGCCCGCGCGACGTCCGCGCGAGCGATGGGTACGTGGGCGAGGCGGCACCCCCCGCAGCAGGGCAGACGATCGGCGCGTGGCGCCTGCTGCGCGAGATCGGCAGCGGCGGCATGGCCGTGGTCTGGCTGGCCGAACGCGCCGACGGCGGGCCGGCGCAACAGGCCGCGCTCAAGCTGATCCGCAACGGCCTCCACGGCACCCTGCTGCGCGAACGCTTCGCGCGCGAGCGACGCATCCTGTCCCTGCTGCGCCACCCGCGCGTGGCGCGGCTTGTCGACGGCGGCGTGGCCGACGGCCAGCCGTTCCTCGTCCTCGACCATGTCGACGGCCTGCCGATCACCGATTGGTGCGCGCGCCACCATGCATCGCCGACGCGGCGGATCGCACTGATCCGGCAGGTCTGCGAAGCCGTTGCCTTCGCGCACGCACGCCTCGTCATCCATCGCGATCTGAAGCCGTCCAACATCCTCGTCGACGCGCAGGGCGACGTGCATCTGCTCGACTTCGGCATCGCCAAGATCCTCGCCGGAGACCATTCCGAAACGACCGCGCTGACCGCCTTCGGCGGACGCGCGATGACGGCCGCCTACGCAGCGCCCGAACAGGTGGAGGGCCGACCTCTCGGCGTCGCCGTCGACGTCTACGCGCTCGGGGTCGTGCTGTACGAGCTGCTCACCGGCCACCTGCCTTACCGCGTGCCGCGAGCGAGCGTGGCCGCGCTCGAGGAAGCCGTGCTGCACGAGGAGCCGCGTGCGGCCTCGACGGCAGTGGACGCCGCGCAGGCGCAGCAGTGCGGAATCAGCCTGGGACGCCTGCGTCGCGAGCTGCGCGGCGACCTCGACCGCATCCTGGCCACGGTGCTCGACAAGAATCCGGATCGCCGCTACGCGAGCGCCGCCGCATTCGCCGACGATCTCGATCGCCACGTGCGTGGACTTCCGGTGCGCGCGCAACGCACTTCGCTGCGTTATCGCACCGGAAAATTCCTGCGTCGCCACGCATTCGGGCTCGCTGTCGCCGCTGCGCTCTTCGTTGCGATCCTGGCCGGCCTCGCAGGCACGTTGTGGCAGGCGAACCGCGCCGCCGACGCGGCGCGTGAAGCACACGCGGAAGCCACTGCAGCCAGCGCCGTGCGCGACCTACTGCTCGGCATGTTCAACACCTCCGATCCGGACATCGCGCGCGGGCGCGATCCGAGCGCGAGCGAGCTGCTCGACACTGCGGCGCGGCGCGTGCAGGCAGGGCTCGCCGACCAGCCGGCGCTGAAAGCGCGACTGCTCGGCGTGATCGCCGACCTCAACCGCAAGCTCGGCAACTACGCGCTCGCCGCCGACCTTTTCGGCCAGGCCGCCGGTCTGCCGGCGATGGCGGCGGCGGAGAACACCGAGGAGAGATGGCGCTTGCGCACCGGTCGCGCTGCCGCGCTGACCCTGGCCGGCGACTTCGATGCCGCCGACGCCGAGTTCGCGCGCATCGAGACCGATCCGGATCGGTCCACGCAACCCTCGCAGCTCGCCCCCGCGCGCGCGCGCATGCAGGTCGAACTCGGCGAACTGCGCCGGCGGCAAGGACGCTACGCGGAAGCGCGCGATGCGCTCGACGCCGCACTCGCCCACTACCGCGGCGCGCCGGATGACGACGGCCATCTCGACGCGCTGCACCGTTCGGCGGACCTTGAACTCAATCGTGGCCACATCGAGGAGGCCGCGCAGGCATTCCACGACCTGCTCGGGCAGTTGCGCAACCGGTATGGCGAAGACCATACCGAGATCGCACGCGCGCAACACGACTACGCCGCGGTCCTGTCCCAGCTGGGACGCCTCGACGCGGCCGAGGAGTCGATGCGGAATGCGCTCGAAATGCGCCTGCGCCTGCTCGGCGAGCACCACCCGGCGGTTGCCGAATCGCACTGGAGCCTCGCCGCGATGCTGCGCCAGCAGGGACACTTCGACGACGCCGAAACACACTATCGCGCCGCACTGGCCATCTTCCGCGATTCACTGGGCGACGATTCGGCCGAGGTCGCTCGCGTCTACAACGGCCTCGGTGCGCTCGCCCTCGCGCGCGCGGACTACAGCGGAGCGGAAACCTTCCTGAGCCAGGCTTACGAACGCTACGCCAAGGCACTCGGTTCGAAGCATCCCGAGGTCGGTATCACCCTGAACAACATCGCCGGCGCGCAACGTCGCCTCGGGCGGCTCGAGGAAGCCGAGCAGAGCGCACGACGCGCACTCGCGGTCCTCGGCGCGGCGCTGCCGGATGGACACCATCTCATCGCGGTCGCGCGCTTCACGCTCGGATCGATCGTGACGATGCGCGGCGACTTCGGCGAAGCGGTGACCCTGCTCGAACCGGCCGCGCGCGCGCTCGACGCCGCTCTCGGAACTGCGCATCCCGACGTAGCCCGCGCGAAGTTGCAATGGGCGCTCGCGTTGGCGCTGAACGGCGATGTGGCCGCCGCACGCGTGCTCGTCGACAGCGTCGCGATTCCCGGCAACGATCGCCGCAGCGAGTCCGACTCGCTGTACGTGCGCGGCCGCGTTCGCCTGCTCGCCGGCGCCCACCGCGATGCCTGCCCCGACCTCGATCGGGCCTGGCGCATGCGCGACCAACTCGGTGCGGGTGCGCAGGATACGGCCACGCTCGAAGCGGAGCTCTATCTCGGCGCATGCCAACTCGGATCCGGCGACCCGTCCGGAAGCCGGCACATCGTCCATGCCGGCAGGCTTCTGACCGATTCGCCCGTCGCTGCACCCATCGTGCGTCGCGATGTGCCAGGGCTGATGCGCCTGGCGGCTTCGAGACGCTCGTAGCGATCCGCACTCCCGCGACCAGGCAGCGACGCGTGTCGCCGCGCGGCCACGCATGCTCGTGCCACCGGCAAGGCGCCCGCCGCACCTGCCCGGCTGATCCGCGGTCGAGTTTCCCGACAGCCGCTCCGCCGATCATCGATGGCTCGTGATGGCGCGAACTTGTCGACGCGCTCGCGCGGCCCCGACCAACGGCGCCTATGCGGCATGGCCGCACCCACGCGCTAGACTCCGCTGCCATGAACGCACACGCGGAACCCGGCGAAGCCGGTCGAGAACAATCCCTGCGCGAGTTCGTCGGGCGCGCGCTCGGCCGCGAGCATCTCGAGTTCGCTCACGCCTCGGCCGATGCCGGAATGCGCCGTTACTGGCGGGTCAGGGCCGGAGGTCGCAGCTTCGTCGTCATGGACGCGCCGCCCGCGCAGAACGACTTGGCGTCGTTCCTCGCCATCGGCACGTTGCTGCGCGATGGCGGCATCCTCGTTCCCGAAGTGCATTCACGCGACCTCAATGAGGGCTTCCTGCTGCTGTCCGATCTCGGCATGCAGACCATGCTGCAGGCGATCGATGCCGGCGCCGATCCCGAGCCGATGTTCGATGCGGCGATTGACGCGCTCGTCCGGCTGCAGGGCATCGGCGTGCCGTCGTCGCTGCCCTCGTACGACGCCGCCCTGCTCGAACGCGAGCTCGACCTGTTCCCCGACTGGTATCTCGCGCGCCATCGCGGCATCCACCTCAAAGAGGCCGACCATGCGACCTGGCTCGATGCGCGTGCCCGCCTCGTCGAAGCGGCGCTTGCGCAGCCGCACGTGCTCGTCCATCGCGACTACATGCCACGCAACCTGATGCCCATGCGTCTGGCGGCCGCAGGCCGGCCACTTTCCCTCGCCCGCGCAGCGGGAGAGGGGGGACCGCTCGCGTCCCGCGAACGGTGTGTGAGGGAGAGCGGGCAGACGGGAAGCCGACCATCGGGCCGGCCTTCGGCCGAGTGTCTCATGGGGGTATTGGACTTCCAGGACGCGGTGGCCGGTCCGATCGCCTACGACCCGATCAGCCTCGTGAAGGACGCCTTCCGCAGCTGGCCGGCTGCGCGTGCCGAGGGCTGGCTGCACGCCTACTGGAGGCGCGCGCGGGCGGCGGGTCTTGCGGTTCCCGACTGGCCACGCTTCCAGCGTGACGCCGACTGGATCGGCATGCAGCGCCACCTCAAGATCATCGGCATCTTCGCGCGCCTGAAGCACCGCGACGGCAAGGCGCACTATGTCGCGGACGTGCCGCGCTTCTTCGCCTATCTCGGCGAAGTCCTGCCGCGCTATCCCGAGCTCGCCGGGTTCGCCGCGTTGATCGCGCGCCTCGCGCCGGACGGGACTTCAACATGACGCGACGCGCGCTCGTGTTCGCCGCGGGTCGTGGCGAGCGCATGCGCCCGCTGACCGACCGCGTGCCGAAGCCGCTGCTCGAGGTCGGTGGACGGCGGCTGATCGAATGGCACCTCGACAAGCTCGCCGCGGCCGGCTTCGACGAGGTCGTCGTCAATACCGCGCATCTCGCTGCGCAGTTTCCGGCCGTGCTCGGCGACGGCTCGCGCTGGGGCCTGCGCATCGTCTACAGCCACGAGGGCGAAGAACCGCTCGAGACCGGCGGCGGCATGCTGCACGCCCTCGCGCAGCTCGGCGATGCGCCATTCGTCGTCGTCAACGGCGATGTCTGGACCGACTTCGATTTCGCGCGCCTTCCGCGCGAACCGCGCGGCCTCGCGCATCTCGTCCTCGTCGACAATCCGCCGCAGCATGCGCGCGGCGATTTCGTGCTCGCGGCCGACGGGCGCGTGCGCGCCGACGGCGAGCCGCGACTGACCTATGCCGGCATCGGCGTGTTCCGCCCCGCCCTGCTCGACGACTGGCAGGACGACCTCGCCGCGGCCGGCCAGGCCTGGAACGGTGTGCAACCGCCGCGCTTCGCCCTCGTCCACCTGCTGCGCGCGGCCATGCATCGAGACGAGGTCGGCGGCGAACACCACCGAGGACGCTGGACCGACGTCGGCACCCCGCAGCGCCTCGCCGAACTCGACGCGACGCTCGCCGGCTCGAAGACCGGTGAATCACGCTAGGCGCATCAGCCGAGCAAGCCCGGCTCCACGTGCGCACGCTCTTGTAGAGCGGAGCTTGCTCCGCTGCCTACCACCTTCGCGATGCTTCAGCCGTCCAAGCCCGGCTCCACGTGCGCACGCTCTTGTAGAGCGGAGCTTGCTCCGCTGCCTACCACCTTCGCGATGCTTCAGCCGTCCAAGCCCGGCTCCACATGCGCACGCTCTTTGTAGAGCGGAGCTTGCTCCGCTGCCCTTCGCGGCTTCATCTCGAGTCGGGCGCGTCCCCGCCACCTCAGCCCGTGTCGAGCAAGTCGCGCAGCCTACCACCTTCGCGATGCTTCAGCCGTCCAAGCTCGGCTCCACGTGCGCACGCTCTTTGTAGAGCGGAGCTTGCTCCGCTGCTCTTCGCGGCTTCATCTCGAGTCGGGCGCGTCCCCGCCACCTCAGCCCGTGTCGAGCAAGTCGCGCAGGAACGGCACGGTCACGCGCCGGCGTGAGGCCAGGGTCGCTTCGTCGATCTTCGCGAGCAGGCGCATGAGCGAAGCGAGGTCGCGCGCGTGATGGGCGAACAGCCAGTCGATGACGGCCTCGTCGAGACCGATGCCGCGGCGTCCGGCTTCGGCACGCAGCACCTCGCGCCGGGTCGGCTCGTCGAGCGCGACGAGTCCTGCCTGGGTGAACGCCGACAGGCGCGATACGAGATCGGGCAGGGCGAGGCCGAGCCGGCCCGGTGCGAGGCTCGCCGCAGCGAGCAGGCGCGTGCCGTCGGCGCGTGCGCGATTGTGCAGGTCGAACAGGGCATGCTCGGCCTCGCCGTTGCCGGCGATCGCATCGACGTTGTCGACGGCGAGCAGGTCGGTCCCGTGGAAGGCACGGATCGTCGCGGCCGGCTGCACGGCGAGATCGATGTACTGCGCGCGTTGCGCCTGCGCGCCGGCCGCGACGCAGGCCGCGACGAGCAGGTGCGTGCGTCCGCTCCCGGCCGGTCCGGCGATGAACAGCGTGCTGTCGCCACGCCCGGCGGCCAGTTCCTCGACGAGCGCGAGCGTGGCCGCATTGGCACCGACGACGAAGCATTCGAAGCACTGGTTGGCCGGCCAGCGCAGGGCCAGCGGCAACTGCGCACTCATGCGCCCGGATCGTGCTCGCGGCGCGGCGCGCGCGCATCGACGACGATCCCCTCGCCTCCGGAGGACACCGAGCCGACATCGGAAGCGACGACGATCTGCGGGGCGTCATCGGGATCCTGGTAGAGCGCGCTCGCCGTGTAGCGCTCGTACGCGTAGCGCAGCAGGACCATGACCACGGCCGCCACCGGCAGCGCGAGCAGGACGCCGACGAAGCCGAACAGCTCTCCCCCGGCGAGGATCGCGAACATGACCGCGACCGGATGCAGGCCGATCTTGTCGCCGACGAACTTCGGCACGAGCACGTAGCCCTCGAGCGTCTGCCCTACCGCGAACACGATCAGCACGAGCATGACGTGGTACCAGTCCTGGTACTGCACGAGCGCGGCGACCACGCCCATGAGGACGCCAACGATCGCGCCGAGGTACGGCACGAAGCTGATCAGGCCGGCGATCATGCCGATCAGCGGGCCGACGCTGATGCCGACAGCCCACAGGCCGAGGCCGTACAGCACGCCGAGCACGATCATCACGCTGAGCTGGCCGCGCAGGAAGCCGCCGAGGGTCTCGTCGGACTCGCGCGCCAGGCGCACCACCACCGGCTCGATGCTGCGCGGGACGAGTGCGTGGATGCGGTCGACGACGACGTTCCAGTCACGCAGCAGGTAGAACGCGGCGACCGGGATGATCACGAGGTTGAGCATCCAGGCCACGATCGCGAAACCCGACTTCGACACCCTGGCGATCACGTTGCTGGCGAAGCCGCCGGCTTCCTGCCAGTGCGTCTGCAGCACGGCGATGAGCTTCTTCGAATCGAGCGACCCGAGACTGATGCCGAGGTGCGCTTCGATCCACGGCACCGCCCGCGTCTCGGCCCAGTCGACCCAGGTCGGCAGCTGGCGCAGGAAGTTGCCGATCTGGTTCTCGATGAACGGGATCAGCACGAGCACGATGCCGACCAGGGCGAGCGTCATCACGAGGAACAGCAGGCTGACGCTCCACGCACGCGCGACGCCGCGCTTCTCGAGGCGCTCGATCAGCGGATTGAACAGGTAGGCGAACAGGCCGGCGACAATGAACGGCGACAGCGACGGGCCGAACAGCCAGAACACGCCTGCGACGATGACGACGAGCACCAGCCATTTGAGGCGCAGGTCGAGCACGGTTGCGGTCATGGCTTGGGCGTTCCCCGCTGGCGTTCGTGGAGGGCGCGGCGCGCACGCAGCGACCAGGTGACGACGTAGTGTAGCCCGCTGGCGAGCGTCAGCACGGTGGTCAGCCCGAGCAGGACGTCGCGACCGGGCAGGCCCGGCCACCACGCGAGTCGCATCAGTTCGCCGAGCACGCACACGATCTGCACGACCGTGGTCAGCTTCGACAGGCGGGTCGGCTCGGCCTCGAAGGGACCGATCAGGTTGTGGTACGCGACGGCGCCGCAGACGATCAGCAGGTCGCGGCCGATGACCAGCGGGAACAGCCAGACCGGCAGCGCGCCGGTCGTCGTCAGGCCGAGGAAGCAGGCCAGCAGGAGGAGCTTGTCGGCGAGTGGATCGAGCAGGCCGCCGAGCCGGCTCTGCCAGCCGAACCGCTTGGCCAGGAATCCGTCGAGTGCATCGCTCGCCCCGGCGACGGCGACGACCGCCAGCGCCGCCGCGTGTTCACGCGCTTCGATCAAGCCGTAGGCCGGCAGCACCAGCAGGATGCGCAGGAGGGTGATCAGGTTCGGCAGGTGCCGCCACATCGGCGATCACGGTCGCAGGGCGAGCGTGGCGTCGATGCCGTCGACCGGCGGGGCAGCCGTCGTCACGGTCAGCGTGCCCTGGGCGTCGAGCGCCTCCAGCGTGCGGGCATGGCCGGCCGTCGTGGTCAGTTCGACGAGCAGGCCGTCGGCACGCGCCTCGGTGACGCGCAGCTCGCGCACGAGACCGTTGCGTTCGAGGCTGCCGATCGCACGCGCGTAGTCCATCGCCGAGCGGACGCCGGCAATCCAGACGCGCAGCGGGCCGGCCGGCTCGTCGGCCTCGGCGATCGCCTCGCCGCCGAGACCGAGCCTCGCGAGCATGCGGTCGACCGCAGCACTGTCGAACTCGGCGACGAGGGTCAGGTGCACCTGCGGCGCCCCGGCGGCATCGGCGCTGACGTCGCGGCGATACTGGTACTGCAGGACGTAGCGGCCGGCTTCGGCCACGGCGCGCGCGACATCGCCGCGCGCGAGCGCCGCGGCGTCACCGCTTCTGCGGACCACGACATCGGCCAACGCCGTCTTCAGGGCCTCGCTGCGTTCGGCCTCGGACTGGCTCGTCACGGGCGCCTCGCCGCTGTAGGTCGTCGGCGCCGCCGACGCGGAGACGGCGGCCAGGCCGAGCGCGCCGCCGAGTGCCAGGCGCCGCAGCCAGGCCGGTGCGGCCTGCGGGCGGATCGTGGGCATGCGCATCGCTGGATCCCTCGCGCCGGAACGGCCCGCAGTCTGCCCGAAGCCGCGCTTGCCCGTCCATTCCGGCTGCTATCATGCGCGGCCCCGCGCATCGGCCCCTCTCCATGTCGAATCCGAACGAGGCCCTTACCTACCGCGACGCCGGCGTCGACATCGACGCGGGCAACGCCGTCGTCGAGCGCATCAAGCCGCTGGTCGCGCGCACGTTCCGCAAGGAAGTCATGGCTGGCCTCGGCGGATTCGGTGCGTTGTTCGAACTCGGCGGGCGCTGGCGCGAGCCGGTGCTCGTGTCAGGCACCGACGGCGTCGGCACCAAGCTCAAGCTCGCGCAGATGCTCGGCCGGCACGACACGATCGGCATCGACCTCGTCGGCATGTGCGTCAACGACGTGCTCGTGCAGGGTGCCGAACCGCTGTTCTTCCTCGACTACTTCGCCACCGGCAAACTCGATGTCGAGACCACGGTCGCGGTCGTCGGCGGCATCGCCCGCGGCTGCGAACTGGCCGGTTGCGCGCTGATCGGCGGCGAGACCGCCGAGATGCCGAGCATGTACGGCCCCGGCGAGTACGATCTCGCCGGCTTCTGCGTCGGCGCGGTCGAGAAGCTGGCCCTGATCGACGGCCATCGCATCCAGGCCGGCGACGCGATCATCGGCATCGCCTCGTCGGGCGCGCACTCGAACGGCTACTCGCTGATCCGACGCATCGTCGAGCGCGCCGGGGTCGGCGTCGACAACGGCGGCTTCGCCCAGGACATCGGCGGCCAGAGCCTCGGCGACGCGCTGATGGCGCCGACGACTATCTACGTCAAGCCGATCCTCAAGCTCATGCAGCAGCTGCCGGTGCACGGCATGGCCCACATCACCGGCGGTGGCCTGCGCGAGAACATCATCCGCGTGGTGCCCGAGCCGCTGGCCATCGAACTCGACAGCGGCGCGTGGAAGCTCCCGCCGGTGTTCGACTGGCTGCAGCGCGAGGGCAACGTCGCGCGCGAGGAGATGTGGCGGACCTTCAACTGCGGCATCGGCTACACGCTGATCGTCGCGCGCGACCAGGTCGGCGCGACGCTCGATGCGCTCGACACGCTCGGCCTGCCGGCATGGACGATCGGCGCGGTCGTGCCGGCGTCCGGCGGCGAGCGCGTGCACATCCGCTGAGCGCACCGATGCGGCTCGTCGTGCTCGCCTCGGGCCGCGGCAGCAACCTGCAGGCCATCCTCGAAGCGAACCGCCGTGGCGAGCTCGACGTCGACATCGTCGCCGTGTTCTCCGATCGCGCCGATGCGCCAGCCCTGGCGATCGCCCGCGCTGCCGGCATCGCCGCCGACGCGCTCGATGCGAGCGCTTTCGCGACACGCGCGGCGTTCGACGCCGAACTGCTTCGCCGCGTCGCCGCATGCTCGCCCGACCTCGTGGTCCTCGCCGGCTACATGCGCATCATCGATCCTGCCGTGCTGGCGCCCTGGGTCGGGCGCATGCTCAATATCCATCCTTCCCTGCTGCCGAAGTATCCCGGCCTGCACACGCACCGGCGCGCGCTCGCTGCAGGCGATCACGAGCACGGGGCGAGCGTGCATTTCGTCACCGCCGAACTCGACGGCGGCCCGGTGGTTGCGCGCGTCGCGTTGCCGATCCATGCGCACGACGATGCGGTCACGCTGGCGGCGCGCCTGCTGCCGCTCGAGCATCGGCTGTACGTCGGCGTGATCGCGCTCGCCGGCACGGGCCGCCTGCGCTGGCGCGAGGGCATGCCGCAACTCGACGGCCAGGCGCTGAGCACGCCGCTCGTGCACGACGGCCAGTCGTCGTTCATCGGAGCCGACGCATGATCGCGCGCGTTTGACCGGAGCCCGATCTTGAACCGATTCCTGCCTGCCTGCCTGTTCGTGTTCGCCGCCTCGACGACCCTCGCCGCACCGGTGGCGCCGTTCAAGGCCGAATACTTTGCATCGCGCAACGGCAAGCAACTCGGCCAGACGACGATCGAGCTGATCGACAACCGTGACGCGACCTGGACGCTGCGCACGACCACGGTCGGCACGGCCGGACTGGCCAGCCTGGTCGGCCTCGACGTGGTCGAGGAATCACGCCTGCGCTGGACCGGCGGGCATCCCGAAACCCTGGTCTACGACTTCCGCCAGAAGGCGGCCCTGCGCAGCAAGCAGCGCCATGCCGACTTCGACTGGGAACGCCGCATCGTGCACATGAGGGACGGCGATCACGAGGCGCGCTACGCGCTGGTCGACGGCGCCGTCGACCGCCACGCACTGACGATTGCCCTCGTCGCCGACCTCGCGCGCGGCGTCGATCCGGCGCCGTACAAGGTCGCCATGAAGGACGCCATCGAGGACATCCGCTACACCGACTGCGGCCAGGCCGAAGTCTCCGTCCCGGCCGGACGCTATGCCACGCGCTGCCTCGAGCGCCGCCGCGAGAAGCGCACCTCGACGAGCTGGTTCGCTGCAAGGACGGGCTGGCTGCCGGTGCGCATCGAGCAGGTCGAGAAGGACGGCGAGACGATCACGCTCGAGCTCGTCTCGCTGCAGCGCTGACCGCAGGAGCGCACCCCGGATAGAGTCCGGGGCAGGCTCTGTGCGCGATTGCTTTTCCGCGATCCCCGAATCGCGCACAGGGTGCGCTGCTACCAGGGTCCGTGCAGGGCGACGCGGTTCCCGTGCCGGCCGGATGCAACCCGCTCAGCTCGGCAGGCGACGGATGCGCGCACCGAGCGAGCCCAGCTTTTCCTCGATGTTCTCGTAGCCGCGGTCGATGTGGTAGATGCGGTCGATCTGCGTTTCGCCATTGGCGACGAGACCGGCCAGCACGAGTGATGCCGAGGCGCGCAGGTCGGTCGCCATCATCGGCGCGCCGGTCATCTTCGGCACGCCCTTGATGATCGCGGTGTTGCTCTCGAGCTGGATGTCGGCGCCGAGACGCTGCAGCTCGAGCGCATGCATGAAGCGGTTCTCGAACACCGTCTCGGTGATCACGCCGACGCCTTCGGCGACGCAGTTGAGCGCGGTGAACTGCGCCTGCATGTCGGTCGGGAAGGCAGGATAGGGCGCCGTCGTCACGTTGACCGCGCGCGGGCGGCGCCCGCCCATGTCGACCTGGATCCAGTCGTCTCCGGTCGAGACGTGCGCGCCGGCATCCTCGAGCTTGCCGAGCACGGCATCGAGCGTCTTCGGACGCGCATGCTTGGCCAGCACCTTGCCGCCGGTGATCGCCGCGGCGGTGAGGAACGTGCCGGTCTCGATGCGGTCGGGCAACACCGTGTAGTCGGTGCCGTGCATGCGCTCGACACCCTCGATCGTGATCGTGTTGGTGCCGGCGCCGCCGATCTTCGCGCCCATCGCATTGAGGCAGTTGGCGAGGTCTACCACCTCCGGCTCCTGCGCGGCGTTCTCGATCACGGTGGTGCCCTGGGCAAGCGCGGCCGCCATCATGAGGTTCTCGGTGCCGGTCACGGTGACGAGGTCGAGATTGATGCGCGCGCCCTTGAGGCGCTTCGCGCGCGCCTTGATGTAGCCGTTCTCGACGCGCACGTCGGCGCCGAGTGCCTGCAGGCCCTGGATATGCAGGTTGACCGGGCGCGAGCCGATAGCGCAGCCGCCCGGCAACGACACTTCGGCCTCGCCGAAGCGCGCGACCAGAGGGCCGAGCACGAGGATCGACGCGCGCATCGTCTTGACCAGGTCGTACGGGGCGAAATAGTTGCGTGCCGGGCGCGGGTCGACGTGGATCTTCATGCGCTCGTCGATGACCAGCTCGACGCCCATCTGGCCGAGCAGCTCCATCGTCGTGGTCACGTCATGCAGATGCGGCACGTTGGCGATGCTGACCGGCTCGTCGGCGAGCAGGCTCGCGGCGAGGATCGGCAACACCGCGTTCTTCGCGCCGGAGATCTGCACCTCGCCCTGCAGGGGCTCGCCACCGTTGATTACGATCTTTGCCATGTCGCTGCCTGTGCGTGCGGCCTGCGCAACGCGCGGCCGGCGGTTCGGTGGCGTGCATCGTCGCGCGATGCACGGGAGGATCAGGTTCGCTTCGCCTCGTCAGGCGTCAGGGTACGCAGGGCCAGCGCGTGGATCGCCCCGCCCATCAGGTCGCCGAGCGTCGCGTAGACCATGCGATGGCGCGCGAGCGGCAGCTTGCCCGCGAACGCCGCGCTGACCACGCGCGCCTCGAAATGCACGCCGTCGGCACCCTCGACCTCGACCCTTGCGTCGGGAAGTCCCTGTTCGATCAGAGTCTGGATGGTCTTGCTGTCCATGTTCGGGCGGTTTCCTGACGCGCCTGCGACGATGCGCCGTTCGACCCCGTCCTTAGCGCGGATGGGGGGTTGCGGATACAATGGGGACGCGAATGGTACTCAAAATACTGCGGCGCCGAAAACTCGAATGGGCCGATCCGGCCGTCTCGCTCCTCAATCCGAAGCTGATGAACGCACAAACCCAGCCGGCCGTGGCCGAATTCCCGGGCACCCACCCGATGCTCGCCGAGGCGAGCGTCCGCAACAGCGCGCTCGCGGTCATCGACACCGAGGCGCGGGCCATCGCGGCGTTGCGTGACCGCGTCAACGGCAGCTTCCTGCTCGCCTGCCAGCTGATGTTCGATTGCCCCGGGCGCGTGGTCGTCATCGGCATCGGCAAGTCGGGCCACATCGCGCGCAAGATCGCCGCCACGCTGGCCTCGACCGGAACGCCGGCGTTCTTCGTGCACCCGGCCGAAGCGAGCCACGGCGACCTCGGCATGATCACGCACAAGGACGTCGTGCTGAGCCTCAGCAACTCCGGCGAAACCGATGAGCTGCTGACGATCCTGCCGTTGATCAAGCGCCAGGGCGTGCCGCTGATCTCGATGACCGGCAACGAGAACTCGTCGCTCGCCCGCCTTGCCGACGTCCATCTCGACGTGTCGGTGCCGGCCGAGGCCTGTCCGCTCGGCCTCGCCCCGACCGCGAGCACGACCGCGGCGCTGGTCATGGGCGACGCCCTGGCGATCGCGCTGCTCGAGGCGCGCGGTTTCACCTCGGAGGATTTCGCGCGCTCGCACCCGGCCGGCTCGCTCGGACGCCGCCTGCTCGTGCACATCGGTGACGTCATGCACACCGGCGACAAGATTCCGTTGATCGACGGCACGGCCTCGCTCAGCACGGCCCTCGTCGAAATGACGCGCAAGGGCCTCGGCATGACGGCAGTCGTCGACGCCGAGCGCCGCCTGCTCGGCGTGTTCACGGACGGTGACCTGCGTCGCGCCGTCGATGACGACGACGTCGACCTGCGCAGCACGCCCGTGCATCGGCTCATGTCGTCGAACCCGAAGACGATCACCGCCGACAAGCTCGCCGCCGAGGCGGCGCGCGTCATGGAGGCGCACAAGATCCACGCCCTGCTCGTGGTCGATGCCGACCATCGCGTCGTCGGTGCGCTCAACATCCACGACCTGCTGCGTGCGCGCGTCGTTTGACGGGAGCAAGGAGAGGGGCTGGAGGCTTGGGGGCGAGGGCTCGATGAGCGTTCTCTTGCGCCAGCCTCCAGCGATGTGCGACCCCTCTCCGGCCACGATTCCGTCGAACCCACGACCCTCGCGCCCTCGCCCCTGGCGCCTCGCCCCTATTCCCTTGGCCCCCGCCCCATGCTGACCGACCTTCCCGCCGACCTCCGCGAACGCGCCGCACGCGTGCGCCTGGCCGTGTTCGACGTCGATGGCGTGCTGACCGACGGCCGGCTGTGGTACGGCGAAGACGGGCGCGAACTGAAGGCCTTCCACGCGCATGACGGCCTCGGCCTCAAGCGCCTGCTCGCCAACGGCATCGAAGTCGCGATCATCTCCGCGCGCGCGAGCCCGCTCGTTGCCCGGCGTGGCGCCGAACTCGGCATCGTCCACGTCCACCAGGGCCAAGCGGACAAGCTCGCCTGCTTCACCCAACTGCTGCAGGCACTCGGACTCGCAGCGACGGACTGCGCCTACACCGGCGACGACCTGCCGGACCTGGCCGTCATGCAGCGCGTCGGCCTCGCCGTCGCCGTCGCCAATGCGCACCCGTGGGTGCGCGATCGCGCGCACTGGCGCACGCGACTCGGCGGCGGCAAGGGCGCGGTACGCGAGGTCTGCGACTTGATCCTGTGCGCCCAGGGCCGCGGCGAAGCCGAACTCGCCCATCACACCGGCGCGGACTGAGGCGATGCGATTGCGCGGTCCACGCGAGCGGCGCCGACGGCCATGATCGACCGCCGCTTCGTCACCACCGTGCTTGTGCTCTCCGTGCTCGCGCTGGCCAGCCAGGTGCTGGTGTGGCTGACCCGCCCGCGCCCCGCCGAGCCTGACTTCACGGGACCGCCGCGCTCGGGCTACACGCTCGACGATTTCACCCTGCACGCACTCGACGAGAACGGCAAGCTGACCTTCACCGTCAGCGGGCCGCGCCTGGTCCGCCGCAGCGAGGACGGTTCGATCTTCGTGTCGACGCCGGACTACATCATGGTCGACAGCGAAGGGCATCCGTGGACCGGCACGTCCGAGTCGGCCTGGGTCAATCGCGACGGGTCGCTGATGCAGCTCGAGGGGCGCGTCGACATGCAACGCACGCCGTCGCCGGGC
Source organism: Lysobacterales bacterium (assembly GCA_017302215.1). Classification (GTDB taxonomy): domain Bacteria; phylum Pseudomonadota; class Gammaproteobacteria; order Xanthomonadales; family Rhodanobacteraceae; genus Dokdonella. The sequence continues at coordinate 27,649 of JAFLDX010000005.1, forward strand.
GTCGCGGCGGCGCGCATCACGACCAGTGAACTGCTCGTGCGCCCCAAGGACCGGACGCTCGAAACGGCGGCGGCGGCGCAGATCAGCCAACCGGGCTCTATACTGCGCGGCACGGGCCTGCGCGGCGACCTCAACTCGAAAGTCCTGGAGCTCCTGTCCGATGTCCACAACACCTTCGAGCCGCGCAAGCGCACGCGCTGATCGCACTGCATTCGCCATCGGCCTGCTCGTCCTGGCCCTTGCGTTCGACGCGCACGCGCTGAGCAGCGACCGCGAGAAGGATCTCGAAGTGTTCGCGGCCTACAACAAGAGCGTGATGGGCAAGGCGAGCAGCGCCGGCAACTTCACCCTGCTGCAGGGCAACGTGCGCATGGAGCAAGGCTCGCTGAAGGCGCGCGGCGACGAGGCCCGCCTGTTCGACGCCGGCGCGAACAGCACGTCGCGACGCATGGTCCTGACCGGCAAGCCCGCCCACCTCGAACAGCGCCTCGACGGCGACGGTGGCCTGATGACCGCACGCGCGGCCGAGATCGACTACGACGACGGCACCGGCATCGCGGTGCTGACCGGCGATGTCGTGGTGATCCAGGAGGGCAAGTCGGAGTTCCGTGGCCCGCGCATGACGTACAACACCAACACTGGCGCGATGGAGGGCGGCAGCCAGGCGCCGGGCAGCGAAGTGCGCATGATCTTCAAGGCGAAGAAGCCGGCCGTCGCGAAGCCCGCGTCATCCTGATGCTCGACGCAGCCAACCTGCGCAAGAGCTACGGCGGACGCAGTGTCGTGCGCGACTTCGGCTTCTCGCTCGGCGAGGGCGAGGTGGTCGGCCTGCTCGGGCCGAACGGGGCCGGCAAGACGACCTGCTTCTACATGATCGTCGGGCTCGTCGCCGTCGATGCCGGGACGATCAGCCTCGATGGCCGCGACATCACCGAGCTGCCGATGCACGAGCGCGCGCGCCTCGGCGTCGGCTACCTGCCGCAGGAGCCCTCGGTGTTCCGGCGCCTCACCGTTGCCGAGAACGTCATGGCGATCCTCGAACTGCGCGATGACCTCGACGCGACCGCGCGCGAGGCCGAGCTCGGCCAGCTGCTCGACGAACTCCAGATCACGCACATCGCCGGCAGCAAGGGCATCAGCCTGTCGGGCGGCGAGCGGCGGCGCGTGGAGATCACGCGCTCACTGGCGGCCAGGCCGCGCTTCCTGCTGCTCGACGAGCCGTTCGCCGGCATCGATCCGATCTCCGTGGTCGACATCCAGCGCATCGTGCGCCAGCTCAAGGCGCGCGGCATCGGCATCCTGATCACCGACCACAACGTGCGCGAAACGCTCGGCATCTGCGATCGCGCCTACATCATGAACGCCGGCAGCGTGCTGACCCAGGGCTCGCCGGCCGAGGTACTCGCCAACGAGCAGGTGCGCGAGGTTTACTTGGGGCGCGAGTTCCGCATGTAGCGACCTGCTCGGGCGCCATCACGCTCCGCTCCCGTAGAGCGAGCTTGCCCGGCTGGAGCGTCGCGGAGATGCGTATGCAGCGGAGCAAGCTCCGCTCTACGGGAGCAGGTGCCGCAGAGCCTCCACGAGAGCAGGCACCGTAGAGCCGAGATTGCCCGGCTGAAGCGGCGCGGAGATGCGAATGCAGCGCAGCAAGCTCCGCTCTACGGGAGCAGGTGCCGTAGAGCCTCCACGAGAGCAGGCACCGTAGAGCCGAGCTTGCTCGGCTGAAGCGTCGCGGAGATGCGAATGCAGCGGAGCAAGCTCCGCTCTACGGGAGCAGGTGCCGCAGAGCCTCCACGAGAGCAGGCACCGTAGAGCCGAGCTCGCTCGGCTGAAGCGTCGCGGAGATGCGAATGCAGCGGAGCAAGCTCCGCTCTACGGGAGCAGGTGCCGTTGAGCTTCCACGAGAGCAGGCACCGTAGAGCCGAGCTTGCTCGGCTGAAGCGTCGCGGAGATGCGAATGCAGCGGAGCAAGCTCCGCTCTACGGGAGCAGGTGCCGTAGAGCCTCCACGAGAGCAGGCACCGTAGAGCCGAGCTTGCTCGGCTGAAGCGGCGCGGAGATGCGAATGCAGCGGAGCAAGCTCCGCTCTACGGGAGCAGGTGCCGTAGAGTCTCCACGAGAGCAGGCACCGTAGAGCCGAGCTCGCTCGGCTGAAGCGTCGCGACGGTGAGTAGCGCTCCGCGGCGGGGATCCGTCGCTCCGGCGCGAACGCCGGAATCGATGTTGACGCCGAAGCCTGAACCGCGCGACGCGGGGCGTCAAGCCTGCCTCCCCGTGGACTTTGGCGCTAGGATTGCATGCGTCCGTTCAGGAAGTTCCGGCGGCATGAAACCCGCGCTCCAGCTCCGCGTCCAGTCCCAGCTCGCGCTGACGCCGCAGCTGCAGCAGGCCATTCGCCTGCTGCAGCTTTCGAGCATGGAGCTCGAGCTCGAACTGAACCTCGCGCTCGAATCGAACCCTCTGCTCGATCTCGAGGAAGGCGATCCCGAGGGCGAAGAGCCGGTCGCCGAGCTCGGCGCGGACGAGATCCCGATGTCCGCGGCCGACGACGGCGCCAGCGAGCCGGCCGACGCAACCCCCGACTTCGACGACGCACCGCTCGACCTCGGTGCCGATCGCAGCGACTACCGCGGATCCGGCGGCGACGAGGAAGGACTCGAGCCGCAGGATGCCGAGGTGCAGGACCTGCGCGACCACCTGCTCTGGCAGCTCAACCTGACCCCGATGTCGCCGAGCGACCGCGCGATCGCCACCGCGATCATCGAGGCCGTCGACGACGACGGCTACCTGGCCGAATCGAACGAGGAGTTGGCCCACGGCCTGGTGGGGCTGTTCGCGGTCCACGCCGACCAGATCGAAGCCGTGCGCCATCGCATCCGGTGCTTCGACCCGATCGGGGTCGCGTCGCGCACGCTGGCCGAATGCCTCGGCGCGCAGCTCGATGCGCGCGAGGTCGACACCCCGGGCATCGCGCTCGCGCGCCGGATCGTCGCCGAGCACCTCGAGACGCTGGCCCGCAACGACCGCGCGCGCCTGGCCCAGAAACTGCGCGCCTCGCCCGAGGAGATCGATCTCGCCATCGACCTCGTGCGCTCGCTGGCGCCGAAGCCCGGCGCAGGCTATTCGAGCAAGCCGGCCGAGTTCGTCGCCCCGGATGCCTATGCGCAGAAGGTCGGCGGCCGTTGGCAGGTGTCGCTGTCGCCGGGTTGCCAGCCGCGACTGGCCATCAACGAACACTACGCGAGCCTGATCGCGCGAGCGCGCCGCGACGATGCCAACTACCTGCGCGGGCAGCTGCAGGAGGCACGCTGGCTCATCAAGAGCCTCAAGACGCGCGCCGAGACGATGCTCAAGGTGGCCCAGGCGATCGTGCGCGCGCAGGCCGCCTTCCTGGAATTCGGCGCCGAGGCGATGCGCCCGCTCGTCCTGCGCGACGTCGCCGAGGAGATCGGCATGCACGAGTCGACGGTCTCGCGCGTGACCACGCGCAAGTACCTGCATACGCCGCGCGGCACGTTCGAATTCAAGTACTTCTTCTCCAGTGGCGTGTCGACCGTCGATGGCGGCGCCGCTTCGGCAACGGCCATTCAGGCCATGATCCGCAAACTGATCGACGACGAAAGGGCCGCGCGTCCGCTGTCGGACCAGGCGCTCGCCGTCGAGTTGAACCGTCGTGGCATCAGCGTGGCGCGACGTACCGTGGCCAAGTACCGGGAGGCACTCAACATTCCATCATCGAACGACCGCTGCCGGCTCGGCTGACCCGGGACCACGCCACCGGGAACGCGCGTCGCGCGCGCGGGTCGCAAGACCACGGGCCGGCTTGAACGCGGTCCGCGGCGAACCCATTCCGGATTGAACCGGGCCGGCGTCCTCCGGCCCGAATACGAGGAGGCTGTCATGCAGGTCACGATCCAGGGTCACCATCTCGAAGTCACCGAAGCCATGCGCGATCACGCCAACGCGAAATTCGAGCGACTGACCCGACACTTCGACCACCTCCACGAACTCTCGATCTTCCTCAGCATCGAGAAGCTCCTGCACAAGGCAGAGGCGACCATCCACGTGTCCGGCAAGCAGCTGCATGCCGACGCCGTCGCGACCGACATGTACTCGGCGATCGACGCGCTCGCCGACAAGCTCACCGCCCAGGTGCGCAAGCACAAGGAAAAGCTCACCAACCACCACAACGACGAGGTACGGGCCGCACGCTACGAGTGATGCCCGCGAACCCGCCCGCGCACGACGCGGGCTGGCGGCTGCGGCGACAAGCCGGCGCAGCGCATGCATACTGCGCCGGCCAACCCGCCGTCGGCCTCTCGCACCACCATGCCGTTCCTCGACCTGCTGCCCGTGCAGCGCATCCGCACCGATCTCGCGCCGGCCGACAAGGGTGCGCTGCTCGAATCGCTGGCGAGCCTGCTCGCCGGGGACGATGGCGACCGCGGCGCGATCCTCGAATCGCTGCTCGCGCGCGAGCAGCTCGGATCCACCGCGCTCGGCCGCGGCGTCGCGATTCCGCACGGACGCATCGCCGCGCTCGAGCAGGCGCGCGCCGCCTTCGTGCGCCTGTCGCAGCCGCTGCCGTTCGACTCCCCGGACGGCCAGCCGGTCGATCTGGTCGCGGCCCTGGTCGTGCCGCTGCACTACACCGACCAGCACCTGCACGTGCTCGCCGAACTGGCCGGCGTGTTCTCCGACGCCCGCCTCAGCGCTCGCCTGCGCGCGGCGGCGAGTCCCGGCGCGCTGCACGCGGAACTGGCAGAATCGCGTCGCCGCGAGGACGAGGCCGAGGCATGGACAGACTGAGCGCACGCCAGCTCTACGACACGGTCGGCGAGCGCATGCAGTTGCGCTGGGTCGCCGGCATGCGCGGCGAGTCGCGCGCGATCGAGCCGGGCGACAACCTTTCGCGCCGGCCCTCGCTGATCGGCTACCTCAACATCATCTATCCGAACAAGGTGCAGATCATCGGCACCGAGGAGCTCAACTACCTCGACAGCCTCGATCCGCGCCAGCGCTGGGAGACGATCGAGAAGATCATCGCCTACCGTCCGATCGCGCTGCTCGTGACCAAGGACCAGAAGATCCCCGGCGACCTGCGCGATGCCGCCGAAGAGTCGCAGACGCCGCTGTGGAGCAGCCCCAAGCGCGGCCACGAGCTGCTGACGTACCTGCAGTACCACCTCGCGCGCGGGCTGGCGCGCCATGTCACGCTGCACGGCGTGCTGATGGAAGTGAACTCGATCGGCGTGCTGATCACCGGCGAGAGCGGCACCGGCAAGAGCGAGCTCGCCCTCGAGCTGATCACGCGTGGCCACCGCCTCGTCGCCGACGATGCCCCCGAGTTCACTCTGATCGCGCCCGACGTGGTCGACGGCACCTGCCCGGAGATGCTGCGCGACCTGCTCGAGGTGCGCGGGCTCGGCGTGCTCAACGTGCGCGAGATGTTCGGCCACACCGCGGTCAAGCCGTCCAAGTACCTGCGCCTGATCGTGCACCTGCAGCCGATGGCGCAGGGCGGCAGCGGCGACGCCATGAAACGCCTGTACGGCGATGTCGGCTACCGCGAGGTGCTCGACGTGCAGATCCCGCAGATCGTCATTCCGGTCGCTTCGGGCCGCAACATCGCCGTGCTGGTCGAGGCCGCCGTGCGCAGCCACATGCTCAAGAGCAAGGGCTTCGACCCGGCCCAGACCTTCATCGACCGCCAGGCGCACCAGCTGCGCAGGCTGCCGCCGTGGTGACGCCATGACCCAGGCCGCACCGCAAGGAAAGACGCGCCTGATCGTCGTCAGCGGGCTGTCCGGCTCGGGCAAGTCGGTCGCCCTGCGCACGCTCGAGGACCTCGACTACTACTGCGTCGACAACCTGCCGAGCGCGCTGATGCCGGCCTTCGTGCGCGCGGTGTCGGAGGACGCCAGCGGCCTGCACCCGAAGCTCGCGGTCGGCGTCGACGTGCGCAACCGCGCCGACGACCTCGATCGCCTGCCCGGAGTGCTCGCCGGACTCGCCGAAGTCGGCATCGACTACGAGCTGGTCTTCCTCGACACGCGCGATGACGTCCTCATCAAGCGCTACTCGGAGACGCGCCGTCGCCACCCGCTGTCCGGCGACGGCCTCGGCCTCGCCGACGCGATCGCCCTCGAGCGCAAGCTCATGCGACCCATCGCGGCGATCGCCGACCGCGTGATCGACACCAGCGAGCTCAACGTGCACCAGCTGCGCCGGCTCGTCATCGCCGAACTCGGCATGAGCAGCACCTCGCTGACCCTGCTGTTCGAATCGTTCGCCTACCGGCGCGGCGTGCCGAGCGATGCCGATTTCGTGTTCGATGCGCGCTGCCTGCCGAATCCGCACTGGAATGCGCAGCTGCGGCCACTGTCCGGGCGCGACGCGCCGGTGCGCGAGTGGCTCGAGAGCCAGGCCGACGTGGCCCTCTACCTCGACCAGCTGCGCGGCTTCCTCGACACCTGGCTGCCGCGCTTCCGCACGGAAGGCCGCAGCTACGTGACGATCTGCATCGGCTGCACGGGCGGACGCCATCGTTCGGTGCACCTGGTCGAGCGTCTGGCCGAGCATTTCCGGCGCAGCTACGACCAGGTGTTGAGTTACCACCGCGAGATCGAATGACCGGCGCTCGACGCCTTCCCGTTCCTGCGGCTTGTCGGTTACCCTGATCGGACTTGCGCCCGCATCGCGGGCAGCGGCCGGGATTGCACATGGGCGTCGGCGTTCTGCTGGTGACACACGAGGCGATGGGCGCGGCGCTGGTCGGCGCGGCGCGGCATGTGCTCGGTCGCCTGCCGCTGCCGGTCGACGTGGTCGAAGTCGCGGCCAGCGCCGACCCCGACAACACCCTGCGCGACGCCGCGGCGCATGCGCGCAGCCTCGACGCGGGCGCCGGCGTGCTCGTGCTGACCGACCTGTACGGTTCCACGCCGTGCAACGTCGCCCAGCGCCTGCCGTCGCTCGGCATCACCACGCACTGCGTGTCGGGCCTCAACCTGCCGATGCTGCTGCGCGTACTCAACTACCCCGAGCAATCGCTCGACGAACTCGCGCAGACCGCCGCCAGCGGCGGGCGCGGAGGAATCCACATCGACCATGCTTGAGCGCGAAATCACCATTACCAACAAACTCGGCCTGCATGCGCGCGCCTCGGCCAAGCTCGTGCAGACCCTGCACGGCTTCCATTCGAGCGTATTCATGGTCTACCGCGGCAAGGAGGTCAACGCCAAGAGCATCATGGGCGTGATGATGCTCGCCGCGGGACTCGGCGCGGAGCTGAAGCTGCGTGCGGACGGTTCCGACGAAGAAGCCGCGATGAAGGCCCTCGTCGACCTGTTCGAGCGCAAGTTCGACGAGGGCCAGTGACGCCGCGCTGCGGCGACCGGCTGGCCGGATCGAAATGACACCCACGCCGTGCGACCAGGGGATGCGCGGAACATAGGACGGAGCTCAGGTGCGACTCGTACTCAACGGCAGCGGCGCATCGCGCGGCAAGGCGCTGGGTCGCGCTCGCCTCGAGCAGCCGAGTCGCTTCCTCGTCGACGAGACGCGCCTCGACGAGGCCGATGTCGCGGACGAGATGGCCCGCCTCGAGCAGGCCCTCGACAGCGCGCGCGCCGACCTGCGCGCCTTGCGCGACAAACTCCGCGGCCCGCTCGCGCGCGAGGTCGCCGAGTTCATCGACGCGCACAGCCTGATCCTCGCCGATCCGGAGTTCGTCAACGGTCTCCGCGACCTCGTCGTGCAGGGCCGGTTCCACGCCAGCGCCGCCCTCAAGATGCAGCGCGACAGCCTGGTCGCCGTGTTCGAGGCCATGGACGACCCGTACCTGCGCAGCCGACGCGAGGACATCGAGCATGTCATCGGCCGCGTGCAGGGCGCGCTGAGCCGCGAGTCGAGTGCCGAGGAGCGCAAGCTCGCCTCGCGTGTCGGCGAGATCCTCGTCAGCGATACCGTCGCCCCATCCGAACTCGTGCCGCTCGCCGAGCACGGCGTGCTCGGCTTCGTGCTGACCGCCGGCAGTACGCTCTCGCACAGCGCGATCCTCTCGCGCTCGCTGCGGCTGCCGATGGTCGTCGGCGCGCACGAGGCGCTTTCGCACCTGCAGGACGGCGACCTCCTGCTGGTCGACGGCGACCGCGGCGAGATCATCGTCCATCCGACGGCCCAGGACCTTGCCGGCTACCGCCAGTGGCAGCGCGACATCGCGCAGCAGGGCAAGCGCCTCGAACGCCTGCGCACGGTCGAGACGCGCACGGTCGACGGCAAGGCGATCGCGCTGCACGCCAACGCCGAGATCAACGCCGACGTCGCGCAGGCGCGCGCGAGCGGGGCTGCAGGCATCGGCTTGTACCGCACCGAGTTCCTGTTCCTGCAACGCAAGGAACCGCCCGGCGAGGAGGAGCAGTTCCTCGCCTATCGCGACCTCGTGCTCGGCATGGGCGGCCTGCCGGTGACGATCCGCACGCTCGACCTCGGCGCCGACAAGATCGACAGTGCCGGCCTGGCCCTGCGCGACGAACCGAACCCCGCACTCGGCGTGCGCGGCGTGCGCCTTTCGTTGCGCACGCCCAAACTCATGCGCACCCAGCTGCGCGCGATCCTGCGCACGACCGGCTACGGCCCGGTCCGTGTCCTGGTGCCGATGATCAGCTGCGTCGAGGAAATCGACACGGTGCGCGCACTGCTCAAGGACTGCGCGCGCGACCTGCGTTCCGAAGGTCACGAGATCGCCGATCATTTCGAACTCGGCGCGATGATCGAGGTGCCGGCCGCGGCGATCGCGCTGCCCGGCATGATCCGCCACCTCGACTTCGTTTCGATCGGCACCAACGACCTGATCCAGTACACGCTCGCGGTGGATCGCAACAACGACGAACTCGCCGGCCTCTACGACCCGCTGCATCCGGCCGTGCTGCGCCTGCTCGCCCTCGTCATCGCGACCGGCCATCGCGCCGGCCGAGCGGTCGCGATGTGCGGCGAAATGGCCGGCGACACGCGCTACACCGCCCTGCTGCTCGCCCTCGGCCTCACCGAGTTCAGCATGCACCCGGGGCACCTGCTCGAAGTCCGCGAAACCGTCAACGCCCTCGACCACGGCGCGCTGCGCCGGCTCGCGCCGAAGCTGCTGCGTGCGACGCATCGGGAGCGCATCGCGGAGTTGGTGGGAAGCATGCGGGTCGAGGTCACGGCAACGCCCGAGCCTCTGGAATCCTCCCTTGATTGATATGCGGCCGTCCGTGCCGAACGGCGCGGCGCGCATTCCGCTGGCGCACAGTGGCAGGTAGCCGAACCCGCCACGGAACCGGGTTCATGTCCCGGGCTCGTCGCGATGATCTGTCGCCGTTGACCTGCGCCGTGGCTTGCGCGACGCTACCCAAGCGGACGTTGTGGTGTCGGACGGGCGTCGCACGGGTTCAAGGGATCGACCGGAAACAGGCAAACGACGATGGTCCGTCCGCATTGTCGATTCCGATGCAAGGAGGCATGAAATGAAAACTTCAGTTATGCGAGTGCGCGTGGCGGTCCTGGCTGTAGCGCTGACCATCGGCACCGTGTGCATGTCCGTCGCCGCAGCACCATGGACCTCGCGATTCGATCCCGTGGTCGGCGGCGTTCCCCGACAAGCCTACAGCCCTCCTCCCCGCATCTCGGCCGGCCCGGATGGCGCGTTCTTCGCGTACAACTACCAGGAACCGACAGGTCGCCTTGCGGGCGTTGCGCGCCTAGATCACGTTTCCGCGACCCCGTTGTGGTCGGCCATGGACCCGCAGGATTTCGGCGGCCCGAGCGACTCGAGCAGCTTCGTGGCCCTTGCCGACGGCTCGTCGATCCTGCTGGCCAATCGGCTGAGCCGTTTCGACCCGGACGGCACCTTGCTGTGGTCGGTTCCCGTTGATTCGGTCGCAGACGCCGCGCGTCTCGAGGTCGGCGACGTGCTCCTGGCGACCCTCTCGGACCGCGGGATCCGCGTTCAACGCCTCCTCGTCGGAACGGGAGCCACGGTGGAGGTGATCCACGTTCCGCAGTTCGCGCAGTGCTCTGAGATCCACCTCGTTGCAGCGACTGCGGACACAGGCTACCTGTCATGTCGCGGCGTCGGCATGGCGAGGATTTCCACCAACCCGCTGCGCGTTGTCTGGTCAGTCGACAGCAGCACCTTCTCGATCGCCGCCGACGCCAACGCGGTTTATGAGCACACTGGGGGGCTCCTGCGCAGACGTGCCGTTTCGGACGGCGCAACGCAATGGGAAGTGCCTCGCTCCGCCACGTTTCCAGCCGTCCAGCTGGATGCCGCCGGCAACCTCATCACGAGGGGAGCCACCATCGAGCGGCGCGATGCGGCCACGGGTTCCGTGATGTGGGCATCGAGCGAATCCGGGCAGCCTCGGCTCGATACCAGTCGGCAAGGCATCTATTTCGTCGAAACCCTTGGCGTCTCCGGCAATCCGACCCAGGGTCGGGTTGGCCGCATCGATTTGGCGACCGGCGCCACCCTGTGGGCGCTGGAGACTCCGGTGGCGCAGACCGCTGCTTTCGACGACGTGGCGGCGTCGACGTCGCGCGTCGCCGTGATCGGCTCGACATGCACTGCTCCGTTCGACGCGCCGTGCATGCATTCCGTCTGGACGACCTCATCCGGCGGCGATGCGTTGATCGCGTCACCGTTGAGTTCGCGCTCCTCGACGTCCGGCGGCGCGGTGATCGAGGACGCAGCACATTCTTTCGCCGTCGCTACCGAATGGGGCCTGCAGGGACCCCAGGCGCACCTGCGGACCCTCGCCAACACGACCGGAGGTCACGTCCAGGATACGGTCACGCCGTTCATCGTGGCACCGACTCCCCATGCCGATCTGGGCTGGAGGAGCAATCATCTCTTGCACGCGACGCGAACCACGAACGACCATGTCTTCGCAACCTATTCGACGAATTCGCTTCCGCTCGATGAATCGATCGTCAATGCGACATTGCTCAAGATCGACCGTTCGGACGGGTCGATCACATGGCAGAAGTTCTTCATCGAATCCGACCGCATGGCGGTCGTCACGAACCCGATTGTGGATTCGACGGGTAACGTGGTCATCGGTGTCATCGAGCACTACTGGCCCCACCTGGCGCTTCCCGAGCGGCGTTGGGTGCGCAAGTTCTCCGGAACCGACGGGTCACTGCTTTGGGAGCGGGAGTTTCCCTTCGATCCCTTGACTGCGACCTTCAACTATCCGCCCGGCATTGCCGCAATCGGAGACAATGTCGGAGTCTTCGATGCACCGCTCGGCAGCGGACACCGCCGGTTCACCAGCCTCTCCGGTATCGACGGCAGTACCCAATGGAGCCTCGGCAGCGACCAGTTCATCGAGACCATCGGACCGAACGGGCTGATCACTCGCCTGTCCGGCATGCCACTGCGGTTTGCGCGGATCAATCCAGCCACCGGGGCTTCGATCTGGACAAGCACCATCTTCGATGGCTATCCCGATCAGTCCTACTCGATCAACAACATCGTGCATGGCGATGATGGCGATCTTTATGCGGGAGGGACGGTACGAACGTTCGATCTGGTGCTCAACCAGGTTCGAACCATCGGCATACTGCTGCGCCTCGATGGCAACGATGGTCACCTTGTCTGGGGCACCCGACTCGACACGAATCCGGTATGGCCAACCAGTCGGGTCAATCCGCGTGCAATGAGCGACGGAAGGATCTACGCCACACAACCTCTCGGCGGTACCTTGGGCTATGCGCTCACGGCATTCTCCGCCAACACCGGCGATCCGCTGGGCAGCGGATACCTCTACTCGTCGTCGATCGACCAGCCACATGTTTCCCAGCAGTCCGAGCAGGGCATCTTCGACGTAAGTCCCACGCCGGGCACCCTCGCCGCGGGGCAGCACTATGACGCGGGCTCTCCGGGCGCGCTCGTCGTCTCGAATCTGGGTGGACCGTTCCCCGGTCCGACGGGCGCCCTGCGCATCGATCTCGACGCCACTCCGTCATCGGCGGGGGCGGCGATCAGCTATGCGCTCGAACTGGATGTGCATAATGACGGCCCGACCGCCGTCGACGACGTGCGCGTACTGCTCGCGCTGCCACCCGCCACGATTCTCGGCACGACGACCTGCTTCATGGCAGGAACTCCGTGCGATGCCACGGTTACCGCAACCTCGATAGAAGGCGAGTTCTCGATTCCCGCGGGAGCGTCGATTCGCATCACCAGCCAGGCCACGCTTGCGGGCGGAAGTCGACCCTTGCGTCCGGACCGCTTCAGCGCATATGCGTTCGCCCCGCATCCATTCACGGAAGCGAATCTGCAGGACAACCAGGCCGCGCGCTCGTACTCGGATGTCGTCTTCCAGGACGATTTCGAGGAGTGAACCCCACTTCCGTGCGCCCGACAGGTCAGGTGCCATCAGCACGCTGCGTCGCCTCGTGCCTCGTGTCGCTCGGCCGGACACGAGGCGTGATGGAGTACCCTGCCGGAATCATTCGTCCTGCGCTTCCGAAACGGCTTCGAGTCCATCGCCGAGCCCTGACGCAACCACACATCAGGCCTTCCTGACGAACTCCGACTTGAGCCCCATCGCGCCGATGCCGTCGACGCGGCAGTCGATGTCGTGGTCGCCGTCGACGAGGCGGATGTTGCGCACCTTGGTGCCGACCTTGACCACGCTCGACGAACCCTTGACCTTGAGGTCCTTGACGACGACCACGCTGTCGCCGTCGGCAAGCACGTTGCCGACGGCATCCTTGACCACGCGGGCCGCCTCGGCGGAGACCGGCTCCACCGCGTCGGCGGGCGTCCATTCGTGCGCGCACTCGGGGCAGACGACCAGGCCGCGATCGGCGTAGGCATAGGTCGAGCCGCATTGCGGGCAGGGAGGGATGTCGCTCATCGGGGATGCTCCGCGGATTGGAACGGCGACGCGCTCAGATCAGGAAGATCGAAGCGAGGCCGAGGAAGATGAAGAAGCCGCCGCTGTCGGTGATCGCGGTGATCATCACGCTCGCGCCCATCGCCGGGTCGCGATCGAAGTAGGTCAGCGTCATCGGGATGGCCACGCCCATCATCGCGGCGAGCAGCAGGTTCAGCGTCATCGCCACGGTCATGACGAGGCCGAGCGCCGGATTGCCGTAGAGCGCCCAGGCGACGAGGCCGATCACGCCACCCCAGATCAACCCGTTGAGCAGGGCTACGGCGACCTCCTTGCGCAGCAGGCGCTTTGCGCCTTCCGGGCTCACCTGGCCGAGCGCGAGCGCGCGCACGATCATCGTGATGGTCTGGTTGCCGGAGTTGCCGCCGATGCCGGCGACAATCGGCATCAAGGCAGCCAATGCGACGAGCTTCTCGATCGAGCCCTCGAACAGGCCGATGACGCGCGAGGCGACGAAGGCGGTGACGAGGTTGATCGCGAGCCAGGTCCAGCGGTTGCGCAGCGATCGCCAGACCGAGGCGAAGATGTCCTCGTCCTCGCGCAGGCCGGCGCGGCTCAGCGCCTCGGCGTCGCCCTCCTCGCGGATGACGTCGACCATCGAATCGATGGTGAGTCGGCCGATCAGCTTGCCCTCGGCATCCACCACCGGCGCCGAGACGAGGTCGTAACGCTCGAACGCCTGCGCGGTCTCGAACACGTCCTCCCCGGGATGGAACGTGTTCGCATCGGCGGCCATGACATCGGCGACTTCGCGGGCCGGATCGTTGACCAGCAGCCATTCCAGCGGCAATACGCCGGTCAGCACGTGGTCGTGATTGACCACGAACAGCTTGTCGGTCTGCTCGGGCAGTTCCTTGAGCCGGCGCAGGTAGCGCAGCACGACCTCGAGCGTCACGTCCTCGCGGATCGTGACCATCTCGAAATCCATGATCGCGCCGACCTGGTCGTCTTCCCAGGACATCGCCGCCCGCAGCTGCTCGCGCTCCGGTGCGTCGAGGCGCTGCATGAGCTGGTCGACGACGTCGTCGGGCAGGTCCTCGGCGAGGTCGGCAAGTTCATCGGCGTCGAGTTGCTCGGCCGCGGCGAGGATTTCCGGCGCGTCCATGTCGGCGAGCAGCGATTCGCGCACCGCATCGGACACCTCGAGCAGGATCTCGCCGTCACGATCGGCCTTGACGAGGTGCCAGACGCTGAGGCGGTCCTCGGGCGGCAACGCCTCGAGGATGCGCGCGACGTCGGCCGGGTGCAGCTCGTCGATCTCGCGCTGCAGTTCGACGAGATGCTGGCGATGGATGAGGTTCTCGACGACGTCCTGGTGCGCGCCGGTCTGGCGGTGGGTCAGGTCCTCGACGAGATGGTGGCGACGCAGCATCTCGGTGACGCGCGCGAGCTGCCCCTGCAAGGGCATCGTCGGCTTGGCGCTGGTCTCGAGGTCGCTCATCGTGCGCTCCGTCCTGCTGGACGGGCGCCCGGCAGGGATCAAACGGTCAGGATCGGGGGGAACCGGCGGATTTCGGTTCTACTCGGAATGTCCATGACGCCTGCCTGTCGGCCGCTGCGCTCAGCGGGGCGCGCATGATAGCGCGCGCGGGTCGCGAGTGGCATCGCCGCCGGAGGCGGCACCGAGGTGCGTGCACGACGGCCCGCGAACGGTCGATACTGCGTCCACGCGCCGACGGCGCAACCCAAGGAGAACGCAATGATCCGCATCGTCGGCATTTCCGGGAGCCTGCGCGCCGGCTCGTTCAACACCGCCCTGCTTCGCGCGGCCCAGGTCGGCTCGGACCCCGGCGTCGACTTCGACATCGCCACGCTGCACGGCATTCCGCTCTACGACGGCGATATCGAGCAGCGCGACGGCATTCCCGATGCCGTGGTCGCGCTCAAGCAGCGTATCGTCACGGCCGACGGCGTGCTGCTGGCGACGCCCGAGTACAACAACGGCATCCCCGGCGTGTTCAAGAACGCGATCGACTGGCTGTCGCGGCCGAACAGCGACATCGCGCGCATCTTCAGGGACCGCCCATTCGCCGTGGTCGGCGCGTCGCCCGGCGGCTTCGGCACGATCCTTTCGCAGAACGCGTGGCTGCCGGTGCTGAAGACGCTCGGCGTGCGCCAGTGGTCGGGTGGCCGCCTGATGCTGTCGCGTGCGGGCCAGGCTTTCGATGCCGATGGTGCGCTCGTCGACGAGGGCGCGCGCCGACAGCTCGCCGATTTCATCGCGGGATTCGTGCGCTTCGCGTCGGAAACAGCCGGCTGAGTGATGGCGGCGTTGCGTCGCCTTCGCGCTGCATCCGACCCGGCGGCCGAGCCCCGGGACGGTGAATCGTGTTGATTGTGGGGCAGCGGAATCGGGTATAGGCTGCACGCGTTCCAGCCTGCATCGCTGCGATCGAGGTGCCACGACGTGCGGCACGGGGAATCGATTACCGCATCACTTCGAGTCCGGGTCGCCCGCGGCCCGCACGGCGTCGTGCGCGCCCTCCGCATGCTGCCCTTCGGTGTCGCTGGAACCGCCCTGCGCCTTCATCCAGGATCCTCGGAGCCCATCATGAAACCAGCACTTCGCCTGTTCGCGCTGCTCATCCTGCTCGTCTCCGGCGCCGCCGTTGCCCAGCCGGGCGACTGGCGACCCGGACCCGACTGGGATCGCGACATCAATGTCCGCTGCGGCAGCAACGACTACCGTTACCGGATGTGCCAGGTCGACACCGGCCGCGGCAGCCATGTTTCCGTCGACCGGCAGATCTCCGACACGCGCTGCATCGAGGGTCGCACCTGGGGTTGGAATCGCGCCGGCATCTGGGTGGACGGCGGCTGCGAGGCGATCTTCCGCATCGAGCGGCGCTGGGGTGGTGACGGCGGCGGCCCGTCGTACGGTGGCGGCGGCGACTGGCGCCCGGGGCCGGACTGGGATCGCGGCATCGAGGTGCGCTGCGGCAGCGACGACTACCGCTACCGCATGTGCCAGGTCGACACCGGCCGCGGCAGCGACGTGCGCATCGCCCGCCAGGTCTCGCGCACGGCGTGCATCGAGGGTCGCACCTGGGGCTGGAACCGCGCAGGCATCTGGGTCGACGGCGGCTGCGAAGCCGTGTTCTCGATCGAGCGACGCTGGCGCTGATGACCCCGGCGTGACGGCGGACCGATCGACGCCGCGCCGGTCGAAACGAAAAAGCCCCCGGTGACGGGGGCTTTTTCGTGCGCGTCCTGGAACGGGACGGTGGGAGCGGCTGACCAGCCCCGCGGCTGTTGAAAGCCAGTCGCGATCGAACCGGATCGAGACCGCGCACCGCCGATCAGAACGGAATGTCGTCGTCCTCGAAGTTGTCGTTGCGCGTGGGCGCAGGCGCCTGGCGTGGTGCGGACGATGGCCCGCGCGACGGCGCGCGCTCGTAGCCGCCTTCGTCGCCGCCGCGTCCTGCACCGCCACCCGAACGTTCACCGCGGTCGCGCCCGTAGCCTCCCCCACCACCACCGCCGCCGCCACCTTCGCCGCCACCGCCGAGCATCTGCATCTCGTTGGCGACGATGTCGGTCGAGTAGCGCTCGACGCCTTCCTTGTCGGTGTACTTGTTGGTGCGCAGCGAGCCCTCGATGTAGACCTGTCGGCCCTTCTTGAGGTATTCGCCGGCGATCTCGCCGAGCCGTCCGAACAGGACGACGCGATGCCACTCGGTGCGCTCCTGGTTCTCCCCGGTCTGCTTGTCCTTCCAGCTCTCCGAGGTAGCGAGGCGGATGTTGGTGATCGCCGAGCCGCCGGCCGTGTAGCGCGTCTCCGGATCCGCACCGAGGTTGCCGACGAGAATGACCTTGTTGATGCCGCGTGCCATGCTGGAGCCCTCGATGCCGGGTGGTGCGTGATGATGCGGGATGGTAACAGAGCGGCCCGCGGCCGATGTCGGCCAACGCCGATGAACGGTGTAAGCCATCGTCGATTCGCCCGCCCCCGACGTGCGGCGGAGCGCAGGGGAACACCGCGATGAACCCCGTCGCGGCGCGCCGGGCCGATGCCGAGCGCACGATCCTCGAGGCCACGCTCGCCGACCCGATGGCCACGCTCGCCGTGGTGGTCGCGACCGAAGGGTCGACCTACGTGCATGCCGGCGCGCTCGCGCTGTTCGGCGCCGCGCAGGTCGGCTGGCTGAGCGGCGGCTGCCTCGAAGGCGAGATCGCGCGGCGCGCCGCTGCCGCGTCCGCACGACGCGGCGTGGACTGGCTCGAGATCGACACGCGTGACGACGAGGCACTGTTCTCGGGCTCGGCCACCGGCTGCCGCGGACGCCTGTGCATCGCCCTGCTCCCGCTCGCCGCGTTCGACGACTGGGCATCGGTTGCACGAGCGTGGCTCGCGCGTCGCGGCGAGCTCGAGCTCGCCATCGACGGCGCTGGCGAGATCACCGCCCGCTGCGCACAGGCGGCGTCACGGGCGCTCCTCGACGTGGCCCCGATGCCATGGCCCGATCCGGCGTCCGTGCTGCGCATCAGCGTCGTTCCGCCGCCGGGCCTGATCGTCTTCGGCGCAGGGCCGGAGGTCGACCTGCTCGTGCCGCTGCTGCGCGCGACGGGCTGGTTCGTCGATGTCGTCGAACGTCGCCCGCGCTGGCTGCCGGCTGCGCGCGTCGCCGATCGCGTGATCGAGTGCGCACCGGCGGCGGCCCTGGCCTCCGGCGAGACGCGTGCCGATGCCGCGCTCGTCATGCACCATCATTTCGAACTCGATCGTGAGGCGCTCGAAGCGCTCGCGCCGCAGCCGATCGCATTCGTCGGCCTGCTCGGAC
>JAFLDX010000051.1 GCA_017302215.1 Lysobacterales bacterium
GACGGCCAGAGCACTCCAAATTCCATGCCGCCCATGGAGCGGCTCGTGCCGTTTGGCAGTGCACGGGCCTAACAATTCATTCAAGCCGACGCCGCTTCGCAGCGCGGCTTAATTCAGGCGTTAGGCCCGTGAGCCACACTCCGTCCCGCGTTGACATAGACAGAGCGCTGACATCCGAAGAGTCGGCTGTAATCCGCTGGCTCCTTGAGCACGGGGATGGTGACAACACCGAATACCTGGAACAGTTGGAGAGCGCTCGGGTGGCTCGCCTTTGCGGCTGCGGCTGCGCCAGTGTTGACCTCTCCATCGGCGGTCGGCGTCCAACGCATTTCGCAATGCGCACCCTCTCCGACTACCAATGGCTCAACGACCAAGGCCACCTGTGTGGAGCTTTTGTATTTGAGCAAGACGGTCTTCTAGCTGGGCTAGACTTGTGGTCAATTGACGGCCAGAGCACTCCAAATTCCATGCCGCCCATGGAGCGGCTCGTGCCGTTTGGCAGTGCACGGGCCTAACAATTCATTCAAGCCGACGCCGCTTCGCAGCGCGGCTTAATTCAGGCGTTAGCCCTCAGAACCAACAGGTAGCGATCCCATGGCAAAAGCAAAGAAGCAACCCAAGCCGGTCTCGAAGCGCACTTACCTCAAACAAGCTGACGTGCCGGCAGCTTCACTAGACGAAGCCATGCGTGTCCCCCAAGCGATTATTGATCATTACGCCGGCAAGCCGAGCGCACCGTTGCAGGTAGCTAAAGCGCTGAACATGGACCCGAAAGGCTCCCAAGTTCGCGTCTTGTCTGGCGCTTCCATTGCATTTGGTCTTATTGAGGGCGGCGCGCAAGCTGCAACGATGTCTGTCACTGATCTTGCTAGGCGTGTTCTAAGACCAAAGATTGAGGGTGACGATCTTGCTGCTAAAAGAGAGGCTGTCCTCAAACCTCGGATCTTTGGCGACTTCCTTCGTCAATACGACGGACACGCGTTTCCCCGCCAAGACATTGCACTGAACGTCCTGGAAGAAATGGGGGTTCCACGCGAGAAAGTTGAAGACGTCCTAGAGCGTATTGACTCGAGCGCCAGATCGGTAGGATTCATCGAGGAAATTAAAGGCAAGAACTACGTAACGCTCCAAGGCGCTGCACAGCCGGTAGTACCGCCAGGCGGAAACGAGCCAGAGGAGGAGGAGGATGCAGACTCCCCGTTAACCGAGCGCATAACGGTACCGCCTCCAGCGATTCAACCTAAAGGCGCCGCACTAACGGCCGCCATTGCAGATGATCAGCGGCGCCGCCGCGTCTTCATAACTCATGGCAAAAGCCGTGATCTTGTAGACCCGATAAAAAAACTTCTGGAGTACGGGGAGCTAGAGCCAGTAGTTTCCGTCGATCGACAGTCAGTTTCTAAGCCAGTGCCAGAGAAAGTACTTGATGACATGCGCGGCTCGGGTGCTGCGATTATTCACGTCGATGCGGATAGAACAATCGTTGATAAAGATGGCAATGAGCATGTAGTCCTGAATCCAAATGTACTGATAGAAATTGGCGCCGCTATGGCCTTCTATGGACGCCGCTTTATTCTTCTCGTTCGTGATGGGGTAAAGCTCCCGTCAAATCTTCAAGGCTTGTATGAGGTCCGCTACAGCGGCGAAACACTCGACGCATCAGCGACGATTCGACTGCTGGAAGCAATAAAAGACATTAAGAACCATGCTCTTCCCTCACAGTCATCGACTGAGGGCTAACAATTCATGTATGGACTCCCCGTGCAAGTGACCAAGTGAAGCGCTTTCGGGCAAACGGTGCGGTTGCAGTCGTGTATTCGGCCTTGGGGTGAGCGCTCGCGCTCGGGCCATGATGGAATCCGCCGGGACGAGGCCACACGTTCAATCGGCCACGCAGGGCCAGATGTGTTATCGGCTTGATCGTCCCGGGGACCGACTCGTTTGCCATCGACGTCACTCGGTGCAACGCGGGGTGGGAACTCAGGTGCTCGGCGTGGTGCGCACGCTCGCATGATCGGGATCGAAGGCCTTGCGGTGATGTTCGGCGGCCCACAGTCGTCGCGCCTGCTTGTTGGCGAGGGCGACGGCGGCCTTGTTGTGGCCGATGCGTTCGGCAAGGGCGAGCGCTCAGGCGCGGGTGCGGTCGAGCGGTTGTTGCTTCTTGCTCGCGAGCTTGGCGCTGCGCAGGACGGCACGCGCGTCGTGGATGAGCAGCATGCGCAGGTAGGTGTCACCGCGTCTGGTGACGCGTCCGAGACGGCGCGTGGAACCGCTGGAGTGTTCGCGCGGCGTGAGGCCGAGGGAGCTGGC
This sequence comes from Lysobacterales bacterium, assembly GCA_017302215.1. GTDB lineage: Bacteria > Pseudomonadota > Gammaproteobacteria > Xanthomonadales > Rhodanobacteraceae > Dokdonella. Next base: position 2,311 of record JAFLDX010000051.1, read on the forward strand.
GAAGTGGCGCCCGGACGGGAAACGATCGAAGTCGCCGACCGAGGCGCTGAGGGCGGTCGCGGTGATCACGCCGATCCCGCCGGCGCGCTGCAGGCGCTGGGATCGCAGGTCCGCGTCGGCGAATGCCTGCAGGCGCTCCTCGATGGCCGCCATCGCGCGCTCGGCTCTCGCAAGTCGAGGCCTTCATCCGCGACAACCCGTGTCATCCTTTGCGGGTAGCGGACCCTGCCAGGTTCTTCGAGCCGAAGGTACAACCTGAGTCATGAGCACCATGAGAATCGTCCCCGCGTCGCCGTCCGATCTCGATGAAGCCGTGACTTGCCTGGCCGCGGCATTCGCGCTCGATCCGATCACCGGTTTCCTGCTGCAGGCCGGTTCCGGCTACCACGAACGCCTCACCCGCTTCTTCTCGCTGCTGATGCGGGCGCGTTTCGCGCTCGACATGCCGGTGTTCGTCGCCGTGGACAGTGCCGGGGTTCGTGGAGCGGCCATGGGCTATTCGACCGTGCGGACCCAATGGCCCGGCGACCTGGTGGAAGCGTGGGATCGCTTCGAAAGGGCTGTTCCGGGGATGAGCGGGCGCATGGCGACCTACGATGGGGTGTCGAACCGATACAAGCCGCCGGAACCACACTACTACCTCGGAGCGATCGGAACCCACCCGGACTTCCTGCGGCGTGGCGTCGGATCGCGGCTGCTCGAGTCGTTCTGCGAGCGGTCCGCGAGCGACCCGCTGTCTTGCGGCGTCTATCTCGAGACGGCGCAGGCGGCCAATCTCGCGTTCTACGAACGTGCCGGTTTCGTGACGACCGGTCACGGGCGTCTTGGTGATGCGACGTTGTGGTGCATGTACCGTGCGCACGGTCGGCGATGACACCCGGCACCTCGCCGGAGGGCAGATGGAAGTCCAAGCGGCGAGTTCGGACCGAAGCCCCCGGCTCGTGCGATGGGCCGATCGTTCCATGCCTGTTCGCGCATTCCTGTTCCTGATCCCGCTGCTTGCGGTTTCGTCCGTCGCCGGGGCATCGGTTCCGCTCGAGGCATCGCTGCGTGATCTGGCGTGCGGTGCGGATCACGTGTTCGTCGGACGTGTGGTCGGCGTCGACATGATCGATTCGAAGGGCAGGACTGTTCGCGATCCCGAGGCCAGGACGGGCCCTGGGCTGAAGAACACCCTTCGTCTCGAGGTCGAGGTGCTCGAGCGCATCGACAGTACGGAAGCCGCTCTGCCGAGGACGATCAAGGTGCCGCTCGATCCGTTCATGCACTACTCGTTGGGGCAGATCAGGTCGGCCCACGCGGAGCCTTCCAGCCCCGCGCTGGTCTTCCTTCGCGGTCGCGGGTTCGATCCCGTCATCGCGGGCAGGTTCCTCTGGCACCTCGACGCGCGCGAGGAAGCACTCGAGCTGCGCACGAGTTGCCGATCAGTGCCTTCGAACTAGCGCGATCGGGTCGTTCGCTGAGGCGGTCCGGTCAATCGATTCGAGATCGATGTGACCGTCGGGTTCGGGCATGGGTGGAGACGGGAAACAACAATGAAGGTCGCGTACCTGTTCTGGTGTTCTTCATCGGCGTGCTCGCGCACATGGCATGGCGCTACTTCCGCAATGGCCGCAGCTTGACGGGTACCCTGCTCGGAGGGCGCATCCGTCGGGAGGTCGGCGAGATTCCGCTCTCCGAAGGATCGCTCACATCCCAGGTGCTGCGCGTCCTGGACATGGAGTCGCCTGACGGCGAGCACTTCATCGGCCTGTCCGTCGTCTCGAAGGCGCCGCGACATGCTCGGGCTCGACGAGATAACAAGGCACGCTCCGGCCGTCGGCTTCGAGTTCGGCGCCAGCAATCTCTGGATAGACCGGGTCGCGACCCTCAGCCAGGCCGAGGTGTGGCTCGAGGTGGTCACCGACGACATCGAGGCAGCTGCACGCGACTCGACGCGGCAGGTGTCGTGCGCTGTGACGAGTTCGAACCGCTGGTGCAGGGCTTTCAGGCGTTCTGGGGATCGAGCCCTGCATCGATTGTCCATCTGGTCTGCAAGGACGCGCAGACGTGGGAATGACGCGCGAACGTTCCCTCAAGCCACGCCCATTCGCATCATGGATCGATGCCGGGTCGATACGGACGAGGAGCGATATCCCATGGCCATGACATTCATGGTGCTCACCGTCGTCATCGCGCTGATCGCGATCTGCTTCCAGCCGAGGCAACGCGAGGTCGCCGCCTTGCCGGTCCCATCACGAGACGTGAAGGAACTGATTCGTGCAGGGCGAAGAATCGCGGCCATCCGCTCGTATCGCAGGCGGACCGGAGTGACACTGGACGAGGCCAGTCGGGTCATTGGGCACCATGCGGCCTGACGTGCCGGCACGGACTTCGCGCGGGTGACCGGGTGGATCGCGTGCGGTCGGACGGTACGTTCCGCTCGCATGCTCGGCCTCGGGTCAGGCTCGTGATGCGCGGGAGCCGAGGGCAGTCCAACCCCGGGCCCCGTCGGTCGGCGCGTGCGGGGGTGCTTGGTTCGCGCGCCGCGTGGTGCCAACATCGGCTGGGGAAGCCGGACGCTTCCGCGATGTCAGCGCTTCGGCTCCAGCAACGGGACTTCGAACGCCCATGAACGCCTCGCATCTGCTCGCCGTGTTGCTCGGCGGTTCGGTCGCGGGTCTCCTCGACATCCTCTTCGCGATCTCGTTCGCGGCGTACGGCGGCTCGACCCCGGTTCGCCTGCTCCAGACGGTCGCGAGCGGACTGCTCGGCTCGGCGGCGTACAGTGGAGGCGTTCCGGTCGCGATCCTGGGGCTCGCCCTGCACTTCGGCATGTCGCTGCTGTGGGCGGGGGTCTTTCTCGCAGCGGTCCGGCTGCGCCCGCGCATCCTGCATCATCCGGTCGGCGCCGGCATCGCGTTCGGCATTCTCGTTTTCCTCACCATGCGGCTGGTCGTCCTGCCGCTGTCGGCCTTCCCCCACCCGGTCGCGTTCAAACCGTTGGCCACGACGCTCGACCTGCTGTCGCACATGCTGCTGTTCGGCGTTCCGATGGCATGGGTGTTTCGGGGAATGCTGCGCGCCGGGCCGGCCCGGGCCTGATTTCCACCTCACGTGACAGGAGACGGCGATGACCCAGTACTTGATCGAGCGCGAGATTGCCGGCGCCGGCGACATGTCGCCGGAAGCGCTTCGTGACGCGTCGAAGCACTCGAATGCCGTGCTCGCAGGCATGAGTCCCGACATCCAATGGGTGCACAGCTACGTGGCGGGCGACAAGATCTACTGCGTCTACAACGCCCCGAATGAACAGCTCATCCGCGAGCACGCCGAGAAGTCCGGTTTCCCGGCGAACAGGATCACGCCGATCAGCGCGGTGATCGATCCGTCCACGGCGGATCGCTGACGATGCCTGACATCCAGGCCGACGCCGCTTCGCCGCGCAGTTCGATTCGTGCCTCGGGTATCCGGCACGGCTCGAGGAGTTCCGGGTGAAGGCGCCATTCTCCGTGCAGCGCATCGACCATGTCGTCCTGCGCGTGATGGATCTCGAGCGCAGCATCGCGTTCTACCGGACGGTCGTCGGCTGCGAGGTTGTTCGCCAGCGCGAATCCCTCGGGCTCGTCCACCTGCGGGCTGGCGCGTCGATGATCGATCTCGTGAGCGTCGACGGAAAGCTGGGGTCGCGTGGAGGCGCGGCAGCGGGCAAGGAAGCGAGGAACGTGGATCACCTGTGCTTGCGCATCGAGCCGTTCGATGAAGCGGATCTCCTCGCTCACCTGCGACGAAGCGGTGTCGTGCCGCTGGGCGGCGCGGAAATCAACTTCGGCGCGGAGGGCGACGGTCTCTCGCTCTACTTCCCTGATCCGGATGGCAATGTGATCGAGTTCAAGGGTCCGTCGGTGGGTGGGTGAGAAGAGCCATCGCGTGCGCGATGACCGTCACGCGGAGGCTCGTCTTGCCGTCGTACGATCCGGTTTCGTTCCGGGTCGCGTCGGGCGCAGGCGCGCCCGGCCGGTGCGCCGGCGTCCGTCATCGGCCTCGCGTGCAATCGTCCTGGCCACGGCATCGCGGCATCGCGGCATCGGGAGAAAGTCCATGCGTGGCTCGTTGTCCGCAATCATCCTCTGTCTTGCTTGCGCTTCCTGCGCTTCGCCAGGTACACGCCGCATGAGCGAGCCCGCATCGCATCCCCTGGATTCACGGCAACTCGGCTTCAGCACCATGATCGTCGTGCGGGATCTGGAGCGATCCGAGCGGTTCTACGTCACGCACTTCGGCTTCAGGACGACCGAGCACCTTCCTGCATTGCGCAGACTCGAGAGGGCAGGCGCCACGCTCTATCTGGTCACCGAAAGCCCTCCGACCGAAGACAAGCCCGGGGTCACGCTCGCGCCACCGAGTGATCCGGAGCGCCCCTCGGTCAACCTGATCTTCCGCGTGACGGATGTCAGGGCGACCCATGCCGCCTTGAGTGAACTCGGTCTCGCGTTCCTTGCGCCTCCACATCAGCCGGCCTGGGGTGGATGGAGGTGCTTCGCGCAGGATCCGGACGGTTACCTCATCGAGATCGAGCAGCCGTGAAGGAGACGATGATGCGACTCATGGTGGCGGCGGCATTCGTGGCGTGCTCGGCGGGTTGCGCCTCGGTTCCGAAGGACGACGTCGAGAAAGTGATTCCCGACGGGGAGGCGGTGGCGCGCTCGGTCATGCTGTGCCGCACGCAGGTATCCGAGTTGCAGGCGCGCCTCGGCACGCCGAGCCGCGATGGCCTGATCGGCTCGGCGCGCATCCTGACCTGGGTCGTGGCCTGGGATCCGCTGGTCAGATACCTCGGCGTCATGGCCGACGCGTCGGGTACGGTCGTCGACATGACCTGGGACTTGCCTTCGGAGGTCACGTGGTCACCGCAGGACCACTGCGCGAAGCGCCGCGGCAACGAGCCGTGATCGAGCGCTCGCGCGATCCTCGGCGTGCTCGAACCATGGCCGGATGCATCGCCAGCGCATGCCCGGCCGGCGAGTGGCCATGAACGCGCCGCTCGCCCCGCCCGGATGCGCGCGGCGGCGCTCGCGTGCGCACGCATCGCAACCCTCGATTCGCCAGGGAGACCATCGATGAACCACGTCATCCAGGTCGCGCTGCTCGTCGTCGCGATCATCCACCTGCTGCCGTTGTCGGGCGTGCTCGGCGGCGAGCGGTTGGCCGCGCTCTACGGCCTGTCGTTCGCCGAGCCGAACCTCGAGATCCTCATGCGCCATCGCGCGGTGCTGTTCGGGCTGCTCGGCGCGTTCTTCCTCGTTGCGGCGTTCCGGCCTTCGCTGCAGCGGGGTGCGATCGTGGCCGGTTTCGTCAGCGTGGGGTCGTTCCTGTGGCTCGCCTGGTCGGTGGGCAACGCCAATGCCTCCGTCTCGCGCGTGGTCAGCGCGGACCTGGTCGCGCTGGGCTGCCTGATCGTGGCCGCGCTCGCCGGTGTCTTGCGGGCGCGGCGAAACTGAGCCCTCGTCGGTGTCTACCCGTCGCGACGCGCGAGTGCGTCATCCACCGCCGGCGGCGGGCGGCATGGCCGATGCGTCCATCCAGAACGGACCCCAAAGGTGGTCATCCGGATCGGCGAGATCGCGTCCGTACATGAAACCGAGATCCTGCACCGGATTGACGTCGGCGCGACCGCCGTGCGCCGCGGCCGCCGCGTTCATCGCATCGACTGCTTCGCGACTGTCGAGCGACAACGACAGCATGATCATGCTCGTGCCGGCCGGCGGCAGCGGCCGCTCGGTGAACGTGCGCCACTTGGCGCGGGTGAGCAGCATGAGCTGGATCGTCTCGCTCCAGGCCATGCAGGCCGAACTGTCGTCGCCGAACTTCGGGTTCCGCTCGAACCCGAGCGCCTGGTAGAACGCGATCGACGCCGCGAGGTCGGTGACGGGCAGGCTGATGAAGAGCATCGTGGTCATGCAACGTCTCCGCGGAGTGTCGTGGGTGCCGAACCGCGCGGCCGCGCGGTCGTGATCGTTCGACGAGCGGCCATCGCTCGAATCGACACCGTCGAACCTCGAGCCGGGCACGAGCGTTGGCGCGCAGCGTGCGCCTCGTGGCGCGCAAATGATAGGGTGCAGCCGGCCACGGCCATCGACGGCATTGCCGACCGTTCGCGCTCCCCGATCGATCGCCACCGCCGCCGAAGCATCCATGGACGCCATGCGTCACCGCAGCGGCCGCACCGTGCCGCAGGACGAACAAGACACGAGCGTTCTCACCTGGTCGGGAGGAGATCCGCATGAACACACGAAGCGATCCGGGCGGAGCGGCATGGCGCATGCACGTCGCCCTGTCCGCGATGCTGCTGCTCGGTGCCGGCACGATGGGCGCGCTCGCCGATCCGCCGGCGGCGCAGGCGACCGCGACCGCCCTGTTCGCGGTCGAGGTCACTACCGGGCCGGGCTGGGACAAGGCCAAGCCGCCCGGCGAACAGGCGTTCTTCCGCGAGCACTCGGCGCACCTGAAACGCTTGCGCGACGAAGGCCGCATCGTCGTCGGCGCGCGCTATTCGGACAAGGGGCTGCTCGTGTTCCGGGCGACGTCGGCCGACGAGGTGCGCGCGTGGATGGCGGGCGATCCGTCGATGCAGGCCGGCACGTTCGCGAGCGAGGTCCATCCGTTCAACGTGTTCTATCCGGGCCAGCTCGACGCGCCGCCGCGACGCTAGGTCGGTCCGCGGTGCACCCGCCCACGGCGGAATCGCAGCGGCGCACCGTGGCGGCCAAGAAGCTCCATCGTCGCGGTTTCCGCCGCCAGGACTGCGCGGCCCGCGACCAGGATCGCGGCTGCTTCGTGAGGCGCCTCGTCGCGCAGCGGCGTAGAGTCCACCACCGGAGGCACGGCCGGTGCCGTGCCCGCTGCCGCCGCGGCGGCCATTGCACAGGGGAGCATCGTATGGACAAGTCGCCCACGTGGTTGAAGGTCGTTGCGATCATCGCGTTGCTGTGGAACCTGCTCGGTTGCCTCGCCTTCGGCTACGACCTCAGCCTCGGTGCCGAGGACATCGCCGCGATGCCGGCGGCACACCAGGCGCTCTACGCCGCCCGCCCCGCCTGGGCCGTGGCCGGCACCGGACTTGCCGTCATCGCCGGAGCGCTCGGCTGCATCGGCCTGCTGCTCGGTCGCAAGTGGGCGTACCCCGTGTTCGTGCTTTCGCTCGCCGGCATCGTCGCGCAGGACTTCGGCCTGTTCGTTCTCGTCGACGGCGCGACACTCGCCGGCCCGGTCGCGGTCGTCATGCAGGGCATCGTGCTGGTCGTCGCGATCGCACTGATCCTGCTCGCACGCAGGGGCATCGCACGCGGCTGGTTGCGTTGAGCCGCGGCGCATCCGGCGCGTACGCGTGACCGGCGCGTCGAAGACATCCGGGTCGGGCCATCGCGGGTTCGCGATGACGCAAGCCGGGACCCTGCGTGACTGGAACGATGCGCGCGGCTTCGGCTTCATCACGCCCGCATCCGGTGGAGCGGATGTCTTCGTGCACATCAGCGCGTTTGCCCGCCACGCACGACCCGTGGTCGGTGATGCCTTGCTCTACGAGCCCGGCAGCGGGCCGGACGGGCGCCCGCGCGCCGTGCGCGTGCACGTCACTCGCGCACGGGCTCGGCAGGCGACGCCGCGCGCGGCGCCTCGATCGTCGCGGACGCGTCCCGTGCGCCGCTACGGGTTCGTCGGCTGGCTGGCCGTGCTCGGGATCGCCGCCTACGCAACCTCGCGCTTCTGGCCCGGCTCCGCGATTGACCGCGATGCGTTGCGCGATGCCCCAAGCCGCGAGCCGGGGCGCGAGTCGGTGCTCCAGATCGAGCCGGTGCGCAGCTTCGAGTGCGACGGCCGCACGCACTGCAGCCAGATGAGCTCGTGCGCGGAAGCGACGTTCTTCGTGCGCCATTGCCCCGGCACGCAGATGGACGGCGACGGCGACGGCGTGCCGTGCGAGTCGCAATGGTGCGGCTGACAGGCCGGCGACGGCGATGGCTGTGGCAGACTCGCGTCCCGACCTCGGCTCGACTCGCATGGCCACACACGCTTCCGCATTCACGCCGGATCGCTCGCGCACGCTGCGGCGCTGCGCCTGGGCGCTCGCATGGCTGGCCCTTGCTGTGCTGAGCATCGACTTCCTCGTCGGCGTCCATGCGAAGTACCACGCGGTGACGGCCGAGGCGTATGCGATGTTCTGGTCGCGCCGCGCCTGGCTGTGGACGCACCTGGCCGGCGGAGCATTGACCATCGTGCTCGGCCCGCTGCAGTTCCTGTCGCGCTGGCCACGCCCGTTCGCACGCCTGCATCGCGCGTCCGGATGGATGTACGTGAGTGGCATCCTGATCGGGTCGATCGGCGCGACCGGCCTCATCGCGACCTCGCCGGCGCCGTTCGCGATCCGTTCCGCGTTCGCCGCGACCGCGCTCGCGTGGCTCGGCACCGGCCTGGTCGCGCTGATGGCGATCCGGCGTGCACAAGTGGTTGTGCATCGGCGCTGGATGACGCGCAACTATCTCGTCACCCTGTCGCCGGTCACGTTCCGCCTCCTGTTGCACGGTGCCATCGCGGCCGGCATTGCACCGAGCCCCGACATGATCGCCGCCCTGCTGTGGGCGAGCTGGGCCCTGCCGCTCGTCGCGTATGAAATGGCAGGCAGAACGGCCGGACGCGCGCGCATGGCTCCCACAGCCTGATCGGATCGGCATCGCGGCGCCCTGCGATGAACGCTGGAGCCGGCAAGCACGCTTTGCGCCGCGCGCACCGGCGGCCGCCGAAACGGGCGTAACCTGCGCGACCCACGCATGCGGAGAAGGATGATGAGCACGAGAGACGGTGGATGCCTGTGCGGTGACGTGCGCTATCGCGTCGCGGGCGAGCCGGTGGTCGCGCGCATCTGCTGGTGCAGCGACTGCCAGCGCATCGCCGGCAACGGTACGGCGAACGCGATCTTCGCGGCCGATGCCGTGTCGATCAGCGGAGCGGTGGCTGAGTACGTGCGCACGGCCGACAGCGGCAACCGCATCCATCACCGGTTCTGCGCGCGCTGCGGATCGCATCTGTTCGCCCATTCGAGCGGACGTCCGGGATTCCTCGTCGTCCGCCTCGGCACGCTCGACGATCCATCGTCGATTCGGCCGCGGGCCAACATCTGGACCACGCGCGCACCGGCCTGGGCCTGCATGGACGGCGCGCTCGAGCAGTTCGAGGGGCAGCCGGTGTTCACGCCGCCGCCGTCGTAGAGCGGAGCTTGCTCCGCTCGAAGAAACAGGGCGGCCGTGGACGGCTCGCAGCCGAGCAAGCTCGGCTCTACGGAGGTGAAGCCCGTCGTGCGCGGCGTCGCGCAACCGCCGTCGTAGAGCGGAGCTTGCTCCGCTCAGTGATTGCGACGTGCCTGGGAGGGCGAAGGGAAGGCCGGCGTTGTCGTGGGCTTGATGTTCCTTCTCCCCGTGGCGACGGGGAGAGGGTGCCGACTGCGAAGGCAGGATGCCGGAGCGAACATCGCCGCAGGCGATGGCCCGAAGGGCGTGCCGCGGGAGCGGCACGTCAGGCGGATGAGGGGCGCTTTCCATGTCGTGTCGCGAGATTTCTCCGTTCGACGCCGTGCCCCTCATCCGGCGCTGCCGCGCCACCTTCTCCCCGTTCTCACGGGGAGAAGGGAAGGCCGGCGTTGTCGTGCCCTTGATGTTCCTTCTCCCCGTTCTCATAGGGAGAAGGGAAGGTCAGCGTTGTCGTGCCCTTGATGTCCCTTCTCCCCGTTCTGACGGGGAGAAGGAGAGGCCGGCGTGGGCGTGCCCTTGATGTTCCTTCTCCCTCACTGCGGGGAGAAGCGAACGCTTGCGTTCCATGACAAGGTCGGTCCGGGGGTGTTGTCCTTCCGGAACCGGGCGCGTTGCGTCGTTGGCCGATGGCTGGGCGGTCCTCAGTGCACGTGCGTCGTGCCCGACTTCGGGCAGTGGCATGGCGCAGTCGGGCCGTACTCGATGCCGAACGTGCGGCCGTCGCGATGATGCTGCCAGTAGAACTCGGGCGCCTTGCGGCCGAGGCCGCCGACTTCGGCCATGTCGGCGTCGACGTCGAACACGCGGCCATTGACCGCGACGTAGCGCGTGTCGATCGTGGCACGGATGTCGTCGAGCGGGTTCGAGTTGAGGACGACGAAGTCGGCGCGCTTGCCCGCTTCGATCGAGCCGAGCTGGCGCGACAGGCCGATCAGGTCGGCGCCGTCGATCGTCGCCGCGCGCAGCGCCTGCCAGTTGCTGAAGCCGCCCTGGGTCAGCATCCAGATTTCCCAGTTCGCCGACAGGCCCTGCAGCTGGCCGTGGCCGCCGACCGTGATCTTCACGCCGGCATCGCGCAGCGCCTTCGCGGCCTTCGCCACGTCGACGTGGTAGTAGTCCCAGTCGGGCGCGGTCTCGCGGCGTACCGAACGCGCGTCGAGCGTCTCGCGCGGGAAGAAGCGGTTGAGCTTCCTGTCTTCCCAGACGTTGTCGCGCGCATACCACCAGTACTCGCCGCTGAGCCCGCCGTAGCTGACCACGAGGGTCGGCGTGTTGCGCACGTCGGTCTGCTTCCACAGGTTGATGACGTCGGCGTAGAGCGGGGCGACCGGCAGGTTGTGCTCGATGCTGGTGACGCCGTCGAGCACCATCGTCATGTTGTGGTTGAAGGTCGAGCCGCCTTCCTCGACCACGAGCATGCCGAGCTCGCGCGCGGCCTGGTTGATCTGCTGGCGCTGGTCGCGGCGCGGCTGGTTGTAGCTCTTCACGCTGAACGCGCCGTTCGCCTTCATGCGCCGCAGGTGCGCGCGCGCATCGTCGATCGAGTTGACCACGGCCTTGAAGTCGCCGTCGGCGCCGTACAGGATCGTGCCGGTCGAATAGATGCGCGGGCCGACCATCGCGCCGGACTTGACCAGCTCGGACTGCGAGAACACGGTCTCGGTCGTCGCCGACGGATCATGCGTGGTCGTCACGCCGAACGCGAGGTTGGTGTAATAGGCCCAGTTCTGCTGCGGCACGACGCCCGCATTGAAATGGTTCACGTGCGCGTGCACGTCGACGTAGCCCGGCACGATCGTCTTGCCGGCGACGTCGATGACCTGCGCACCGGCCGGCACGGCCACGCTGCCGACGGGACCGACCGCCTTGATCGAGTCGCCGTCGACGACGAGCACGCCGTTGTCGATGACCTCCTGTTTCGATTCGGCGTCGCGCATCGTGACGATGCGTGCGCCGGTGAAGGCGACCACGCCGCTCGGCGTGTCGACCTTCGCGGTCAGGCCGACGTCGATGCCGGCATCGCTGCCGGGTTTCGGCAGTTCCTTCGGCGCGCCCGGCAGGAACGCGAAGCTGTCGGCGATGCGGCGCGAGTGGTACTCGCGCCCGACCATCCAGTGCAGCGACGACGAGTCGGCCGACCAGTGCAGGTACGAGCCGACGTCCTTGCTGATCGCGGTGACCGGGATCGCCTTGGTGTCCTTCGACAGCTCGATCGTGGTGCCGGTCTGCGGCATCGGCGCAACGTAGGCATTGAACAGTTCGGTGAAGGCGACCCACTGGCCGTCCGGACTGATGCTGACGAAATCGACGTACTTGAGGTCGAACACGTCGCGCGGTTCGCTGCCGTCGATCGCAATGCTTTGCAGCTTCTTCTTGATGCCGCCGCCGGTGAGGAAATAGACGCGCTGGCCGTCGGCGGAGAACTGCGGGTCGGCGCCGGATTTTTCCAGGCGCCTCGCTTCGCCACCGGCGGACGGCATGACGTAGATGCCGCCTTCGCCCGAATTGAGGTTGCCGGTCAGCGAGGTCCCGGCTGTCTTCGCGTAGACGATGCGGCTGCCGTCACGCGAGTACTTCGGCGCGTAGTAGAAGCCGGGCTTCGTCGTCAGCACGCGGGTCTGCCCGCTGGCGAGGTCACGCTCGACGATCGCGCCCTGCTTCGCGTCGGACCAGGTCGTGTAGAGCAGCTTGCGCCCGTCGGCACTGAACGCCGGCTGGTACTCGGCGACGGCGGCATCCCCGGTCAGGCGCTGCGGCGCGCCGCCCGGCAGCGACTTGAGATAGAGGTGCCCGAGCGCATGGAACACCATCGTGCGGCCGTCCGGACTCGTGGCGACGTCGCGGATCATCTTCGGCTGGAACGTGCCCTGCTCGATGGTCTGGGTGAAGCGCAGCGGCGGCGCGAGGGTCTGCTCGACATCGGCCTTGAACGCGATCGCGGTCGGCGTGCCGCTCGCCGCGTCGACGCGCCAGAGCTTGCCCTTGGCCCAGATCACGATCTGCTTCGAGTCGGGCGTCCAGGCGAAGTTCGCGTACGGCCCGAAGATCGCCCAGGCCTCCTGCAGGTCGTGCGAGAGGCCGTTCCACAGCGCACGCACCTCGCCGCTGTCGAGGTCCTGCACCTCGAGCACGCTCTTGTCGCGCACGCGCTTGACGAAAGCGAGCGACTTGCCGTCCGGCGACGGCTGCGGGCGCACGGCGCCACCGGCCGAATCGACCACGGTCTCGGTCTCGCCGGTCTGGCGATCGAGGCGCTTGATCGCGTAGATCGTGTCGTGCGGATTCTTGTTGTACTGGAAGAACGGCCCCGGCGTGACGTCCTCCGAGAAATAGACGTAGCGCCCGTCGCGGCTGACTGCCGGTTCGCCGAGGTCCTGCTGGTCGTTCTTCTGCCTGGTCAGCTGCAGCCCGGCGCCGCCGCTGCGATGGAACATCCACAACTCGCCGGCGCCGAGCGAACGCTGGCCGGTGAAGTGCTTGCGCGCGACGAGGTACTGGCCGTCGGGCGTCCACGACGGGTTGTTGAGCAGGCGGAAGTCCTCCTTCGACACCTGCACCGCGTTGTTGCCGTCGGTGCCGACACGCCAGATGTTGTTGCCGCCGCCGCGGTCGCTCGTGTAGGCGAGCTCGCGGCCATCCGGCGAGAAGCGCGGCTGCACGTCCCACGATGCGCCGTGCGTGATGCGCTTCGCCGTGCCGCCCGAGATCGGCAGCAGGTAGAGGTCACCGAGCAGGCTGAAGGCGATCGTCTTGCCGTCCGGGCTGACGTCGAGGTCCATCCACGTGCCTTCCTCGACGCTGAAGCGCACGGTCTTCGCATTCCTGCCGTGGGCCGCATCGACGTCCCACTTCGGCGGTTCGTCCTTCTTCCTGTCGGCGGCGACGGACGCGACCGGCAGGCACAGCACGGCAGCGACGGCGAACACGAGTGGACGGATCGACATGACGGTGGTTCTCCCCTGGGACCGGACCGCCATCCTAGACCGGAGCGGGCCCGCCCCGCACGGGACGGAAGTCCCGATCCGCGACCATTGGCGGATGGCGCGTGCCGCGGCGCGACCGTACCGTGGTCGCGTGCGAACGCCGTGAATGCTCCCGGGCCGACTGTCGACGACGCGAACCATGACCGCACCGCCCGCCATGGCACGCGCGGATCCCGCGCCGCAACGCAGCCCGCTCTCGGCGACGGGATTGGGTTTCGTGGTCGTCTGGTGCACGGGTTATCTCGGCGGCAAGCTCGTCGTCGCCGAGGCCGGCGCACTGACCGCCCTGGTCTGGCGCTTCGGCCTGTCGACGCTCGTGTTCCTTGCGCTCGCGGTGGCGGCGCGCGTGCGGCGGCCGACGACGACGGCGCTCCTGCACAGCGCCATGACCGGCGTGCTGACCCTGGCCCTGCAGTTCGGCGGCGTCTATCTCGGCCTGCACTGGGGGGCGACGGCCGGCATCGCGGCGCTCGTCATCGGGGCGATGCCGCTCGTGGTCGCGCTGGCGGCGTTCGCCGGTGGCCGCGAGCGGCTCGGACCGCGGCAGTGGAGCGGACTCGCGATCGGATTCGCCGGCGTGATGCTGGTCGTCGCCGATCGCATCGACGGCGCGACGCCGTGGCCGGCGTGGATCGCGCTGCTGGTCGGGCTGGCCGGCGCGAGCGCCGGCACGCTCTACCAGAAGCGCCACGCCTCGACGATCGACCTGCGCATCGGTCTCGCCACGCAGAACCTCGCGGCCACCGTCGTCCTCATGCCGCTCGCCCTCGCGATCGAGGATTTCCGCTACGCGGCGACGCCCGCGTTCTTCGCGCCGCTGGCCTGGCTCGTGCTCGTCAACTCGGTGGGCGGCTTCGCCCTGCTGTTCGTGCTGATCCGGCACGGCGCGGCGAGTGCGGTCGCCGCGCTGTTCTTCCTGATGCCGCCGGTGACCGCGGCGATGGGTCACGTCGTGCTCGGCGAGCACCTCACCGCGCTCAAGCTCGCCGGCTTCGCCTGTGCGGCGTTCGGCGTATGGCTGGCGACGCGCCCGCTCAGTGCACGTCGCGCAGCTTCCAGTTCGGACCGACCAGCAGATCGAGGCGATGCTTGATGATCGCGTGCGGCAGGCACGTGACGACCTTGAGTTCGGTGCGACTCGCCGCGAGCGAACCCTCGACGGTCGCCGCCGGATCGGTGGCGCCGCCGGCGGGATCGACCTCGTCGGGATCGTCCTGCAGCAGGCGCCAGCGCTCCCACAGGGCCGGCTCGCGCAAGGCCGCCTGCAGCGCCGCGGCCAGGGTTTGCGGCGACTCGCCGTCGAACGCGATCGCGGCTTCGCTGCCGCGCGCGCGGGCGAGGTCGTCGATCGTGATGAAGAAATGCTGCGCCCTGGCCATGGTCGGTCCTGCAGGTGGGGGGTTCCAGTCTAGTCGCGCGGCGGCGCCATGGACGCCGCCGCCTCGCCGGCGCTCAGGGTGTGCTCAGCCGGTGACGTCCATGAGGGCTCGCGCGAGGGCCGCATCGACCGGCGGGTCGCCGTGGCCGACGACGCCGAGCAGCGGCGCTTCGAGGCGCGTGCGCAACGTCGCGATGTTGTCGTCGGCGCGCGCCATGGCCGGATCGACGCGGTTCGCGATCCAGCCGACGAGGCGGCAACGCCCGGCCGCGATCGCCGCGGCGCTCAGGCGCGCATGATTGATGCAGCCGAGTCGAAGTCCCACCACGAGCACGACGTCGAGGTCGAGCGCGCGCACGAGGTCGGCCTGCTCGAGCGCGTCGCCGAGCGGTGCGGCCCAGCCGCCGACCCCTTCGACGAGGCTCGCGTCGGCGCCTGCGGCGATCGCGGCCGGGCGTTGCTCAATGTGAATGTTCTGATCCATCGGTTCAGTGGATGCTTGTACG